>NZ_VISM01000001.1:1843750-2155833 GCF_007827455.1 Lutibacter sp. Hel_I_33_5
CAATTTCACCATAGAAATTAATAGTATTATCTGAAATACCATGTAGGTTCAATTCTGAATTACCAAAAATTTCAGTGTACTCCGGAATTATTGTATAAGATAATTGTGTGTATAATTTCCCCTTTTTTTGTGTCCACGGACTTTGAGCAAAAGTAATAGAAGTAACTAAAAATAATAGTAGGCTTAAATTTTTCATGATATTGATTTTACACATTAGTTGTTTAAAAAAAGAGTTGCTTACAAAGCTTTAACAAATTATTTATTCTTTATCATTTATAAAAAATGTATTTTTATGGGTTAGAGATGAAAAATTACCAACACATAGAATCAAAGTTACGTCAATTTGGACAAAAGTTTTATACAAACGAATTGATAAAAGGAATTATTCTCTTTTTAACTTTAGGTTTTTTGTATTTTTTCTTTACGTTGTTTATCGAATATTTTTTATGGCTTAAACCGAATGCTAGAACCTTTCTTTTTTGGCTTTTTATAGGTGTTGAACTTTTTCTTTTTGTTCGATTTATTTGTTTTCCAATATTTAAATTGATTGGTTTAAAAAAAGGAATTTCTTTAGAAGAATCTTCTAAGATTATTGGAAATCATTTTCCAGAAGTTCAAGATAAGTTGTTAAATATTCTTCAATTAAAAGAAAACGCGAAATCTTCTGAACTTTTATTAGCTAGCATCGAGCAAAAATCAACAGAATTACAACCCATTCCGTTTTCTAAAGCAATTGATTTTAAAAAGAATTCAAAATATTTAAAATACGCGCTTGTTCCGTTACTTATCTGGGTACTTGTTTTTTTTACCGGCTCAAACGGAGCGTTAACAAAAAGTTTACAACGTGTTGTAGATTATAAAACAAGTTATAATCCGCCAGCACCCTTTTCTTTTTTTATTGATAATGCTAGTTTAACAGTTATACAAGGAAAACCATATACGGTCAAAGTAAAAGTTAAAGGAAACGTGATTCCATCTGAAGCAAAAATTGCATATGATCATCAAGAATATTACTTACAAAACAATCTTGACGGTTCTTTTTCTTATACTTTTTCAGATGTTCAGCAGCCTATTAATTTTTATATAAAAGCGAATGAAATAACATCTAATGATTATGTATTAGACGTTATAAAAACACCTACAATTCAGCAGGTTAGTATGTTTTTAAATTTCCCTAATCATATAAAAAGAAAGAGTAAAAAAATCAACAATACGGGTAATATTACTGTTCCGGAAGGTACTTTTATTACCTGGCAAGTTTCTGCAAGTCAAACAGATACAGTTTCTTTTATTCAGCAAACAAGAAAGTCATTTACACAAAAAGAGGAGAATGTTTTTAGGTACGGAAAACGAATATTAAAACCAATTAACTATTCGATATCAAGTTCTAACAAGGCTTTAAAGGATTATGAAAAGTTACAGTTTTCAGTTGATGTTGTAAAAGATGAATTTCCTGTAATTTCTATGACATCTAATATAGATAGTATTTCACGTGGAACGGCGCAATTCGCAGGTCAGGTTTCTGATGATTATGGATTAAAAAAGTTGGAGTTGGTTTATTATAATGAAGAGAATCCCCAGCCGCAACAAACGCTAGAATTACCTCTTTCTAAAGAAAATATTCAGACGTTTTATTATCAATTTCCAGATCAATTAAATTTAGTTGAAGGGATAGATTACGAATTGTTTTTTAGAGTTTTTGATAATGACGCAGTAAATGGAAATAAGAAAGCGGTTAGTAGAAAATTCAACTACAGAAAGAAAACAAAAGAAGAGGTTGATGAAGAGTTAATGGAAGAGCAAAAAAACACGCTTAATTCTTTAGAAAATTCAATTCAACAACAAAAAAAGCAACAAGAAAAGTTAGAGAAAATTCAACAAGATATTCAGAATAAGAAAAATATTAGTTGGAACGATAAAAAGAAGGTTCAGGACTTCATAAAACTTCAGAAACAGTATAAAGAAATGATGCAGCGTCAAACAGATAAATTGCAAGAAAATTTTGACGAGAAAAAAGAAGAAACTCCTTCTTTACAAGAAAAGAAAGAACAGTTACAAGAACGTATAAATGAGTTAAAAAAATCAGCCTATCAAGAAAAGTTATTGAAAGAACTTCAAAAAATGTCTGAAAAGCTAAATAAAGAAGATTTATTAAAAAAGTCTAAAGAGTTAGCACAGCAAAACAAACAGCAGCAACGAAGTTTAGAACGTATGTTAGAAATGACTAAACGTTTTTATGTAGAGCAAAAAACAATGCAAATTGCAAGTAAGTTAGAAGAGCTTTCAAAAAAACAGGAAGAACTTTCTAAGTCTGAAGAAAATAATTTAGAGAAACAAAAAGAGATTAAAAAAGAGTTTTCAAAACTAGAAAAAGAGCTGAAAGAATTAAATAAAGAGAATGAGGAGTTAAAAAAACCGATGGAACTTCCAGAAACAGATTCTGAACAAGATGATATAAATAAAGAGTTAGAAAATTCTGAAGAAAAGTTAGAAGAACAGAATAAAAAGGAGGCTAAAGAAAGTCAAAAGAAATCTTCAAAGAAAATGAAAAAGATGAGTCAGAAAATGCAGCAACAAATGCAACAAAATTCAAGTGACTCAATAGAAGAAGATATGGGTGACTTAAGAAAAATTCTAGAAAATCTAGTTACTTTCTCATTTAAGCAAGAAGGCTTAATTAATCGTTTTTCTGAAAGCTCTACCAATCATCCTGATTTTGGAAAAAACCTAAAGAAACAAAATGAAATAAAAACGTATTTTAATCATATAGATGATAGTTTGTATGTGTTGTCGGTACGTGTTCCTAAAATTTCTGCCAGGATTCAAGAAGATCTTTCTTTAGCGCATTATAATTTGAATCAATCATTAGATAATTTTTCAGAAAACAGATTTTCTGCTGGGGTTTCTAATCAGCGTTATGTAATGACTGCAAGTAATAGTTTGGCAGATTATTTAAGTAATATTTTAAATAATATGAAAGAATCGATGTCTATGGGGAAAGGAAAAGGAAAGAAAGGACAGTCATTTAGTTTACCAACTATTATAGAAAAGCAAAAAGGGTTGTCTGAAAAAATGAAGAAAGGCATGGAAAAAGGTCAGAAACCAGGAGAAAAAGCAAGTGAGTCTGGAAAAGACGGAAAAGAAGGTAAGGAGGGTAAGAAAGGTGAAAAAGGAGGTCAAAAAGAAAATGGAAAAGACGGAGGTAAAGGCGGTAAAGGAAAGCAGGGCAAAAATGGTAAAGGTGGAGAAAAAGAAGGTGAAGGAGAAGGTGAAAGTGATGATTTAGATGGTGAGTTGTATAAAATATACAAAGAACAAAGTCAGTTGAGACAACAACTTGAAGATGCAATAAATAAAGGAAAATTTGGAAGTGGTGGTACCAAACAAGCTGCTAAAGTTGCTAAAGAAATGGAGCAATTAGAAAATCAAATTTTAGAAAAAGGAATTAATGCTCGCACATTCCAAAGAATGCAGCAATTAAATTATCAATTGTTAAAGCTTAAAAGTGCTGAACTAAAGCAAGGAAAAGATTCTAAACGTAAGGCAGCAACAAATTTAAAAGAGTATCAAAGAAAGAAACGTAAAGAGCTAGAATTCAAAAAATTGTTTTATAATCAAACAGAAATATTAAATAGACAATCCTTACCTTTGCGCCCGAATTATAAAAAGAAAGTACAAGAGTATTTTTCTTTACCTAAGAGCAAAAATTAATGATTCAATTTAATTACGAAACCAATTTCTCTATTGATAATGAAGAAGTATTTTCTAATTGGATACAAGGATGTATTTCTGAAGAGAAATTTGAGTTAGGAGAAATCAATTATATTTTTTGTGATGATGAATATTTACATAAGATTAATCTTGAGTTTTTAAAACATGATACCCTAACAGATATTATTAGTTTTGATTATAGTTTAGGGAAACAAGTTTCTGGAGACATCTATATTTCTATAGAAAGGGTAAAAGAGAACGCAAAGGATTTTAACGTGTCTTTTGAAGAAGAGTTGAATCGAGTTTTAATTCATGGGGTATTGCACTTTATGAATTATAAAGATAAGACAGACGAGGAAAAAACAATAATGAGAACTAAAGAAAACAATGCAATAAATACATTAAACAATTGATAGCCAGTTGATTAATGTGTTTGTTTCACGTGGAACGATACAATGAGTTTATTTTCAACAACATATGATGTTATAGTAGTTGGTGGTGGTCACGCAGGTAGTGAGGCGGCTGCAGCAAGTGCCAATATGGGTGCTCATACGTTACTTATAACTATGAATCTACAGAACATTGCACAGATGAGCTGTAATCCAGCTATGGGCGGAATTGCTAAAGGGCAAATAGTTCGTGAAATAGATGCTTTAGGAGGGTATAGTGGAATTGTTACTGACAAAACAGCTATACAGTTTAAAATGCTAAATAAATCCAAAGGACCGGCAATGTGGAGTCCAAGAGCTCAGTCAGACAGAATGCAGTTTGCAGAGACTTGGAGAAACATGTTAGAGAAAACCGATAATTTAGATTTTTATCAAGATTCCGTAAACGGTTTGTTGTTTGATGAAGATACAATTGTTGGGGTAAAAACTGCATTGGGTTTAGAGATAAAAGCTAAGACAGTAATTGTTACTGCTGGAACTTTTTTAAACGGGTTAATTCATATTGGAGAAAAGACTTTTGGTGGAGGTAGAGCAGGTGAAAAAGCTTCTACAGGAATCACTGAAGATTTATCTAAAAAAGGATTTGATCATGGTAGAATGAAAACTGGAACACCGCCAAGAGTTGATGGAAGATCTTTAGATTATTCTAAAATGACCGAGCAACCTGGTGATGAAAACCCTGAGAAATTTTCTTATATACAAGACATTAAACCGCTTACAAAACAACGTTCTTGCTACTTAACATATACGAGTCAAGAGGTGCATGATTTATTACGAGAAGGGTTTGATAGATCACCAATGTTTAATGGTAGAATTCAATCTACAGGGCCACGTTATTGCCCTTCGATTGAAGATAAAATTGATCGTTTTGCAGAGAAAGATAGGCATCAAATATTTGTAGAACCAGAAGGATGGAATACCGTTGAAATTTATGTAAACGGATTTTCTACTTCGTTACCCGAAGATATTCAAGACAAGGCAATTCGTTCAATTGCTGGATTTGAAAATGTTAAGTTTTTTAGATATGGATATGCGATTGAATATGATTATTTTCCACCGACTCAATTAACTCACTCTTTAGAAACAAAGCTAATTAAGAATTTATTTTTTGCTGGTCAAATTAATGGAACTACAGGTTATGAAGAGGCGGCGGCGCAAGGTTTAATGTCGGGTGTAAATGCGGCTTTAAAATCGCAAAATAAAGAGCCTTTTATATTAAAAAGAAGTGAAGCTTATATTGGTGTTTTAATAGATGATTTAATTACAAAAGGGACAGAGGAGCCTTATAGAATGTTTACTTCTAGAGCAGAATATAGAACATTATTAAGACAGGATAATGCAGATTTACGTCTTACTGAAAAGTCGTATGAACTCGGTTTGGCTTCAAAAGAACGATTTGACAATGTCCTTTTAAAGAAAGAAAATACAGCAAAATTAATTCAGTTTATAGAAAAGTTAAGTGTAAAAAAAGAAGAGGTAAATCCAATTTTAAAAGCAAAAGGATTAGCGGAAGTTAATCAAACAATGAAGCTTTTTAAAATTGCTGCTAGACCTCAATTACAGTTTTCAGACTTTTTTATTATTGATAAAGTAAGCGACTTTATTACCGAAAATAATATCAATAAAGATGTTATAGAGCAGGTAGAAATTCATTTAAAATATTCTGGATATATAGAGAAAGAGAAGAACAATGCAGATAAGTTAAATCGACTAGAAAACATTTCTATTCCCTCTAATTTTAAGTACGAAAAAGTAAAATCGTTATCTTATGAGGCTAGGGAAAAACTAACTAAAATTCAACCTACAACTATTTCTCAAGCTAGTAGAATTAGTGGAGTTTCACCAAGTGATGTTTCTGTATTATTAGTTTATATGGGAAGATAATTTTTAAATGTTCCTCGTGGAACATTTAATTAATTTGTAATTAATGTCAATAGAAAATAAGCTTAATATTAATCTCGATTCATACTTGACTTGTAAAGATTATACAGTTTCTAACACGTCTTTTCAAGTTCAAAAAAACAAAGAATACGAGTTGTTAGTTACACAACCTATTCCTAAAAATTTAGAAGATTATTATAAAAGTGAAGATTATATTTCTCACACAGATAGCAAAAAATCACTTACCGATATTTTATATCAAACAGTAAAAAATTATACTCTTAAGAAAAAGATTTCTCTTTTAAATTCATTTAAAACAGACAATAAAAAAGTCTTAGATTTTGGAGCTGGAACTGGTGACTTTTTAGGAGCATGTAAAAATAACAATTGGGAAGTTTTTGGTGTCGAACCAAATCTAAAAGCTAGAGAAATTGCTGCTAAAAAAGGCATCACTATTTTATCAGATATATCAGAATTAAAGAACATACAATTTGATGTAATTACACTTTGGCATGTGCTAGAACATGTAGAGAAATTAGAAGAAACAATTTTGCGCTTAAAGGAACTTTTAACTCAAAATGGCGTTTTAATTATTGCGGTTCCAAATTATAAAAGTTATGATGCAAATCATTATAAAGAATTTTGGGCAGCATATGATGTTCCAAGACATCTTTGGCATTTTTCTCAAACTTCGATTTCAAAAATATTTTCTGAGTTTTCTATGAATGTAGAAAAAACACTTCCAATGAAATTTGATTCGTATTATGTTTCTTTATTAAGTGAAAAATATAAAACAGGTAAGACAAATTTTTTCAAAGCATTTAAAGTAGGTTTTCTTTCAAATAAGAAAGCAAAGAAAACAACAGAGTATTCATCGCTTATATATTGCCTAAAAAAGAGTTAAAATCGATTTTAAAAACACTTGTTTAAGTTTTCTGAAAGAAAAGACAGAATCTATTTACTAAAAAAATAAAACCTCTTAAAACGCAAGTTTAAAGAGGTTTTATAATAAGTATTATTTATAATTATGTTTTCTTTGAATAGGTTTTAGTTATTTAGAAGAAAAACACCAAAAATTGTAATTATAAAATATACAGCTAAAGACATTGCTCCAGCATAATCTTTTGCCAATCGCTGACCGATTAATAAAAAAATTAACGTTAAAGCAGATAATTCTGCTCCAAGTAAAGCAAGATTTTTTATTCCTGATGTTGCTAATTGAAAAATTCCAACAACCATTAAAATTCCGGCAATTAATTCTATCACTAAAATAATTCCTAATAAAAGAGGAACACTATTTTTAAATGGTGAGTTTTTAAAATGATCTTTTATAAAAGAGACATTTCCGTTCCAATCTAGAATTTTATCAAAACCAGATTGTAAAAAAGTTATAACTAAAAAAAGTAAAATTAATATTTCTGTGATGTGTTCTTGTAAATATGCCATCTTTAAAACCAAGGTTTTTTATTATTTTGATAAGTTTCTATAAATTCATCATCAGATTTTGTTAGGTAAATAATTCCTTCTATCAAACCAATTAATCCAACAGCTCCAGATAATACCCCTAAAGAAATACACCCTAAGACAAAAGTTCCAGCTAACATTATTAAGCCTTCGTTTGTATAGCCTAAGACAAATTTATGTACACCTGCCCAGCCTAATAATATTCCTAAAACCCCAGTAATTATTCGTTTGCTTTCTTGATTTGGAATTACTTTTCCGTTTTCGTCTATTACATTCATTAGTTTAGTTTTTATAGTTAATTTTTAAAGTTTAGTTATTTACCAAATAATCGTTGAAAAAAGTTTTTCGTTTTTTTAGTTGCCTCTTCGATTTCTTCCTTAGCATCTTCAGCAAAATCGACAATATGCTCTCCTGCCTCACCAGCTATTTCAGCAGCTTTTTCCCCTACATCCTCTAAAACTTCTTTAGCTTCGCTTGCAAATTCTGTTGCTTTCTCTTTGGCAACTTCTGTGTATTCACCAACTTTTTCTTTTACTTTTTCAATATTTTCATCTGATAATACTTCGTTAATTTTTTCTTTCGCACCTTCTAAAGCTTCTTTAGCATCACCAACAAATTCGGCAGTTTTCTCTTTTGCTACATCAGCAAATTCAGCGGCTTTTTCCTTAGCATTTTCTAGCGCCTCTTTTGCATCATCTTTAATAGATTCTTTGTTGTTTTCTACAATGTTGTTGGCTTCTTCTAAATTGTTGTTTTCTTCTGACATTATCTTTTGATTTTTTTGTTAGTATGTAAAGCTAATCAATTATTTTATAAAAATGCTGCATCATTAGGTTCCCAAAGTTCAATTTTATTACCATCTAAATCTACTATCCAACCAAATTTACCATAATCAAACTCTTCAACTTTATCCATTACAGTAACCCCATTTTCTTTTAATTCAGCTAATAATTCGGTTAAATTTTCAACCCTATAGTTAAACATAAAGTCTTTTTTAGAAGGTTTAAAATAATCGGTGTCTTTTGTAAACGGACTCCATTGTGTAGAACATTTATTACCGTTTTCGTCTTTCCACCAAAACGTACAACCCCAATCATCTGTATTAAAACCAAGATTATTTTTATACCAATCTTTTGTTGCTTTAGGATCTTCAGTTTTAAAAAATAAACCACCAATACCTGTTACTTTACCTTTTTTCATCTTACCTGTTTTTTACATTAGACTCATATGTATCAACCCATTCATTTACAGATATTTTACGAACTAATTCTGCAATAAGTTCATAAGGTATTTCATCTAGTTTTTTAAAACGAACACAACTTTTGCCCATATCTAATTTACGTTTACAGTATTTTGGATACTCTGCAACAAACCAATCGTGAATTTTTTTATTCGCATAAATCCCTGAATGATAAAAGTTTACAGAGTTTTTTTGTGATGCAAAACTCATAAAAGGCAAAGGTTCTTTAGGATTACAATGATAGCCATCTGGATAAATAGAATGTGGTACATAATAGCTAATAAAGCTATATTGCATTCCTTCTTCAAAACCTTCTGGTAAATTATCTTTTATGGTCTTACGTAACTTTTTTAAAGTCTCTTTACGTTCCTCAGGAACTTGATTGATGTAATCTTCTGGCGAATTGGCTTTGTATTGCATAACATTAATTTAATGCTTACAAGTTAGCAAAATTTTCTTTTTATTTTATCCACAATAGTTTGTGCTAACTTTTCTTTACTTTCAATAGTCCATCCAGCAACATGTGGAGAAAGAAGTACGTTCTCAGAATTGATTAAATAGTTGAATGCTTCTGGCAATTTATTGTCAGAAAATAAATTCTCAAAAGACGATTTTTCATATTCTAAAACATCTAAACCAGCTCCGAGAATTTTACCCGATTTTAATGCGGTAACTAAATTTATTGTATTTACTGATGTTCCACGTGCAGTATTTATCAACCAAAAAGAGTTCTTAAAACCATTGATAAAGTCATGATTTACCATGTTTTTTGTTAGTTCGGTTTGTGGTGTATGTAAACTTAAAACGTCTGCTTTTTTTTGTAGTTCTGCTAAAGAAACCTGTTTGCAATTTTCATCACCTACATTCGGTTTTATATCATAACAAAGAACTTCAACATCAAAACCACGTAGTTTTTTTGCAAAGGATTTTCCCATGTTTCCGTAACCAATTAACCCAACAGTTTTTCCGTCTAATTCAATTCCGCGATTTTCTTCGCGCAACCATTTTCCGCTTCTAACTTCTTTATCAGCCTTGTTAAGTTTATTAAAAAGAGACAATAACATTCCTAACGAATGTTCGCCAACGGCATTTCTATTTCCTTCTGGAGCAGCAATTAATTTTATCTCTTTTTTTACTGCGTATTCACAATCAATATTTTCTAAACCAGCACCAACTCTACCAATAAATTTTAAGTTTTTTGCTTTGTCTAAAAAAGCTTTATCAATAGAAAAACGACTTCTAATAATAAAACCATCATACAAATGAATTTTAGCCTCAATAGCAGTTTTAGAAGACGTATAATCTTCATCATTTGTGTACCCTAAATCATTGAGTTGATTTATTATTAAGGGATGATTTGTATCTAAATGAAGGATTTTCATAAATCTGATTATTAGATTGTTGTCATTCCTGCGAAGGCAAGAATCTAAACTTACTTTTTATGGATTCCTGCCTTCGCAGGAATGACAAGTAGAACTTAATACTGCTCTTTATCACTAGGAAAATCACCACTTTTTACATCGGTAATATAGCCTTTAAAAGCCCCCGTCATATCAGCATATAAATCTAAATAACGTCTTAAAAAACGAGGATTAAATTCATGTGTCATTCCTAACATATCGTGAGTTACTAAAACCTGTCCGTCAACACCATTTCCAGCTCCAATTCCAATAACAGGAATGGTTAATGCTTCTGCTACTTTTTTTGCAAGTTTTGCTGGAACTTTTTCTAGAACAATTCCGAAACAGCCAATTCTTTCTAACATTAATGCATCTTCCATTAACTTTTCTGCCTCTTCTTCTTCTTTTGCTCTAACGGTATAGGTACCAAATTTATAAATGGATTGTGGAGTTAATCCTAAGTGACCCATTACTGGAATCCCAGCATTTAAAATTCTTTTAATAGATTCTTTAACTTCTTTTCCGCCTTCTAATTTTATAGAATGTCCGCCAGACTCTTTCATAATCCTAATCGCAGAACGTAGCGCTTCTTTTGGATCAGATTGATAACTCCCAAAAGGTAAATCTACTACTACCAAACAACGATCTATTCCTCTAACCACAGAACTAGCATGATAAATCATTTGGTCTAGTGTAATAGGTAATGTAGTTTCGTGTCCCGCCATTACATTAGAGGCAGAATCACCAACCAGTATAATATCAATTCCTGCGCCATCAACAATTTTTGCCATGGTGTAATCATATGCGGTTAGCATAGAAATTTTTTCACCATTGGCTTTCATTTCTGTTAGAGACTTAACCGTAATTCTTTTGTATTCTTTTTTTGCTGCAGACATTTTCTACTTTTTTTAATCTTTGTAAAAATACACATTTATTCTATGTGAAGAACGTACTTTTTACAGCGTTAATCTTCTGTTAATCTTTTTTAGAAATACTTTTTAAGTGATTGGTTTTAAATAGTTTTACAAAAGAAAATAAAAGAATAAACATGCATAGAATAATTACGGCACTGCTAGTTTTAGTAATAACTACCACAATTAAGGCGCAAGAAACATCTGAAGAAAAAGCAATAAAACTTACTATAGAAACATTCTTTAAAGGTCTTCAACAAGGAGATAGTGCTATTGTTAGTTCTACGTTAAATAAAACGATTAAATTACAAACTACATATACCAATAAAAAAGGCAAAAGAAAGTTAGTTACCGAAACAAAAGAGCAGCTTTTAAAGGGGATTGCAAATAAAAAACCAGAACATACATATTTAGAAAAATTAATGTCTTGGGAGATTAAAATTGATGGAAATTTAGCTTCTGTCTGGACGCCCTATGAGTTTTATTTAAACGGAAAATTTAGTCATTGCGGTGCAAACTCTTTTCAATTATTTAATAACGATGGAGGCTGGGAAATTATTTACTTAGTTGATATGCGAAGAAGAAGTAGTTGTGAAGCTTATAGTGACGAAAAATAAAACCTGTTAGTTGAATAATTTATAATATCTTTGATTTTCATTTTCCTCAATGTCAGAAACAACTAAAATCAACCTTTTAAATCCAGATAAATGGATTGATAATTACGCAGATTACCTGTTTAATTATGCTGTTTCTAGAGTTAACGATAGTGATTTAGCAAAAGATTTGGTGCAAGAAACTTTTTTTGCAGGCTTAAAATCTGCTAAAAACTTCCAAGGGAAATCAACAGAACGTACTTGGTTAGTGTCTATTTTAAAAAGAAAAGTGATTGATCATTATAGAAAAATCAATTCTAAAAAAGGACAAGCAGAGGTAAAAATGAATTTCTATTCCGATGGTGAAAATGAAGGGAATTGGTTAGAAGAACGTGTTCCACAGTCTTGGGATAATCAATCAGAAAAAAACTTAGAAAATCAAGAATTAAAAGATCAATTAGAAGATTGTATTAATAATCTTCCAGAAAAATATGGAATGGTTTTTAGGTTAAAAACTATTCAAGGTTTTGAAACAGAAGAAATCTGTAAGGAACTAGATATCACGGCGTCAAATCTATGGGTTATTATTCACAGAGCAAGAACTCAGTTAAGAAAATGCATGGAAGATAACTGGTTTAATAATTAAGATTATGTTTAAAAGTTTACTAATTTCTTGTGATGAAGCTACCATGATTTGTGATAAAAATCAATATGGTGAAACCAATTTTTTTGACAAGATTAAACTACAACTTCATTTTATTCGTTGTAAAATATGTAGATTGTATACCAAACAGAATATGTTTTTAACCAAAGCATATAAAGATCATGCACATAGTTGTAGTAAACAGAAGCAATGTATGAGCGAGGAAGACAAAGATAAATTGAAGAAAGAGCTTGAAAAGCAAACGATATAAACAATATTTTTTCGGTTTTTAGAAAACCGTATTTTGATTTTTTGTTAGATTGAACGGAGTTTATTGTAATGATAAACTCCGTTTTTTGTTACTTTTGAATTGTCTTCTCGAGCGCAGTCGAGAGGTTTTATTCTTATAACTAAATTAGGTCTCGACTGCGCTCGACCAGACAGAAATGCATTTTTTACCAGAAAAAATAGATAGGTACGCTGTAGAACACAGTCAAGAAGAGCCAAAAATTTTACAGGAACTAAGTAAAGAGACTTGGCAAAAAGTGTTAAATCCAAGAATGCTTAGTGGCGCTTTTCAAGGAAGAGTATTATCGATGATTTCTAAATTAGTTCAGCCTAAAAAAGTGTTAGAAATTGGTACATATACTGGATATTCCGCCCTATGTTTAGCTGAAGGGATCCCAAAAAACGGAACGATTTACACCATTGATAAAAACGAAGAGTTAGAAACGTTACAACAAAAATATTTCGAAAAGTCAAAATACACCAGTCAAATAAAACAGTATGTTGGTAATGCCTTGGATATAATTCCAGAATTAGAAACCACCTTCGATTTAGTTTTTATCGATGCCGATAAAGTAAATTATATCAACTATTTTAACTTAATTATTGATAAAATGAATTCGGGAGGAATTATACTTTCTGACAATGTTTTATGGAGTGGAAAAGTTGTAGAAGCGTTAGATCCAAAAGATAAAGACACCGCTGTTTTATTGGAATATAATAAACTATTGTCAGAAGATAAAAGACTAGAAACTATTTTGTTACCAATAAGAGATGGATTAACAATAAGTCGTGTAAAATAACTATAAACTACGTTTTATTGGCCCAGTAAAATCGTCGATATTGTCTTTTACATCTTCAACACTTTTTTTAATGTCTTTTGCAAATTCGGTATCGATTCCTTGGTTTTTTGCCGTTTCGTTTATTTCGTTTTTAATATCGTTGGTAGCATCTTTAATTTGACGCATTCCTTTACCCAGGCCTCTAGCAATTTCTGGAATTCTTTTAGCACCAAATAACATAACCACAATTAATATGATCACAAATATTTCTGGTCCGCTAATAAATAAAAGGTGCGTTTTCATGAGTACAAAGATACATATTGTTGTTATAAATGAGAAGTTTATCTGTAATATTCAGTAGAAAGAAAAAACCTTTTATATCCAATAAAAAATCTATAAAGTTGAAATAAGATAACTCCAATTAATAAAATTATTAAACTTTGGCTTTCTTTATAATTTATATTTCCGAAAAATAAAATAATAAATGAAAGAAAAATCCAAAAAAATAAACTCCCTCTATCTAAAATTAATCTTTTAAGTCTATATTTAAAAAGCTCTTTTTTTTTATTTTTTTTGACTAAAACTTCAACAAATCTTTTAGAAAAACAATAGTCTATAATTCCTAAATTTTCAGGATAAAGATAAACACATGGTACTTTATTTATTGAATAAATATTTTTCTTTTCTCTATACCTTTCTCTTTCTGCCTTACTGTGATTCCATCTGCCATAAAACTCAATATATACGTCATAATCACTTAAATAAAAATCAGCAGATCTAAATGATTTAGTATCTTCAGAAAGGTTAACAATTTTCTTTTCAATTTCAAAACGAATATTTTCAGATCTAAGATAGTCAGCTATAAATAATTCTCCTTCAGATTGTTTTTTATTGTCTTTCATTAAAGCTTATTTCTTAATCAACATTCTTTTAATCTCATTCAATTTCATGAGTGCCTCAATAGGCGTAAGAGTATCAATATTTGTGGCTAAAATTTCTTCTCTAATATTTTCTAACAAAGGATCATCTAATTGAAAAAAGCTTAATTGCATTTCTTCATGCTGTGCTTGATTTAAAACTTCTTTAACCTCAGCGTTTTTGTTGTTTTTTTCAAGTTGTTTTAAGATTTTATTAGCTCTATGAATCACCATATTTGGCATTCCAGCTAGTTTTGCTACATGAATTCCGAAACTATGATTAGAACCACCAGAAACCAATTTACGTAAGAAAATAATGTTGTCTTTTAGTTCTTTTACAGAAACATTAAAGTTTTTAATGCGTTCAAAAGTTGCGGTCATTTCATTTAATTCATGATAATGTGTAGCAAATAATGTTTTTGCTTTAGAAGGATGTTCGTGTAAAAACTCTGCAATTGCCCAGGCAATTGAAATTCCGTCATACGTTGATGTTCCACGACCAATTTCATCTAACAACACCAAACTTCTGTCAGAAATATTATTTAAAATAGACGCAGTTTCGTTCATTTCTACCATAAAGGTAGATTCGCCCATAGAAATATTATCGCTTGCACCAACTCTCGTAAAAATTTTATCTACAATTCCGATTTTTGCATTTTGAGCAGGAACATAAGAACCCATTTGGGCTAATAAAACAATGAGTGCAGTCTGACGTAAAATAGCAGATTTACCAGACATATTGGGTCCAGTAATCATGATTATTTGTTGCTGATTTCTATTTAAAACAACATCATTTGCAATATAATCTTCGCCAATTGGTAATTGTTTTTCAATAACTGGATGACGCCCATTTTTAATTTCTAAATCGGTGCTTTCATCCATCAATGGACGAACATAATTATTGTCAACTGCTAAAACTGAAAAAGACAATAAACAGTCAATTTTTGCAATAATTTGTGCATTTTCTTGTACTTTTTGTACAAATTGGATGATATATTGCAATAATTTAGAAAAAACTTCTTGTTCTATTTTGCTGATTTTTTCTTCTGCGCCAAGAATTTTTGTTTCGTATTCTTTTAGTTCTTCAGTAATATAACGTTCCGCATTTACAAGTGTTTGTTTTCTAATCCACTCTTCTGGAACTTTGTCTTTATGTGTATTTCTAACTTCAATATAATAGCCAAAGACGTTGTTAAAAGCAATTTTTAAACTGCTAATTCCTGTGCGTTCCGTTTCTCGCGCCAACATTTCATCTAAATACTGTTTTCCGGAAGAAGAAATTGCACGTAAATCGTCTAATTCTTGATGAACATTATTCGCAATTGCATTTCCTTTATTGATGTTTACTGGCGCATCATCAAATAAAGTTTCAGAAATTTTAGTGATTAAATCAGCACAATCATGTAATTGATTCCCTAATTCTTTTACCGTTTTGTTTTTACTTTTTACCGCGGATGCTTTTATCGGTAAAATTGCTTTTAACGAATTTTTTAAGTAAACAATTTCTCTTGGTGAAGCTTTACCTGTAGCCACTTTAGAAATCAATCGCTCAATATCTGAGATCTGTTTTAATTGATAAGTAACCGTTTCAGAAAATTCATCAGAATCAATAAAAAACTTTACTAGTTCATGACGATTTTTAATGGCTTCAATATTTTTTAACGGAAGCGCCAACCATCGTTTTAACAATCTTCCGCCCATAGGCGAAATGGTTTTATCAATTACATTTAAAAGTGTAACTGCATTTACAGAATTAGGATTGTATAACTCTAAGTTTCTAACCGTAAAACGATCCATCCAAACATAATTATCTTCAGCAATTCTGCTGATCGCTTGAATGTGTTTTAGTTGATTATGTTGTGTTTCAGATAAATAATACAACACTGCACCAGCAGAAATAATTCCGTTTTTAAGATCTTGAACTCCAAAACCTTTTAAGTTTTTTACTTCAAAATGATTTTGTAGTGTTTCGTTTGCGTATTCAGTTTGAAAAACCCAATCTTCTAAATAAAAAGAATAATACCTGTTTTCAAAAATTTCTAAAAACTGTTGTTTATGTTGTTTTTGAACCAAAACTTCACTCGGGTTAAAGTTTTGCATCAATTTATCAATGTATTCTGCATTTCCTTGCGCCACTAAAAACTCACCTGTAGAAACATCAAGAAAAGAAATTCCGAGCTGTTTTTTATCAAAATGAATGGCTGCTAAAAAGTTGTTTGTTTTGCTTTGTAAAACTTCGTCATTTAACGAAACTCCAGGCGTAACCAATTCCGTAACACCACGTTTTACGATGGTTTTGGTCATTTTCGGATCTTCTAACTGATCGCAAATTGCAACACGCATTCCTGCTTTTACCAACTTTGGTAAATAGGTATTTAAAGAATGATGCGGAAAACCAGCCAAGGCAGTTTCTGTTTCACTTCCAGCACCACGTTTTGTTAAGGTAATTCCTAATACACCAGCTGCTTTTTTAGCATCATCTCCAAAAGTTTCGTAGAAATCTCCTACACGAAAAAGCAACATAGCATCAGGATATTTATTCTTGATTGCATTGTATTGTTTCATTAAAGGAGTTACCTTTTTTACTTTGGATTTTGCCAAGTTTTAGAAATTTAGATTAGTTTTGCGAAGTTACAAAAAGTGTTTAGTTATTGGTTTTTAGTTGTTAGTGAATTTATCCACAAAGTATGAGAAAATTAAAGAATAATGAACTTGGTAGAATTAATGTTGAAGAATTTAAATCAGCAAAAAAAACACCATTAATTGTTGTTTTAGACAATATTAGAAGCTTAAATAATATTGGTTCTGTTTTTAGAACTAGTGATGCTTTTTTGATCGAAAAAATATATTTATGTGGTATTACGGCGACTCCGCCAAATAAGGACATTCATAAAACTGCTTTAGGCGCAACAGAATCTGTTGATTGGGAATATGTTGAGGATACACTTACTTTAATTCAAAAATTAAAAGATTCAAAAATTAAAGTTTTGGCTATTGAACAGGCAGAAAATAGTACTAAATTGAATGATTTTACTCCTGTTAAAGATCAAAAATATGCAATTGTAATGGGTAATGAAGTAAAAGGTGTTTTGCAAGAAGTTGTAAATAATTCCGACAGATGTATTGAGATTCCACAATTAGGTACAAAACACTCGTTAAACATATCTGTTACTACTGGTGTTGTACTTTGGGATTTGTTTCAGAAAATGTTAAAATAGCACTTGATTTTTCTGTTATTATAAGTTTTATTACTTTTACAATAAATAAAAGAGCTTCCCCCCACAAATAAATGATAAGAAAAAACACATTACTCCTAATGTTTTGTTGTTTTATTTTGACAGGATATAGTCAACAAAAACTAACAAAACATCAAGCAAAAGATTCTATTCTTAAGCTATTTGATTATTCTTTAATAGGCGAAGATAGCGTTAGTGTAGAAATCTTAAAGAACGCAAAAAATTTAGCATTAAAGTATTCGCTAGATTCTTTAGCTGTAGTAAGCTATTGTTTTCTATCTGATGGTTTGCTTTACAATAAAGATACTATAAGCTTTTTCAATAATTTAAATAATCTTTTAGCCTATTCTAAAGCAAAAAAGAATAAGTCTGCATTAGCACAATATTATAAAAATAAGGGAGTTTTTTTTAGTCAACTTCATGAACAAGATAGTGCCTACTATTACCACCATAAAGCTAAAGAAACTTTTGTAGATGCAAATGATTTTGAAAGAGCATCTATTATGTATATTCCTCTTATTAACATTCAATCTGAGGCTGGTGATGTTTTAGGCGTAGAAGAAACTGCAGTTGAAGCATTATCTTTTTTGGAAAAAACAAAACATAATGACGCAATTGCTAATGTTTATATGACCCTAGGTTTGAATACTCAAAAAAACAACTTAGAAAAAGCGTTAAATTATTTTGATAAAGCGCTACTACATAATGAAAAAGTAAGGGATCCGAATTGGAAAACAATTAATTTAATACAAACATATATTTATATAAGTTACTCGTATACCTATCATGAAAAATTTAATAAATCTTTAGAATATTCTAAAAAAGGGATAAAAATTGTAAATGATTCTACTCTTTTAAATGATAAAAATAAATTTTTAGTAACCTTATACCAAAATTTGGGCGTAAGTCAAATAGGTTTAAAAAAGAAGAAAGAAGGTTTAAAGCATTTAAAATTTGCACTTTCATTATGTACAGAGCGAGAACTACACCAAAAAGCAGAAATATATTATGACTTAGCGTACTATTATTTTAGTGAAGAGAATAGTTTATTGATGGGATTTGATTATGCAAATAAAGCATTAATAAAATCAAAAAAAATAAAGTTTACCCAAAAAGAATTAGAGATTTATTCTTTGTTATCTGAATATTCTACTGGTAAAACTAAAATTAACTATTTAAATCAGGTTGTAAAACTAAAAGACAGTTTATATAAAATTGAGGCTAGTGAAAAGGATAAATTTGCACTTGTTAGATTTGAAACTAAAAGAAAAGAGGAAGAAAACAAATTGTTAAAACAGCAAAATTTATCTAACAATATTCAAATACAAAACACACAGCAAAAAAATAAAATAATATTATTAATTTCTGCCGTAGTTTTATTGTCTGTATTGTTTTTTATAATTTCCTATACGCTAAGACAACGATCACTAACATACAAAAGAAACTTAGAAAAAGCAGAAGTTAGAGAAGAAGAACGTAAAGAAATATCTAAAATTTTACATGATAAAATTGCAGGAGATCTTAGAGTTATTTATCAAAAAACATTAAATAATTACATTCCAGAAGTATCAGATTCGCTTTTTAAGGTAAATCAAGAAATTAGAAATATATCACATAAATTAAGTACTATTAATTTTTATGATGTCAGCTTTAAAGATCAAATTATTAATTTAGTAAGCGATTATTTTTCACCTGATTTTAAAATTAAAGTTTCTGGTTTAAACGATATCGACTGGTCTTTAATAAATACTCCAATAAAAAGAACCTTGTATTTAGTAGCTAGAGAATCAATACAGAATAGTAAGAAACATGCGATAGCGTCTGAATTAAATATCGAGTTTCATACAGACAAGAAAAAGTTAAGCTTAAAAATAAATGATAACGGTAAAGGGTTTGATGTAGATTCACCTAAATACGGTTTAGGCTTAAAAAGTCAAAAAGAAAGAGTAGAAGAGTTAGATGGTTTGTTTACTTTACGGAGTATTTTAAATAATGGAACGACTACTATTGTTAATTTACCTTTAACTAATATCTAATATTTTGAAAAAAAAAATACGTGTTTTATTTTCTGACGATCATGCCGTAATTTTAAAAGGGCTTATAGCCATGGCAGAAGAAATAACTTCTTTTGATTTAGAAATTATTTCGAAAACCACTTGTGATGGAGCCTATGAAACAATTCTTTTTTCAGAAAAAAAGAATCCTTATGATGTATTTTTTACTGATCTAAGCTATAATAATCAACATGGTAGACTCAAGTCTGGAGAAGATTTGATTACAGCAGTAAGAAAAATTGCTCCTAATCTTAAAATAGGAGTTATTACTGGTCATTCAGAAACCAATAGAGTGTATAATGTTATAAAAAATCAAAATCCAGATGCTTATATATTAAAAGACGACTGTAATTCAGAAGAGTTGAATTTTGCTATTCAACAAATGCTTAACGGTCAGAATTACTATACGCATTTAGTGCATCAAAAAATATTAAAAAGAAGTATTGTTCAAATTTCTATGGATGATATAGCTTTGCAAATACTAAAAGAATTACCGAAGCACCATAAATTAAGTAATATGGTAGGTCATATTTTAAAAAGTGATGGTAATCCTTTAAAAATTAGATCTATTGAGAATAAATTATCTGACTTAAGATTAGATTTAAATGCTCAAAATAATACTGATTTGGTGTTAAAAGCTAAAGAATTAGGGATAATTGATTAGAGTTTTGCTGTAAACCACATTTATTATTGCGTAATTCTCCAAAACAAAAAAATCATTCGATTTATTTTTGTGCTCATATATTTAATTATATAGTTTTTTGCTATTATTGGAGGATAACTAGCAAAATTTTTTCTCAAGACTTTTAAAGGTCTTGGGTTTTTTTTGGTCTTTACTTATTTAAAGTAATGATTAAGTTGCAGAAAACCACATTTATTATTGCGCAAAACCTCAAAACAAAAAAGCCATTCGATTGTATCTTTGTACCAGTATATTTAATTATATAGTTTTTTGCTATTATTGGGGGATAGCTAGCAAAATTTTTTCCCAGGACTTTTAAAGGTCTTGGGGTTTTTTTTTGGTCTTTACTTTTTTAAAGCAACTATTAAGTTGCAGAAAACCACATTTATTATTGCGTAAAACCTCAAAACAAACAAGCCATTCGATTGTATCTTTGTACTAGTATATTTAATTATATAGTTTTTTGCTATTATTGGGGGATAGCTAGCAAAATTTTTTCCCGGGGCTTTTTTAAAAGTCTTGGGATTTTTTTTGGTCTTTACTTTTTTAAAGCAATGATTAAGTTGCAGAAAACCACATTTATTATTGCGCAAAACCTCAAAACAAACAAGCCATTCGATTGTATCTTTGTACCAGTATATTTAATTATATAGTTTTTTGCTATTATTGGGGGATAGCTAGCAAAATTTTTTCCCAAGGCTTTTTATAAAAGTCTTGGGATTTTTTATGGACTAAATTCCCAAAATAGATTTTGCAATCATAAAGTAAATAAGTATTCCTAAAATATCATTACTTGTAGTAATAAATGGACCAGTTGCTATAGCAGGGTCTATGCCTCTTTTATCTAAAAAAAGTGGAACAAAAGTACCAATAAGTCCCGCAACAATAATAACTGCAATTAACGAAACAGAAATTGCTAAAGAAATTGTAATTTCTTGCTTATATGCCCAAACAAATAGAAATAAAAACAAGGCTAATATGACCCCATTTAAGGTTGCTAAGAGCATTTCTTTTAGTAAACGACTATTGATACTCCCTTTTACATCATCATTGGCTAAACCTTGTACAATAATTGCAGAAGATTGAACTCCAACATTTCCAGCCATTGCGGCAATTAGTGGAGTGAATAAAAATAAGATGGAATACCCTTTATCAAACAACTTTTCAAAACCTTCCATTATTAAAAATGCACCAACGCCGCCAATTAAACCCAGTATTAACCAAGGTAATCGCGCTCTGGTAAGTTGAATAATACTATCATCAGAATCTACATCTTCTACTAAACCAGCTGCTAATTGATAATCTTTATCAGCTTCTTCTTTTATTACATCTACAATATCATCAATGGTAATTCTACCTAAAAGAACTTTGTTGTCATCTACAACAGGAATGGCTTCTAGATCGTATTTACGCATAATATTTGCTACATCTTCTGCTTCATCATTTATATGAACGGAATCTACTTTTGGAATATAAATTTTTGAGATTGCTGTTTTAGTAGAAGCTACTAATAAGTCTTTAAGTGATAATCGTCCTTTTAATTTTCCTTCATCATCTACAACGTAAATGGAGTGAACTCGTGTAACTTCTTCAGCTTGTTTGCGCATTTCTCTCACGCATTTTAAGACTGTCCAATTTTCATTGACTTGAACTAACTCTTTTGCCATTAAACCACCTGCAGAATCTTCATCATAGGTTAACAGTTCTTCAATCTCCTTTACATGTTCTTCATCTTCAATTTTAGACATTACTGCCTCTTGTCTTTCTTCAGACAATTCGGCAATTACATCGGCAGCATCATCAGAATCTAATTCCTCAACCTCTTCTGCAATCTCTTTGGCGGTAAGTTGTTTTAAGATTTTTTCACGAACATCATCATCAACATCCATTAAAACTTCCGAAGTCGTTTCTGAGTCTAATAAACGAATGATATAAACAGCTTCATCAAAAGATAATTCATCTAAAATTTCTGCAATATCTGCATGGTGCATTTCGCTAAAAATTGCAGAAAGCGCTTTATTATTTTGCGCAGTAACTTGTAGCGTTACATTTTCTAGAAGTTCTTTTGTAATCTCAAATGCCATTGTTTGCGATTTTAGACGTCAGTTCTATAAATTGATTTACAGACAATTGTTCTGGACGTTTCGCAAATATAGGTTCTTCTTTTAAAGAATCCGAAAGTTTGAATGATTTTAAACTACTTCGTAACATTTTTCTACGTTGATTAAATGCAGTTTTTACAACGGAAAAGAATAACTTTTCATCTACTGGAAGTGTATAATTTTCTTTTCTAATAAATCTAATAACACCAGAATCTACCTTTGGTGGTGGATTAAAAACTGATGGAGGCACTGTAAATAAATACTCAACATCAAAAAAAGCTTGGGTTAAGACAGAAATAATTCCGTAGACTTTGCTCCCCTCTTTTTCTGCGATTCTCATAGCTACTTCTTTTTGAAACATACCTGAAAATTCTGGAACAAATTCTCTGTTTTCAATCGCTTTAAAAACAATTTGAGAAGATATATTATAAGGGAAATTACCAATAATAGCTACTTGTTTTTTATTAAAAATTTCTGAGATTTGTTTCTTTAAAAAATCACCTTCTAGAATGGTAAATTTTTCTGATGAGGTATCTAAACTTATATGTTCTAAAGGAAAAGTTTCTTTTAGGTAAGCAACAGAATCTCTGTCAATTTCCATTACCGTAACTTTTGACTTTTTCTGTAATAAATATTTGGTTAAAACACCCATTCCTGGGCCAATTTCTAAGACATCATCATAGCCGTTTTCTGTTAACGAGTCTGCTATCTTTTTAGCAATATTCTCATCAGTTAAAAAATGCTGACCTAGGTGTTTTTTTGCTCTTACAGACATCTTTAATTATTAACAGAAGTTGGATAAAACTCTTTAATCACTTTTAATTCGGTTCTAAATGTTAGCATTTTATCAGCAAATTTTTTCATCCCTTCAGAACGTAATTTTGGAGCATCTTCTTTATAATACTCATCTAAATCTTCTCTAGAATTTGCTGTATATTGAATAGAATAGGTTATACCGCCCATGTCTTCTTCTACCAAAACCTGGGTTAATTTTGCGCTAATAAATTTACCAGTATTTAATACTTCAGATATATGATCTTGCATCCATGCCAACCATTCTTCATGAACACTTTCTTCAATATTTACGGTTACGTTGTATATGTACATTTTAGTGTTTAGTTGTTAGTGTTTAGTTGTTAGAGTCTGGATTAGTGTTTTATTTACATGGTAAATTTACCAGCAACTAATCCCTTATAACCAGTAACTATATTGTGTCTCCCCGAAGTTTTCTAAATTTCTTTCTGGCATCTACCAGATAAATACTTGAAGGATGTTCAAAAATAATCTTTTGATAGTATTCTTTTGCTTTTTCTGGGTTATTTAAATGATAATTATAAAGTTCTGCCATTTGATAATAGACATCATCTTTAAAAATCTCTGTTTGATCTGCAAGAATTGTTTTTTCAAACGATGAAATAGCCAAATCATATTGTTTAGATTTAACAAAGAGTTTCCCTTTATTAAAATGAGATTTACTCTCAATTGGCATTCCTTTGTATTTTGATAAAACCGTATCTAACAAAACCATCGCTTCTTGATTTTTATTTTGATAGCTAAACAAATCTGCTTGCGCAAATTCTTTTAAGCCAGACGGAATAGAATCTATAGGTTCGTTATCTGTAATCGTTAAGAAGAGATCTGCAGCATCATTTGCGATGAGTTGTGTAGTTGAACCTTTTAAGATTTTTAGTTGCGTTTTAGCCCATTTAAAGTCGCCTTTAAAATAACTGGTTTGAGCTACTTTAAAACGCGCTTCTTGTGCTAAAGGATGATTTTTTAATTGTGTTTGAATTTGAGAAAAGTAAATAAGTGCTTTATTAAATTTTCCTGTAAAGACTAAAACATCACCAAGTTTTAATTTAATTTTTGCTTTTTGAAACTTGTTTTTTGTCAGTTTTAAAGCCTTGTTAAGTACTTTTTTTGCCTGTAAAGGTTCGTTCTTTTCAAACGTTAAATAATCGGCATATTCGCTTTGTAAATTGATGGTATTTGTATTTTCTCCAAACTGTTTAAATACCGTTTTAAACTTATTCTCAACCTCATCATCTTTTTTGGCTATAGCAACTTTTAGTAAGTATAAATGTGCCTCTACCTTTTCTTCTATAAAGGTTGTGTTCTCTATGATATACGAAAAACATTTTGTGGTTGCGTCATAATCTAAATTGTCAAAGGCGACCAATCCTAATTCTGAAATTTTTGATAAATCTCCTTTATCTCTTTGATAAATTGCCTTTTCTTGATTAAAGGCTTTTCCATAGTCTTTTTGTTGTGCAAATAACCAGCTTAAAAGTTCGTTCCAAACATTTTTTGGTTTGCTAACCGCTTTTCTAAGCAGTGCTTTTTTTAATAAAGTATTGGTTTCATTTTGCGCATCTTCAGTAATATATTTACTCGCAAAACGCTTCATAAAGGTTACATTTTTTGGGTTTTTATCCACCAAATCTACATACGAATTAAACATCTCTTCAAATTTTCCTTGCTCTCCATAAATTTGAGCTATTTGAAAATTATAATCAGCATTTGGATTTAAAACCATTGTTTTTTTAAAGACAGAAACAGCCTGGTCTAGTAAATTATAATCTTTAAACATTCTACCTACAATTCCTCCATAACTAGGGTTTTTGCTAATAGAATTTATTGCGTTATTATAATATTGATTTGCGAGTTCTTTTTTCTGTTGACGTTCAAAATTATAGCCTAGTAAAACGTTTAAATACGTTAAAGTAGGTTGTCTTTTAAGTCTCTTTTGTAATAACTTTTCAGCTAATAAAAAATCATCAGTTTCTTGATAACATGAAATCAGTCTTTTTAAATACGTTGTGTTGTATGGACTTTTGTCATACAATGTTTTATAAATCTGAGTAGCTTTTTCATATTCTCCTTGTCGGTAATAGTTTTCACCAAGCATAAAGTTATTCTGTCCAAAGCTGGCACTACAAAAAACTACAAAAAAGAGGATTAAAAAACGCTTCATTATCAATCAAAGATAGGTAAGAAAATTGTTAAATTTTTATTAAACTCGACTCTTTTTAGGAATCATTTGTAACATTTTGGCACGGATATTGTCTATATAATAAATAACCAATCAATTTATATTATGAAAGACTTAACCAAAAAATACGAAACATCAAAAAAGAACTCAATCGAGTTTATGAAAATGGGTTTAATCTCAGATTATATTAATTCTCTTGTTGAGATGAATAGATATAAGAGATTAATGACGGCTATTGTTGCAAACTAATTTATACTAGTAAAACCAGTATAGGGAATCAAGACTTCCGGAACTTGAATTCCGTCTTCGGTTTGGTAATTTTCTAAAATTCCAGCTAAAACACGTGGTAGCGCCAAAGAACTACCGTTTAATGTGTGCGCCAATTCGCTTTTTCCTTCTTTATTTTTAAACCTCAATTTCAATCTATTTGCTTGAAATGTTTCAAAGTTTGATGCAGAACTTATTTCTAGCCATCTATCTTGCGCGGTAGAAAAGACTTCAAAATCAAACGTTAATGCTGCAGTAAAACCAGTATCGCCACCACATAATCGTAAAATTCTATACGGTAATTTTAATTCACGTAAAATATCTTTTATGTGTTCTACCATGCCATTTAAAGCATTATAAGAATTCTCTGGATGTTCTACACGAACAATTTCTACTTTATCAAATTGATGTAGTCTATTCAATCCTCTTACATGCGCACCATAACTCCCAGCTTCTCGTCTAAAACAAGGTGTATAACCTGTGTAGGTAATTGGAAAGTCTGACTCTTGTACTAAATTTCCTCTAAATATATTAGTGATTGGCACTTCCGCTGTCGGAATTAAATATAAATCGTCTATGGTAGCATGATACATTTGTCCGTCTTTATCTGGCAATTGCCCAGTTGCGGTTGCAGATTCTGTATTTACCAAATGAGGAACTTGTACTTCTGTATACCCTGCTTTAATGTTTTTATCTAAAAAATAGTTGATTAATGCGCGTTGTAATCGTGCGCCTTTTCCTTTATAAACAGGAAAACCAGCACCCGTAATTTTTGCACCTAAATCGAAATCTATGATATCGTATTTTTTTGCTAATTCCCAATGAGGTAATGCATTTTTACCTAAATTAGGAATCGTTCCTTCGTTAAATATTTCCTCATTATCTTCTTCACTTTTTCCTGCTTTAACAGAAGCATGAGGAACATTCGGAATTTGATACAAAAGATTTTCTAAGGTAGTTGATGCAGCATTTAATTGCTCATTTAATTCTTTAGATTTTTCTTTTAATTGACCAGTTTTTTCTTTTAAAATGTTTGCTTTTTGTACTTCTCCAGATTTAAAAAGGTTTCCAATTTCTTTGGATAGTTTATTAGATTCTGCCAGCGTGTCATCTAAAGAAACTTGTGTTTTTCTTCTGTTTTCATCCGCAGTTAAAACGTCTTCGATTACTGTTTCTGCATTCGCAAAACTACGTTTTGCTAATCCGTCTAAAACAGTTTGCTTGTTGTCTCTAATAAACTGTACTTGTAACATCTTTTAGATTTTAAGAACCGCAAAGATACAGGAAGTATAAGACTTAAACAATGGAAGCTTACAGCTTATTTTTAATGAAATCTAAGGAAGATTCTTGGTCTTTTTTTAACTGTTGAACTAAGGTGTCTATAGAATCAAATTTTTGCTCATCACGCAGAAAATAGAGGAGTTCAATTGTTAATTTTGTATCGTATAAATCGTTATTGAAATTGAAAAAATGAACTTCAATAGTTTGGTGTTTTCCGTTAACTGTAGGTCTATTTCCAATATTCATCATTCCATAAACTTCTTTCTTATTTATAGATGATTTTACCACATAAACACCAGTTTTAGGAATTAACTTATAGGTTTCTGTAATATCAATATTTGCTGTTGGAAAACCAATGGTTCCACCTAATTGTTTCCCGTTAACAACCGTTCCGTTTAACACAAATTGGTAGCCTAAATAGCGATTAGCAGTATTTAATTTACCTGTTGCTAAAGCTTTTCTAATTTTTGTAGAACTTACAGATACTGAATCTATATCTTGAACTGGAATCTCGTTTACTTCAAAATCGTACAACTTACTATATTCTGTAAGTTGTTCAATATTACCTTCTCTGTTTTTTCCGAAATGATGATCGTATCCTATTACTAGCCTCGAAATATTTAGTTGATTCACTAAAATATTACGCACAAAATCTAAGGCTGTTAATCTAGAAAATTCCTTAGTAAATGGATGAATAATTAAATAATCTAGTCCTGTTTTTTCTAAGAGTTTTGCTCGTTCATCAATGGTGTTAATCAATTCCAATTTCATGTCTTTTTGTAAGACCATTCTTGGGTGCGGAAAAAAGGTAAGTAAAACAGATTCTTTATGTTCTTTCTTGGCAACGGCTACTAATTTTTCAATTATTTTCTGATGACCAATATGTACGCCATCAAAAGTACCAATGGTAACAATGGTTTTTTTTGTTGAAGAAAAGTCTGAAATGGAATGAATTATTTTCAAGCGAAAATCTATATAAGATAAAGTACAAAGATACGATATGTTATTGTAAAAAAAAGACCTCAAATAGAGGTCTTTTATATTTTATATGGTGTTTTATTATTCTTTAAATGACAGCAATAAATCTACCAAAGCTTTTAATTCAGCTGGTGGATTCCCATGATCAAAGTTTGATGAGGTGTATGTTTTATCACCAGATTTTATACTTACCGTTGCATGTAGTGCTGCATCAAAGGTTCTTTTTTTACTTGGCGCTATTAAATCTCTTATTCCTTCAAGATTGATTTTAGTAATTTCAGCAACCATATTATTGCGTTGATCTTTATTAATAGATTTTGTTATAGAATCTTTTCTTGTTTTGTAAAAAACATTATTATTTACAATAGTAACACTCATAGAACTTCCTCTTGTGTGTGCTTTATAGATAACTTCTTTAATGTTATCGTCGTTTTTTTGAGCTGCACAATTTGCAAGTAAAATTAAAAAAACAATACTAAGTTTTGGAAGGAATTTTTTCATATCAGTAGATTTTATAGATGTAAATATATAAAAATAAGATGAGAATAATTTGCTGTTATTAAGACAGCATCATTTTAGCTTTTGTAACCGCGTTCACTAAGACGTCTATTTCTTCTTTAGTGTTGTAAAAAGAGAAGGAAGCTCTTACGGTTCCTGGAATGTTGTAGAAATCCATAATGGGTTGTGCACAATGATGACCTGTTCTAACTGCTACACCTAATTTGTCTAAAATAGCACCAATATCATACGGATGAATTCCTTCAATATTAAAAGAAATAACAGCTGTTTTAGAAACTGTACCATAGATTTTTAACCCGTCTATTTTAGAAAGTTCTTGAGTACCGTATTGTAAAAGTTCGTTTTCATAATCAGCAATAGTATCAAAACCAATGGCATTCATATAATCTAACGCAACTCCAAATGCAATGCCGCCACAAATATTAGGTGTTCCAGCTTCAAATTTATGAGGCAAGCCTGCATAGGTTGTTTTTTCGAATGTTACAGTATCAATCATTTCTCCACCACCTTGGTAAGGAGGTAGTTGTTCTAACAGTTTTTGTTTTCCGTATAAAAGGCCAACACCCGTTGGGCCACAAATTTTATGGGCAGAAGCCACATAAAAATCTACATCTAATTCTTGAACATCTGGTTTTATATGTGGTGTTGCTTGTGCACCATCAACTAAAACAACTGCACCAAATTTATGTGCTGCATGTATAATTTCTTCTATTGGATTTATAGTTCCTAATGCATTTGAAACATGATTACAGAAAACTATTTTAGTTTTAGAATTCAATAATTCGTGATAGATATCGATGCGTAAAGAACCATCTTCATCCATAGGAATCACTTTTAAAACAGCGCCAGTTTTTTCACAAAGCATTTGCCAAGGAACTATATTTGAATGGTGCTCTAAAGCAGAAACAATAACTTCATCTCCTTTATTTAAAAGTGCTGAAAAACCAGAAGCAATCATATTTATTCCATGCGTTGTCCCCGAAGTAAAAATTATTTCGTGTGATTTTTTTGCATTAAAATGTTTTTGAATTTTAATACGCGCTTCTTCATATTTATCTGTAGCTTCCTGACTTAGTGTATGAACTCCTCTATGAATATTGGCATTATAGTTAGAATAATAATCTACTATAGCGTCAATTACGATTTGTGGTGTTTGAGACGTGGCTGCATTATCAAAATACACCAATGGTTTTCCGTTTACAGAACGTTGTAAAATTGGAAAATCGGCACGAATTTTATCTACAGGAAACATAATAGGATGATTTATAGTACAAAGGTAGCAGTTGCAATTTAAAACTTACAAGAAACCTAGAATTAAATTCTTATTTTTACAAGTGAATAGCAGAATATGAAAACAATAAAAAGATTTTTTTTACTAGTGTTAACCATTTTTTTGGCTGTAATACTTTACAATTACCCAAAACTGAATATTATTGCTGGATATTCAGCAAAAAACACCGCTTCATCAGTTTTTGTAGCAGATAGAAGTTTAACATTTACAGATGTAAATGATAATGCATTTTCACCCATTAATTTAGCAAAAGATGAAGTAAATTCGAATGAAAAATCCGCTATTTCTTCAGTATTTGGATTACTAACAAGAACAGCTTTTAACAGAGAAGGTTTAGGGAGTGTATTAGCTTTAGATAAGGATGATATTAACAAAACGTATTTAAAACCTAAGAGAACACAACCAAATACGACAACACCTTTTCCTTACGGAAATTTAGAACCAAAAGATTCAGTTTTTACAACAATTGGTTATAAAACACTCGATTCAACATTTGATGTATTATTTGATTCGATTAATAAAACAAGAGCAGCTTTGGTAATTTATAAAGACCATATTGTAGCAGAACGTTATGCTGAAGGATTTACTAAAAAATCTAAGATTTTAGGTTGGTCGATGACTAAAAGTATTACAAGTACTTTATTTGGAATTCTACAAACCCAAGGAAAAATAAACGTGCAAGATAAAGCACCAATTGAAGAATGGAAAAATGATGAACGAAGCAATATTACCATCCATAATTTATTACAAATGAATTCTGGTTTAGCGTGGGTAGAAGATTATAATACTATTTCGGATGTTTCTAAAATGTTGTTTTTAGAGCGTGATATGACGCAACAACAAATTGATAAGTCTTTTGCAGGAAAACCAAACGAAACATGGAATTATTCTTCTGGTACCACCAATTTATTAAGCGGAATTTTACGACAACAATTTAAAACGCATCAAGAATATTTAGATTTTTGGTACACCGCTTTAATTGATAAAATTGGGATGAACTCTATGCTAATAGAAACAGATTTAGCTGGTAATTATGTGGGTTCATCTTATGGTTGGGCAACACCAAGAGACTGGGCAAAATTAGGGTTACTTTATTTAAAAAATGGAACTTGGAAAGGTGAACAGCTCTTTACAAAAGAATGGGTAGATTACGCAACCACACCTACACCGAATTCTGATGGTTGGTATGGTGCACAAATATGGTTAAATGCAGGAAACAGATATCCAGATGTGCCAAAAAACATGTACTTTTTTAGTGGTTATCAAGGGCAAAATGTGTATATTTTACCTGATGAAGAATTGGTAATTGTAAGAATGGGTTTAACTAAAAATGCAGATGTTAATGAGTTTATAAAAGGAGTTCTTTCTTCAATAAAATAAAACCTTTTATTTAACTATTATTTTTTTCATGAAACTCCCGTTTTCACCAGTTTTTAAAGTACAAAAATAAATTCCAGACACAATATTTAAAGTTGATTTAGATAAATTTATGTGTTGTAATCCTGAACTGTAATCCTTTGATTTAGATTTGTAAACAGTTTTACCTTGTATATTTCTTATTACAATTTGAAGTTTACTAAGATGCTTTAAGTCAACTTCTATATGAAGTTCATCTTTAATTGGATTTGGAAAAATTCGAAGTAAATCATTTAAACTTGGTGTTGATTCAACATTTAATGAACTTGTTAAATACGTTCTTAAAACATCTTTTTTGTAAAAAAGAAGATCATTTGTTTTCCATTTTTTAGAAAGAAAATTAATACTATTTCCATCTTCATCAGCTATAAATACATCTTCTAATTCTTGACCATCATTTATAATAAAACTTACGTTATTATTTATTGCTTTATTTTCATCAGATACAGTTACAAAAGCCATATTATTTGATATTTCTGTAGTGATATCTATGGTTTCCCTAGCTTTCCAATAATCACCAAAAACATTTAATTCTTCTACAAACATCCCTTCAGGTAATTTTGAAAGCAATAATTTTTGCGCTTCAAGTTTATAGTTTCTATTTGGGTGAATTAATAAAACAGCTGGTGCTTCATTTGCATCTGTTTTTTTAAGGACATCTAACCAAACGGCTACTTTATTAATATAATTATTCTCAGTAATCGGAGTCTCTTTAAAAATATCAGAAATTGTAACAGGTATTTCATAAACTTTAGATGTTTTACCACTAAAACTTCTGTTCATTTTATTTTGATAAGGAAAATGTGTTAAAACATCGTTTGCATTATTGCTAGAATTGTAAGAATACCCTAATGAATCTAACACATTTATTAGATAATTATTATAAGCAAGATGTCCAGACCTAAATGATTTAATTTCTAGTGAATAATCTTTTTCTAACATGTTTTTTGATACTTCGCATTCTCCAAAAACACTTCCGTTTTCTGTACTTTTTCCATCATTATAAGGAGTATAATTTTCTTTTGTATTGCCAGTTTTGCCTTCAGGAAATATACTACTGCTTGCAAAATCTGGAAAATGACCAACAGAATGTGATCCTATTGAATGACCCTTATTTATGATATTATTAATTTCAGTTTCTCTATTATTATAAAAATCTGAATTAAGTGCATCAGAAAAATAACGGACTGTTATATTAAAATTTGAATTAATATTCATTTCTCTTTCAGTGTCAGCAAATAAAGACATCATATCCATTCCAGAAGAACTATCTACATCATGTGTAATCATTAATGTTGATGTAGAATTACCAGGACTGGTATGTTTCCATGTTAAAAATTGAATGTGTTCTTTGGCTATAGATCTTATAAATAAGATAAAAACATCTTGAGTTGGTTCAAAACCATTCCCATTTGTTCTTTGAGCTTCATAATCTCGATTAAATTGATTTCGAAGAATTACATCTTTCCAAGAAACCCCAAAGCTATATGTAAAACCTTTACCACTTGGGCTTTTAAAAGCTGCAGTAGTTCCATTATTATAAGTTCCTAAAGAGGTAGCAGTATCAACAATATAACTATAGGTTTTAATTACTTTTTCTAAATCTTTATCTCCTAAAGAAATTTGTTTTTCATAATCATCATCCATCCAATTATAGTTTTTTGTAGAAAGATTTTTCGACCAATTTATAGTATGATTTGTTTTTGTACTCGAAAAACTAGAGATGTTAAACAAAGAAAATAAATCAGCATCTAACATTCTTGGAGTAATTAAAACACCTCCTTTAGCAACATAATCTATAAGTGATAATTTTTCATCATCACTAAAACTTTTAGAATTAATTTCTGATGAACAAAAAATAATAGCATGATCTAAAGATTCTATTAAGCTTTCTTTAATAATATACTGAATACCAGTAACTTTAAGAATGTGTTCTGCAGAAAACAAATTACTATCATTTGTTTCTGAGTTTCGCAAACTCATATCTAAAATAGCAATGTTTCTATTTTGATTAGTTGCGCTAATTGTTGTTATGGTAAACAGTATTATTATTAAAAGTTTCATGTTTTTATTTATTAGTTTCCTATTTGATTAAAACTTGCTGTGTTTAATGCATTAGGATTTGATGCCGAGATTTCAAATATCGCATCGTTAAAATCATTATCACCGTTTGGTACCGTAATGTCTTCAAAAGCAATCACAGTAGAATTACATGTTGCATCATAAAAAATAATACTTTGCTGTCTTCCACTTCTATTAAATTCAATATCTGTATGTTGAGAATAATAACCATCCGTTATTTTTCCATCCCTCCAGCCATTTGCTATTAAGAAAAAACTAATAACGGTTCCTGGTTCAAAATTGCCTAATAAACGCATTGTATTTCCTCTAATTAATTCTCCTCCAGAACGATCTGCTGATGCATTTGGAAATATGACTATTTTGTCTAATTGCTCTTCAGCAGTTGGTTTATTTCCTTCTTGGTAAGTATAATATCCTAAGACATTTTTATAACCAGCACCTTCATCAATAAACGTTAATGATAATTCTGTTTCTTCAGTTACTACTATGTTTTTAACTGGATTAGAAAAATACTCTGGATGATCTCTCATAGCGTTTCTTCTCTCGGGTAAAACATTAGCGTAAATGTTAGGTAATAATGTGCTACATACAATTTTATCTTCTTCTAAACCATCTGGTTTTCCGTTATTATTATAAGTAGTTATTGTTTTGTACTCGTCTTTTTTCCTTTTTCTTAAAATTTTAAAACCACCATTTCCTTTGGCTACAAAAACCCATTCACCATCAGCAATTATATAATTTGCAGATGCATCTTCTTCTGCTAAATCCCAATAAAAAACTGGATTAATTTTTTCTCCTGTAGTGGTTGGATGCGGAGAAATTGAAATACCATCAGAACCATTGGCAGCATAGACATAATCGATATCTGTAGAAACACCGTTGGTGTTTCCTGCAACTAACATAGTACCTTTAGATTCGTTTTTTATAGTTCCGTTTGTAACATCTACTAAAGCCAATCCATCTTTTCCTTTAGCTATATAAAGTTGATTATCATTAATTGGAGAAAATTCCATCGTAGATTTCCCTCTGTAGGTTTCAACAACATTTTGATGAAAAATTTCGCCAATAGTAAATGTTTCAGTAGTTAGATTATCGTCCACATTATCAACTTTAATTTTAGCATTATCACCTGTAACCAAACTCACTACTTTTTTACCATTTGATGTTCCGTTTACAGCGACATATTTTGCATTGCTATATTTTTCTGAAGATATTGGTGACAAATCGCTTTTACGTAATTGAATAGTACCACCAAAGGTTTTACCGGAAGTAACATATAGATAATCATCTGTTACAGCAATGCCATTTGCAGAAGCAGAAACACCATCTTTAAATATGTTTGATAAGTTTACTCTTTTATAATTTTCAGTAAATAAACCATTGCTTGTTTCTAATTCAATTAATTGCCCTCCATGAGTTGCATCAGACATTGCTAGCCATACTTTTCTTGCAGATGAATTTCCAGAAAAACCTGAAGTGATTGCATTAATATCAGATTTTAAGAAGGTTGCTTGAGTGCTGATTTCTGGAAAATTTGCATTGGTTAAATCTATAATTTCTACTGCTCCTAAATGTTCATCTCCTTGTTTATGATAACTTACATAAGCTTTATCATCATTTAATGTAATATGCGTTGCACTTAATGTTTTGCCTTGTAAAACTAGTGGTGCAACTTCTGCAACATGTTCCCAGTAATATAATTCTTGCGCTCCATTAACATTGGAAGCACTTTGTAATCTCCCGTTTGATAAACCACTTATAATTGGTTTAATGGTAGCTGTTCTATTGATATAATTAATTCTTGATGATAAAAGCGCAGTAGAATTGTTAATTTTATAAGGTACTTCCTCAATTTCTGCTTCAATTAAGGCATCCTCTTCTATAGTTGTTTGACAACTCGAAAAAATAATTAATATGATGAAACTATATAGTTTCATTTTTTTAGTAATTCTGAATAGGTACATAATTTTTGTTTTCATTTTTATTGATTTTATAAGTGTAAATGTATTTTTAAAGTCAAGTTTTATAGTTTGTTTTTAGACTATTGACTTTTTGCTTTTGACGAATGCCATTCGTCTACAGTCCAGCTCTTTTAGCTTGTATAGATGACTTGTATGGATTCCATGGATCTTCAAAAGAGCGTTTAAAAAAGAACTCTTTATAGTAAGCTATGGTTCTAATGATTCTTAAATATGTACCCGTATATAATGTCATAATTGACACGTAAGGCCACAAGTATTTTTCTTCTTTTCTTCTTTCTGAAAAAATATAAATACTTAACATCTGTATATAAGACATAACTAGATAAAGTGTAAAATTCATTGGAATAATAAATTTTAGCGAGCTACTGTAGTTTACAATAATGTCGATAATATAAATCCACCAAAGGATGTCTAAAACTACATTGTAAAACACATTTTCTGTAAGTGAAATAAAGTTTGACCAGTTAAAATTTGCCGTAGGAAAATACACATCTTTATGTTTTCTAACTCTAAAGCGAATAATCGATTTGTCCCAACGTAAGCGTTGTTTGGTTAATACTTTAAATTTTGACGGTGCGTTTGTTAGGCAAATTGCTTCTGGTTGAAAGTAAACTTTGTAACCAGATTTTCTAATTTTAACAGTTATATCTCCATCTAATCCTGGACCAATATCCCAACCACCAATACTATCGATTACATCTTTTCTAAAGGCACCAAAAGCACCAGAAATTATCTTGTAAATTCCTAAATAAGAGGTAATAATTCTACCAACAGAAACAGTTTTTAAATATTCAATTGCTTGTAGTTTTGCACATAAACTTTCTTTATAATTTCTCACTTTTACATTACCACCAACAGCGGCAATTTTATTATCTAAATAAAAAGGAAGTAATACTTTTTCTATAGCATCTGCATCAAAAGAACAATCTGCATCTAAGTGTACAATATATTTTCCTTTGCTATAACGTAAGGCTAAATTTGCTGCGGAAGCTTTTCCACCACGCATTTCATTTCTAATAAACATATCTATTAAGCCTAAACGTTCTAAGTTTTTTCCGATAATAGGCGTATCGTCATCAGAACCATCATCAACAATAATTAATTCAAAATTTTTAAACGTTTGTTCTGCTAATGATTTTGTGAGTTTAAATAAATGTTTTCCTTCGTTTTTACCAGGAATAATTACTGATACAAATGGATTTTCTTGAAAGAGTTTTCTTTTGGCTTCCTCAAATTTTTGACTTCTTTTTTTTCCTGTTAGATAAAAGATAAATGCAATGATATAGTCTATCACAATGTATCTGGTAAACTCGAAAATGATGAAATACCAAAACACTCTAATAAATTTTGGCAGACCAACTACAAACCAATAATTTAAATATTCTGGAACTAAATTATGTACACTTAAAAATATCATTAGAAAAAAGTGGTTAAGCTATCGGTTCCTAAAATTTTATGTGTATGGATTTCAATTTGTTGTTGTGTTCCTTCCAAATTATCTGTTAATAATTTGGTAAGGTTATATTGTATATTTTCTAAACGTTTAAGTTCAGTTTCATTTGTTTCTGGTAACAGTAAAAAGTAGTTATTATAAGAGTTTGCAGATAAAACATCCGAAGGATTTAAATAGGACTTGATGATAGTACTAATTTCTTTTGTTAGATCTTGTTTTAGATCTTTATTTAATAATGCTAATTGTTCATATTGAAAATGAATTTTTACAAACAAACTGTTTCCGTTTGTAACTTTAATTCTATTAATTTCTTGATTTAATAGTAGCTTAAATAAATTGGTGTTTAAAGAACCAATTGGAACAACATCATTTTGTTTTGTTGCATTTTCTTTGGTTTTGAAGAGGTATTGTTCGCCAATTTCTGTGATCTTATAATTACCAATAGTTTTTTCTAGCAATTCGTTTAACGTATTTTCTGTAGAACAGTCTAAACAAAGAGCTTTCATTTCTGCATTCTGAAATTCATGACTACAAGAATTACAAGAATAAATAGAAGATGGTTTGTCATAATCTATTCCGATATGACGCAAATGTTTGTCACATTTTGGGCATTCTAAACCATCATCAATTTTAAAATCTTTTTCTGGAGCAACGTGGGCACACACAAAATGATGCACCATATCGTTGGAAATAATATCTATAGAACTACATTTAGGACAACATTCTCTAAAGTTTAAATAATTACTTGTACAGCTTTTACACAAATGCACATAATCTTCTAATTTAAACGATACATAGTTGTTTTTTTGAGCTAATTCTAAGTTTTTTAATAATGATATTGCTTCATTATTTTTATAAAAAAGAGATATAAATGGATACTCATATCCTATTAAACTTTTTCTATTAGAAACTGGTGTTAAGAGTAAGTTTCTCGAATATAAAAACGCCAATGTTTTAAACTGAATTAAATTTTCATGTGTAAAATTTCTAGGTGATTTTAGAGTTGAAATTCTTTTATTAATTGTAATAATTCTTTGAATATATGAGGACAACATAACGGCATCTAATGTACCATCCGTATTGATCATAATTTCGTTGGATAATGAATACATGTTATTAATAAAAAGAGGTAATAAACTAACTTGAATATTTTGATGTGTTCTTACTTCTTTTACAATTGAATAAGCCTCTTTTTCTGAAGCTGTGTCTATTACAAAACCATCTAAACGCTCTAAATCCACTCCTTTAAGTTCGTTAACATGAGAGAGTAATAACAATTCATATCCCTCATGGATTAACGTTCTTTTATCGGATTTTTTTAAAATATTTAACATGATTTTTAATTTTATCAATTGGTAGTTTATAGAGACATATAAATCTCTTCTGGAAAACGATCTTTTTTATCACCTTTTACATCAAAAATGATAGTTTCTGAAGTGCCGTTTTTTAAATAATCGTAGTATGCTAAGTGCTTGTAGTTTTCATGATCTACCGCCAAAATAATAGCATCATATTCTTTTTTCGGGGTTTTTACAATATCGATTCCATATCTAGATTTTACCTCATCAGCTTCTACTAAATAATCATGAACATCAACATTAAAACCTCTACTAATTAGGTGTAAGCATAATTCTGCGGTTTTAGAATTCCTGATGTCATTTACATCCTCTTTAAAAGCAATTCCTTTTACTAAAATGCTAACTTGTTGTTTTCTAAATCTTTTAGAAAATAACCTTCTTTCTAGTTGCACGCCAATATGTTGAATCATACTTTCATTAACCTCTCTTACTTGTTCTAATAATTTAGGCGTGTACTTCATTTCTTTTGCTTTGCTGATTAAATAATATGGATCTACGCCAATACAATGTCCACCAACTAAGCCTGGAAAATAATTATGAAAATTCCATTTGGTACCTGCCGCTTCTAAAACATCTTTTGTATTAATGTTTAAATGACTAAAGATTTTTGATAACTCATTCATTAAACCAATGTTTACATCTCTTTGTGTATTTTCAACCACTTTTGCAGCTTCAGCAACTTTAATTGTTGGTGCTTTATGAACACCGGCAATCACAACTTCTTCGTACACTTTTGATACAGTTTCTAAAGATTCTTTAGTACTTGCAGCAACAACTTTTTTAATTTTAGTAAACGTATGTTTCTTGTCTCCGGGATTAATTCTTTCAGGTGAATAACCAACCGTAAAATCTTCATTAAATTTTAATCTAGAAATTCTTTCTAAAATAGGGACACAAATTTCCTCTGTACAACCTGGATAAACCGTAGATTCAAAAACAACACAGTCGCCTTTTTTTAAGTATTTAGCAATGGTTGCTGTGGCAGATTTTATAGGTGTTAAGTTTGGTTTCTTTTGATCGTCTATTGGAGTTGGAACTGCAACAATATAAAATTTAGCGTTTTTTAGTATTTCATCATTGGCTGTAAAGTTGATGTCTTTTCCTAAAAATTCATCTTCAGATAATTCGTTGCAAGGATCTTTATGTTGTAAAAGCTGTAATACTTTTCCTTCATTTAAATCAAAACCAATAACCTTAAATTTTGACGCCATATGAACTGCTAAAGGCAATCCAACATATCCTAAACCAACAACAGCCATTGAATTTTTCTTGTTGATTAAATTGTTAAATAATTGATCTTTTTTGTACGCTAATTTTGGAAAATTTTCCCCTTTACTTTCTTTGTTAATTTTAATTGCTGTATTCATATCTATTAGATTTTATAATGTTTTTATTTATACATCAAATTTACTTCAACATCAAGTATTTTGTTTGTATTATTGGCTTATCAAATAGTTCTCTGTGGATAAAATTGCAGTGAGTGTAGACGAATGGCTTTTATCGATTTTTAATCATTTAGCAATAAAAAAACCTCAACATAGTATGTTGAGGTTTAGAAGCTTGAATGATAAATTATTTTTAAAATTTCCCAATTTTTATTTTTAGGTTTAGCTTATAAAATTTAGCCCATTCTTTTGTTTGAGTTGTGTCTAGTGGCACAATTTCTGTAAGTATATTTCTTTCTGTAGGCTCATATTTTTTTTGAAATTCAGTCGGAGCTTTATAGGTAGAAATGTAGAGTTTATTTATAATTCCTTCGGATGTTGTTTTATCTGGAAATTCAACTTGAACGAGATCTCCTTTTTTAATATTTGCCAAATCTTTTAAATCAAAATACGCTTTAATAAATACTTTTTCTACATTATGTATGGTCATAACATTTTCTGCTTTATAACAAGATTCTTCGCTATTTTTCAAAATCTGACCCACAACACCTTTAATTGGAGAGATATACGTATTTTGATAGTTGTTTGAATTGTTTAATAAAAGGTTAGAACTTGGCTGTAACATCTTTTTTTGCAAAGACAGAAAGTACAATTCGTTTTTTAGGACATTAATATCATTTTCTACTTGTAGTTTTAAGGAAATTACACCGTCTAATTTTGTTTTTGTATATACGTCTAACAAGACTAATTTTGTTACTTTTTTTTCTTGAATTTTTAGATATGCTAACTTTTTTTGTAAACCTTTTAAGCGGATACTATTTAGATGTATCTGTTTTAAAATAGTTGCTAAATTATTAGATGTTTGTTCTTTTTTATCTAAATTTTTTAATACTAATGAAGCATCACTATCAAAATTATTTTGAAAATAATTAAACAGTTTTGTTCCAACTGTAACAGTATCTCCTTCATTTATAAAAAGTTGTTTTAAACGAATATCGTTTGTAAAATTTACATCTACTTTATCCATTAACATTTGTCCATTACCTTCTAACCAGACAGTTTTTTTATAAATAAAACTAGAGAGCCAAATAAACAATCCAAGAATAATTAATAAGTATAAAACTCTATCAAAATTAAATTTCTTCTTTTTTATTTTTGGTTCTTTTAAGGTTCTTATAATTGCTTTTCCTTTTTTATAATTAAATGCTTTCATGTTGTATTCTTTTAAGTTCTTCTTCAATAAAATTTTCTACTGTTTTTATTGTTTTTTGTTCTTTTTCAAGGATTATGATTGATGATTTTTTTAGTTTATTTCTTAGCTGATTATCCTCTAAAACAACTTCCCTAATTTTTTTAGCTTCAAGAAATTCTAATTGAAATTTGAGAGAATATTTTTTACTTTCTTTTAATAATAATGGTTGTTTTTTGTTCTTTTCATCAAAATAAAAATGTTTAAAAAGTGTGTTTAGATTATTGGTGTCATTTAATTCAAAAAAACGTGTAATAACTTTATACAACTGTCTTTTTAATTGCAGCATATTTTCTAGAACTTTAAATTGCTCTTCCATCATTTCTAAAATTAGCAAGCCAGAATTTTCTGTTTCAACTTCTTGTTTTAGAAGTTTTAAAACTCTAATCCGCTCATCTATTACTTGCCAACTTTTATATTGATTTCTTAAGTCTTTTAACTTTTCATTATATTCATTTACATAAGTAATTGTTAGATTATACCTACCTAAAGATTTGTCTGTTTCTTGAGCTTGTAAAATTTTAATTTTTGTTTTAATTATTTTTTTGCGATTATTAAATCTAATAGGAGCTTTAAAACGGAAACCAACAGCAGGAAAATAACGCTGTAAAGTTGGTGTTTGTAGATAATTCTGATTGACATAAAACGATAAGTTTATATCATTTAATGCATGATTTTGAAGTCGAATATTTTCTTCTGCGAATTGTTTTTTTTGAGGCGAATTTGTTACAGAAAAACTGTCTAAATTAACGACTAATAGAGGTAGTTTTTTAGTAGTTAAATATTTTTCAGAAACACTGTCTTGTAGTAGTATATTTTCCTTTTCTACCGTTTTAAGTTGATTTTTTAAAACCTGAATTTGATTGCTTACTTTTAGTAAACGTTCTCTTTTAATTAGTTTTTGGTAGTACAGTTTATTTAAAAAATCGAAAAAGCTATTTTCAAAGGCTAAGAAGTTTGTGTGAAGATTAATTACCTCTTTATTTAAAATAAAATTATAATCAATTCTAAACTGTCTTCTCCATAATTGTTTTTCAACTTTTTCTGAATCAAGTTTTAAAATTTCAATGATATTTTTTATTCTTTTGGCTTTAACCTTATTATAAACAAAACCCATTTTTAAAACATTCCACTCCAATTCTGCTCTAAAACTTGTTTTGATATAACTGTTGGTTTCTTCGTCTATTATATTTCTAAAATTATGATTTCCACTAGCTTTAAAAACTAATCCGATATCTTTTTTATATTGATTCGATTCTAATTCTTTTAAATCTATTTCTAATAAATTAAGGTTTTTATTTTTTTTGACTCCGGGTTTAATAAATGATAAAGAAGTGTTTTTTTCTTGATGAGGAAACGTCAAAAAAGGAGCTGTTTTATTGATTAAATTTTCAGATTCTTTAACTAACTCTAGTAAAGATTGACTGGAAATTTTACAGGTAAAGAACAATAATAGTACGATATATAAATTCCTCGGTTTCATTACTCAAAGCTATGAATAACAAGGGTTTTAGGTGTTTTTTATCGACTAATGATTCATTTACTGTGGATAAATGGTTTGTGAGTATTGCTAAAAGGTTACAATAAATTTAAACGTCTTTTAAGTTCATTCCTATTAGATCTACTTACCGGAATAATATCTTGTTTTATAAGCACACTACTATCTTCTATATCAACAATTTTATTGATATTTATTACATAAGATCTGTGTACTTTTAAGAAACTTTCCACAGGTAATTTTTCTTCAATCTTTTTTAAAGGACAATGTACAATGTGGTTTTTTTCTTCGGTTTTTATTTTAATATAATCTCCTCTAGCTTCAATTACATAAATACTTGGAATATCAATTTTAACCAATCGTCTGTCAATATTTACATAAAGTGTATCGGTACTATTTTGACTTTCCACTTTTTTTGTTGGCGTAGAAGTATTAACTAAACTAATGGCTTTTACTTTTGCAACAGCTTTCTTTAAACGTTCTAATTCTATAGGTTTTACGATATAATCTACCACAAAAGTATACTCAAAAGCTTCTATTGCAAAGTTTCTATCGGAAGTAGTTAATATAATTTTAGGTGGATTCTTTAAACTTTGAATAAAGTCAAAACCATCAAAATCTGGCATGTGGATGTCAAGAAAAATAACATCTACGGTGTTTTTATTTAAAAACTTCATAGCCTCTAAAGCATTAGAAAATTGCCCTACTATATTTAACTCAGGAATATCTTCTGCAACCTGACTTAAAATTGTTCTTGCCACTAATTCATCATCTACTATTATACATTCCATCTTGTAATTTATTTATATAATTTTTCATTAGGGGTAGCATTGATTCAAAATATTTTTGATTTATTATTTTTTCTTCTCGTAAGCTATTTTCAAAATCGTTGGTTAATTCATAACTTTTTTCAAGTCCCAAAATCACCATTTTATGTTTAATTCTATGTACTATTTCTTTAGTTTTCTTTAAATCAGATTCTTTAAAAAAACGATAGTAGTCGTCTATTTCTGTAAATAATTCTTCTTTAATTATGGTAATTATCTTTTTTTCAAAGTCGAAATCACCTTTAGAAATTGTTTTAATATATGATAAATTGGGTTCTTCCATCGTTACTTTTTTATGGTGAAATAAAAGGTAGTTCCTTTATTTACTTGAGATTCTACCCAAATTTCGCCTTTATAGATATCAACTATTTTTTTTACAACAGAAAGACCAATACCTGTAGAGTCTTTTGCTTTTTTAAGTGATTGAAAGATTTTAAAGATTTTAGTAAAATGCTTTTTCTCTATTCCAATACCATTGTCTTTTACAGAAAACTTATAAAAAGATTTATGTTCTTTAACATCAATTTCTATGGTTCCTTGCGGCTTATCATTAAACTTTATTGCGTTTTCAATTAAGTTCTGAAATAATCTTTGATATAAGGTTTTATCACCATACAATATAGGTAATTTCTTAGTAGTTTTTATTGTAATATTTTCTGGAACATATAAAAGTTGGATAATATCCTTTATTAAAACGTCTAATGCTACTGGGTCTTTTATTTGTTGATTTGCTTCTAAACTAGAATAACTTAAAACATCAGAAATTAATGATTCCATTTTTTCTAAGGTCAATTCTATATCATTAAAATACTGCAAGCTTGTTTGATTATAACTATCAATATTATCGGTTTTAAGCCAAGATGTTAATGCATATAAACTTCTTAATGGAGATTTTAAATCGTGCGTAACAATGTGCGCATATTCTTGTAATTCTTCATTATTTTTTTCAAGCGTAAGTAGCAATTCTTTGTTTTGGGTTTCTGCTTTTTTTCGTTCTCTTAAATTAATAGCGCTTTTAAGTTGTAGCGCCACCAAATTTGCAATGTTTTGTATGGTAATTAAATGCTCGGGTGTAAAATGGTTTTTATTTTTATGTTCTGCATCAATAATACCAATCACATTTCCTTCACTTATAATTGGTACAGTTATTTCTGACAAACGATTTTCATCATCCAAAACATACCGATTATCAATACTTGTATCATTAATTATTTCTGGATTTCCAGACTTTGCTACGCTGCCTACAATTCCTTTACCAATTGGTAAAATTATTTTATTTGCTATTTCTTTTTTAGGGTTTAGTTTGTTATCAAAAGCTGCTATTTGTTCTAAGGTATTTGTTGAATGATCTACTAAATATATAACACAATCATTTGTGCCAAGATAATTAGCTATCGAGCTCGATATTTCCCATGCTATTTCATAAATATTTTCTTTTCCTAGAATAGATTTTACGGTATTATTAATCATATCTAGGATAATTCTTTTTTCTCGTTGATGAGTAACATCTCTAATAATACCTTGAACAGCAATAGCATTTTTTTGATTATCGTACACTACACTAGCATTAATATTTACCCATTTTATTTGATTTTCTTTAGTGAGTATTCTAGCATTATAATTAGTGAAATTCCCAGTAATTAATAATTGTTTAAATGAGTTAATTGCATATGTATAATCCTCTTTATAGACTAAGCTGTTAATATTTAAATGATTGTTATTTAGAGTATAACCGAGAAGTTCCTCAGCATTTTCATTCATTTTTAAAACATTTCCTTCAATATCAACAACTATATAAGCATCGTTTATATTTTCAAAAATTCCTTTTAATTGCGAAGTTTTTTCGTCTAATAATGATTCTAATTTGGTATTTGCAACTTTTAATTTTTCTGAAGTATTATATAATTCCAAAGACTTTTCTTCAAGAATTTTTTCTGCTTGTTTTCTAGCTTTTATTTGCCTTTCTAGGGCTCTTTCTAATATTTCAATTTTTGAATTTTTCACTAATTTTTTTTGATAAAAAATCGGACTTCAGTACCATCTTCTTTAATTTTTTCTAATAAAATAGTTGCTGTTGAATTAAAATGTTCAAAAGTCTTATTCATTAAACCCAATCCAAAATGATGCATGGCTCTACTAGATTTATAGACCATTGTTAATGAGTTTTCGGTTTTTTCTTCTACAATAAAAGTAGGTAATTCTGCATCAGGATATATTTTTCTTACTTCTATATGAATATGATTTTCTATAGAAGACAACATTTCTATAGGGTCTTTATACGTATTTAAAAGACCAGGATAACTCTTCTCTAAAACACTAAAAAAGTGTTCTGCATAGACCAATAATAAATTGTCTATAGAAAGCCCTGTATTATTACTTAAATTACTTAAAAGACTTAACATTTCTGCAAACTTGTACGTGCCGATAGAGGTATAACTTCCGCCAGATTCTAATTTAGATTGTTCAATAATAGTATCCACCATTTCTAAACCAAATTTATCTTCAACTAAATCTAGAAACTCAGTAAAAACAATTCCTTTCATATTGTATTATGTTTTAAATTCATTAAGATTCCAGTATTTAATAACTGTAAGAATCTTTTCTTCGTACTCTTCATATTTTAAAGGTTTAATAATATATCCAGCTATACCAATTTCGTAACATTCTTTTATATCTTTTTTGTTGTTTGATGTAGTTAATACGATGGTAGGTATATGTTTTAGTGTACGATTATTTTTTAAAATTGTTAGAAATTCGATACCATTAGTATCTGGCATGTTTAAATCTAGTAAAATAATATTAGGTGTTTCATTTTTAAGTGAAATCAACGCTTCTTTGCCATTTATAACGTGCGATATATTGAAGTTATTTGCATTATTAGAAGTAGCTCTAGTAAATTTTAGCACTTCTAATCTATCGTCTTCTATCAATAAAATATTTAGTTTTTTTTCCAAGGATAAAAAGTAATTTTATATAAAAGTAATTTTTTTATCCTTAGAAATAGATTTGCTTAGTTAATTATCTGTTTTACTGTAGACCAATGGAATTTAAGTGTAGACGAGTTGTAGTTTTTGATTTAAAATAAAAAACCACGCAAAAAGCGTGGTTATATTTTATATAAAAAGTATTTTAAATGCTTACAAATCAAACCCAATATTAACACCTAATTTAGTTGCAATTAGCTTATTGATACGTTGTTTTACTTCTGGTATTTTTACACTTTCTAAAACCGTATTTGCAAAAGCATACATTAATAATGCTTTACCTTCTTTTGCAGGAATTCCTCTTTGTTGCATGTAAAATAAGGCATCATCATCTAATTGACCAATAGTACAACCGTGAGAACATTTTACATCATCAGCAAAAATTTCTAACTGAGGTTTTGCATTAATTGTAGCTTTATCACTTATTAAAACATTATTGTTTTGTTGATAAGCGTTTGTTTTCTGCGCCTCTTTTTCTACAATCACTTTTCCATTAAAAACTCCCGTAGAACGCTCGTCAAAAATACCTTTATAATCTTGATGAGATTCACAATTTGGCTCAATATGATGTACCAATGTGTGATGATCTACATGTTGTTTTCCTTCAATAATTGTAATCCCTTTTAAGATAGAGTCCATATGCTCACCTCTTTGATAAAAGTTTAAATTATTTCTAGTAATATTTCCTCCAAAAGAAAATGTATGAACAGAAACAACAGAGTTTGTTTTTTGCTCTATGTACGTATTATCAACCAATGAAGCGTTGATGTTATCATTCTGAATTTTATAAAAATCTACTGTCGAATTTCTAGCAGCAAAAACTTCGGTTACGACATTTGATAAAACTGCATTTGATGTTAAAGATTGATGACGCTCTATAATTTGAACATGTGCATTTTCTTCAACAACAATTAAATTACGTGGCTGAACCATTGTTGCAGCTTCAGAACCTGTAGTAAAATTGATGATTTGTATTGGCTTTTCTACCTCAACATTTCTAGGAATATAAATGTAAGCTCCTTCGTTTGCAAAAGCAGTATTTAACGATGTTAAATTATCCTGTTTTGCTATTTTATTGAAATAATTTTCAATAACTGGGCTATATTTTGATTTTGATAATGCTGAAGATAATAAACAAATATCTTTTTCATCATGCGTTACATCAGATAAAAAAGAGCTGTATTTTCCATCGATAAAAACAATTTTATAGGTGTCTATATCATGAATAAAGTACTTTTTTACATCAGCAAATTCAATCGTGTTTTCTTTGTTTGGAAAAATACTGTAATCATTCTTTAAAACTGAGTTTAAAGACGTGTATTTCCAAGCTTCTAACTTCTTGGTAGGAAACCCTAGTTTCTCAAAATTTTGTAGTGCTTCTGTTCTAATTTCATGAATATCAGAATTAATATCCAATCCATTTTCAAACGCTACATAAGATGATACTATTTTATCTTTTAATTCCATTATTTATGAGTCTTAAAGTCTAAAGTTAGAAAGTTAAAAAGGAAACCTTCTTTTAGACTTTTGGCTTTTCAACTTTTAACTATTTACTTCTTCTTTAATCCAATCGTATCCTTTTGCTTCTAATTCTAAAGCAAGTGAAGCATCACCAGATTTTACAATTTTACCATCGTGTAAAACATGTACATAATCTGGAACGATATATTCTAATAAACGTTGGTAATGTGTAATAACAATTACAGCATTGTCTTTAGATTTTAACTTGTTTACACCATTTGCAACAATTCTTAACGCATCGATATCTAAACCAGAATCTGTTTCATCTAAAATTGCTAATTTTGGTTCTAACATGGCCATTTGAAAAATCTCGTTACGTTTCTTTTCACCTCCAGAAAAACCTTCGTTTAAAGAACGTGATAAAAATTTACGGTCTATTTCTAATAATTCTGATTTCTCACGAATCATTTTTAACATGTCCTTTGCAGGCATGTCTTCTAACCCTTTTGCTTTTCTTGTTTCGTTAATCGCAGTTTTTATAAAATTTGTTACCGAAACTCCAGGAATTTCTACTGGATATTGAAACGATAAAAACACACCGTTATGCGCTCTTTCTTCCGGTGCTAATTCACCAATATCTTCTCCATTTAATTCAATAGATCCACCAGTAACTTCATATTCTTCTTTACCAGCAATAATATTTGCTAACGTACTTTTTCCAGCTCCATTTGGACCCATGATTGCGTGTACTTCACCTGCTTTTACTTCTAAATTCAATCCTTTTAAAATTGATTTTTCTTCTATTTCTGCCTGTAGGTTTTCTATTTTTAACATTGCTTACGCTATTTGTTTTTTAATATTTCTTCTAATTTTTTAAAGGCGATTGGAGAATGTTGAATAATAACTTCTGCGTTTTTTTCTTTCGCAAAAGCCTCAAATTTATCCATACTTTCCAATGTTTGTTTTACATCATAATTAAATGATGGAATCCCTTTTGTTGCTCTATTTTCTTCAAAATGATATAAATCTCCAGTCAATAAAATTGGTTTTTCTACACCAGAAACTTCAATATATAAAGCTTGGTGACCAATGGTATGACCCGGCATGTATTTAATGACCACTGTTCCGTCACCAAAAACATCATGATCTCCGTTTAATTTCTGAATTTTTTCCAACTTTTTTACTGCTGGGTTTTTCACTTTTGCAGAATCACCAGCAACAGCATTATATTCGTTTTCTTGAACGAGCCAAGTTGCATTTTTCATGTAGTTTGCATGCCCAGTATGATCGAAATGAGAATGTGATAATGCAAAATGACTAAAATCTTTAATTTTAAAACCAATTGTTTTTAATTGATTTACTAAGGAATCTGGTCTTTGTACTGCAAAAACTCCATTTTGAGTATGAAATGGTTCTGGAACAACTAATTGTTCTGGCAGACCTGCGTCCCACATTAAGTTTCCTTTTGGATGAGAGATTACATAATATGAGTCTGTAAATTGTTTTGTTTGACCTGTATATGTTGTGTCTTGAGAAAAAGCTTCTAGTTTTTTTACTAAAATAGAACCACCAACTAATTGATATAATTTTACAGTAGCTTTTTCAACTAATTTAGCTTCTTTTTTTTCTGTGTTTTTACAGCTAACAATCGCTAAACTTAAAAATAATAAGATAATTTTTTTCATACGAATTGATTTTATCCTACAGAACCTTCTAAGCTAATTTCTAATAATTTTTGAGCTTCTACAGCAAACTCCATTGGCAACTTATTTAATACTTCTTTACTAAATCCGTTTACAATTAAAGCAATCGCTTTCTCTGTATCTATACCACGTTGGTTACAGTAAAATAATTGTTCTTCACCAATTTTACTTGTTGTTGCTTCGTGTTCTATCTGTGCCGATTTATTTTTTGCCTCTATATAAGGAAATGTGTGAGCTCCACATGCATTACCCATTAATAAAGAATCACACTGAGAAAAATTACGTGCGTTTTCTGCTCTAGAATTTATTTGCACCAATCCTCTATATGAGTTTTGAGATTTTCCAGCAGATATTCCTTTAGAAATAATGGTTGATTTTGTGTTTTTTCCTAAGTGAATCATTTTAGTTCCAGTATCAGCTTGCTGATAATGGTTAGTTACAGCAATCGAATAAAATTCACCTACAGAATTATTTCCTTTTAAAATACAACTTGGATATTTCCATGTTACAGCAGATCCTGTTTCTACTTGTGTCCAAGAAATTTTTGCATTTGTTTCGCATAAACCTCTTTTTGTTACAAAGTTAAAAACACCACCTTTTCCGTTTTCATCTCCTGGAAACCAGTTTTGAACGGTAGAATATTTTATTTCTGCATCATCCATTGCAATTAATTCTACAACAGCGGCATGTAATTGATTTTCATCTCTTTGCGGAGCTGTACAACCTTCTAAATAAGAAACATAACTTCCTTCGTCTGCAACAACTAATGTTCTTTCAAACTGACCAGTTCCACCTTCGTTAATTCTAAAATAGGTTGATAATTCCATTGGACAACGAATTCCTTTTGGAATGTAACAGAAAGATCCATCAGAAAAAACAGCCGAATTTAACGCTGCATAAAAGTTATCTGTTGTTGGTACAACGGTACCTAAATATTTTTTTACCAATTCTGGATGTTCTTGAATTGCTTCTGAAATTGGCATAAAAATAATACCCTTTTCACCTAATGTTTTCTTAAAAGTAGTTGCAACAGAAACAGAATCCATTACAATATCAACAGCAACATTTGCTAATCTTTTTTGCTCATCTAAAGAAATACCTAACTTTTTAAAAGTCTCTAATAAATCTGGATCAACATCATCTAAACTATCTAATTTAGGTTTTTGTTTTGGTGCAGAATAATAAGCAATTTCTTGAAAATTAGGTTTTGGATAGTTCACGTTTGCCCAATCTGGTTCTTCCATTTGTTTCCAAACTCTAAACGCTTCTAATCTCCATTCGGTCATCCATTCTGGTTCGTTTTTCTTTTTAGAAATTGCTCGAACTACATCTTCATTTAATCCTTTTGCAAAAGTTTCACTTTCTATATCTGTATAAAAACCATATTCGTATTCTTTGGTTTTTAATTCTTCTGCTAAATCGTCTTCAGTATACTTTGACATTCTCTAATTTTTAAAGTGAAAATGATTCTCCACAACCACATGTGCGATTTGCGTTTGGATTGTTAAACACAAATCCTTTTCCGTTTAATCCACCTGAATATTCTAAAGTAGTTCCTACCAGGTATAAAAAACTCTTTTTATCAACGACGAGTTTAACGTTATTTTCTTCGAAAATTTTATCGTTTTCTTGAGTACTTTTATCAAAAGTTAAATCGTAAGATAAACCACTACATCCGCCACTTTTAACACCAACACGAACAAAATCTGTGCTTGCATCAAAACCGTCATCAGTCATTAATTCTACGACTTTCTTTTTAGCTGTGTTTGAAACTTTTATCATTTTTAAATAGATTAAATCTAAATTGGAGTGCAAATATACGATATAAGTCTCAATTTACCACCCAACCTTTCATTGTGATTGTTGATACTCTGATTGACTTTTTTGATTATTCTTGAAATGCAGGATTATTAATAAAGTCGTAATCTGAAAGAGTAAGTAAAAATGCTTTTAAATCTGACTTATCTTGAGTTGATAATTTAACCCCACCATTAGCAACTTTTTTCATTAAAGGATCTATGGTTGTTGAGTTTACTAGACCTTCAGAATAATGATTAATGACCTCTTCTAAAGTTGTAAATCGACCATCGTGCATATACGGAGAAGTAAATTCTAAGTTTCTTAACGAAGGTGATTTAAATTTTCCATTATCATTTGGATCACCAGTTACAGCTCCTAAACCTAAATCGGTAAAAGTAGCATCTAATCCGTTATTATGGAATTTGTTATCTGTCCAAAGAGGATTGTTATTACTTCCATGGCAATGAAAACAATCTCCTCTAGCTTCATCCATAAAAACGTTAAATCCGTTTTGTTCTTCTGGGGTTAGTGTAGTTTCTCCACGAAGATGTTTATCAAATTTAGATTCTCCAGAAATTAAGGTTCGTTCAAATTGTGCAATCGCTTTTGTAACCAATAAAGAATCTATTGTTAAGGTTGCAAATGCTTGTAAAAACAATGTTGGATATTCGGAATGATTCTGAAGTTTCTGAACAACATTCGTCCACTTACTATGCATTTCTATCGGATTTCGAACAGGTTCTAACGCTTGCCTTTCAAGACCTAATTCTTTACCGTCCCAAGCAAAACGTTCGTCAAAATTCCATGCTAAATTAAAAAGCGGCATTGAGTTTCTTTTACCAAACTTTCCATCTACACCATCACTAAATCTAGTGTCGTCTGTAAATGCTTTTTTAGGATTATGACAACTTGCACACGATTGTGTATTGTTTTTTGATAATATTTTATCAAAAAAAAGTTTCTTTCCTAAAGCAATTCCTTCTTGAGTAAGTGGATTATTACTTGGAATTAAAGGCGAAATTAGTTTATCTGAAAATAGTTTTGGAATTTCTAAGGTTGCAGGAATTGGTGTATAAACTTCTTCTTCTTTTGATGCGCAATTCATTATAAGAAAAAGAGCAAAAAAAGATATCCAATAGTGTTTCATTATTCAGACTTATCGACTGCACCGAAGTGACATTTAGATTTAATTTTGTGTTATTTCTCCTAAAGAGAAAACGCCTTCACCATTTTCACTCATCATTTTCTGAGCATCAAAATTTGGCATTAAAACGGTATTTAATACATTTAAATCCCACGTATTTGGGTTTTTAAACCATTCTGCAATGTTCATTTTAATTTCTATACTTGCATTATTGTCAATAATTACCTCTCCAAGATCTACAGCAATTGATGTGTCTTGAAACTTAAGATTATTTGGATCTGTTCTATCCACTGCTCTTATAGCGTGATAATTAAAGTTTGAATCTTGAATGTTTGTGTCTTTATACTTTCCATCAAATTGCATAAAATGATATCCGCCACCTAACATTGCAGGAACATTAAAATTAGCAGTATTCAAATCTTTATAGGCACTATCAACATTATCTGCATCTTTAAAACCAAAAATAAAAGTCAAATCATAAATTCCAGGATGTACAGTTTTTGGCGATTCATAAGATAACCCAGAATTTTCACCAATATTTATTAAATGATAGTTACTTAAAGTATCGATATTGTTTTTTGCATCAGTTAATAGAACATTAGAAATTACATAACGTAATCTTTCTATACTTAACTGTTCTCCGTTTTTAGTTGTGAATTTTATACTATTAAAATCTTCATTTGTGACTGGTGTTTCGTCCCAATGATGTGTAAAGTTTAATGTGATTTTAGCATTAATTATTGGAATATCATTATCTGAACTACAAGCGTTAAAAGTAATAATTAGGATTAAAAAAAGTAATATACTATTTCTCATGTATTATTTAATTGTAATGATTAATGCGTCTGTAAATCCTTTATTTACAGAGATATCTCTGTCTGAACTATTACTTTCTCCAACGGCAATTATGGTTCCATTATTCAATTCTGTTGCGTCATATGCAAAATCAATTTCAAAACCACCAACGGTTGTACTCCAAACTAAATTTCCGTTTGAATCTATTTTTAAAACCAACGCATCATTTTGTCCATTATTGATTAATTTATTGTCTGAACTTCTTGAACTCCCAGAAATTATAAATCCATTATCCTGAGTTTTTCTAACACCTCGACCAACATCAAAACTTGACCCGCCAAATGATTTTTCCCAGATGATTTTTCCATCAAGATCAATTTTTATGACCCATAAATCTGCTCCTCCTTTATTAGTAGAAACGTCTTGGTCTGAACTTCTAGTATCTCCAACAATTAGATAATTTCCATCATGTGTTTTTGTAATGGCTCTTGCTTCATCTATTTCTGATCCACCAAATGATTTTTCCCAAATCAATGTACCGTCATTAGCAACTTTTATTACCCAAAAATCATAGGTTCCTTTATTTGCTTTTATATCAACATCATTACTGTCTGATGAACCAACCATAATAAATCCTGCATCATCAGTTTCTACAACTCCGTATGGTGTATCTGTAAAAGATCCGCCATAAAACTTACTCCATTTTTTTTCGCCGTTTGCAGTAAGTTTAATAGCCCAATAATCTCCACCAGCATGTCTTCTAGCTATTTTTGAGTTTCCCTGTCCGTTTGATGCTGAAACATCTAAAACACCTGTTATTAAAAAACCGTTATCGGAAGTTTCTATTAAAGAAATACCAGCATCATTTCCTGAAAAGCCAAATGATTTTTGCCATAGAATTGTTCCACTCGAGTTTAATTTTGCAACCCAATAATCTTTAAAACCTGCATTTAAAGCAACGTCTTTATCGGCACTTTTAGAATAGCCAAGAATTGCAAAACCGCCATCTTTTGTTTGAATAATATCGCTACCTCTATCATCATTAGTTCCACCATAAGTTTTATTCCATTGTGGTTGATTTAATGTAGAAAATTTAAGTAGCCAAAAATCGAAATCTTCGCTAGTTTTATTAGTAATATCTCCATCATTACTTTGTGTATAACCTAAAACTGCATAACCGCCATCTACAGTTTTAGTAACTGCATTTGCTAAATCATTTTTAGAGCCTCCGTATGTTTTTATCTGTTCTATTTTCCCAGAAAAAGCAGGTGCTTTTGTAATATTTATTCCGTCATCAGAAGAACAAGAATAGTAAGTTGAAGTGATAATAATAAGAGAACAAACAAGTGCTTTTTTAAGCATATTATATCATTTATCGAACAATAAATTTCTTAGAAAAAGCATTATTTATTTTAACTAAATACAATCCTTTAGCAAAATCACCTATTTCTAATATATACTGTGATTGATTTATATTTTCCTTAGAAAACACTTCTTTACCTAAAAGATTAAACACTTGGATCGATTTTATTGTGTTTTTGTTGGATGCATTTATTACAGGGTTACCAATTGTAGGGTTAGGGGAAATAGAAAAGGATGATCTTAATTCTTCAGAATTTATCGATAAAGAATTACTTTTCTTAATAATAAATAATCCAGAATTAGAATCACTAACAATAATATTTCCACTTGGTAAATAAGGATACACATTCCAAACACCATTAAAACTTGCGTTGTCATTAGATGGATACGTGTCAAAAAAACCAATTTCAGAAAGATTTTTATTAGCGATATCAGCAATATCAATCATTCTAACTCCAGCCGTGTAACTTGCCAAATAAAAAGTATTGCCTTTCACATATCCGTTGTGATCAATAGCATTGTTTGTGCCTAAATATTCAGTATGAACAACCGGAACGTCTAGATTTGTTAGATCAAAAACAATAGATCTTGTTTTATGACCTAACCGTTGTTCATCTAATTCATCTCCTAAAATAAAATATTTTTTATCTTCTGTAAACCAACCTTGATGTGAGTATTTTACATTTGGATAGCTTAACCTAGCTATTTGTATAGGATTTGTTTTGTTGGAAACATCAACAATTGTAATAGTATCCTCATTACACGCAATTAATATTTCTTTTCCAGTATAATCTGTGTCTGGGCCATTATAAGTAACAACTTGTGCATCATGAGTATATCCATCTCCAGAAAAACCGCCAGGACTTGTTGGATTTTTTGGGTCTTGAATATTTATAAAATAAGGTCCCGCAGCAGATTTAGCAGAACCAACAATATAAGCAAAGCCAGAATCTTCATTAATAACAATATTATGCGCTTTACCGAATTCTGTATAGTGTTTATCTGCAGTAAAAGTTACTGGCGGATTTGAAACATTTCTTAATTTAGTTAAATCAAAAACTTGCATTCCATGATTAGATGCTTCACTTACTATAAATGCATGATCTTTATAAACTTTGACATCTCTCCAAGTACTATTAAACGTTGCAGTTGGTAGCTTTCCTAAAATAACAGGATTTGTTGGATTAGAAATATCTATAAAATGGACTCCATCATTTGTACACATTAATGCATACTCTTTATTTGTTGTTGAATCTACCCAACCCCAAGAATCGTTTCCAGAGCTACTTCCAAATTGAGCTAAAGAAACATGAGATTGTAAATCATAATCTTTACAAGGATAATTTCCTGCAAAACCATTTACACAAGGTGTTTGACTATATGAAAATATAGAAAACAAAAAAGCGAATAAGAGTAGATTTTTGTTCATAAAAAAGAGTTAACTCAAACAAATGTACCATTTTATGTATTTCTTCTTATAGAAAAGGTGTTAAAAATGATGTAAATAGTATCTTTGCGGCATGTTAGAAGACAAAAATCAAGGTAAAACATCGTTAGCAGAATTAGGTGAATTTGGATTGATAAACCATATCACTCAATATTTTAAAATTCAGAATTCAACAACTGTAAAAGGAGTTGGGGATGATGCTGCTGTAATTTCAGCAAAAGAAAAACAAACGTTAGTTACCACAGATTTATTAATTGAAGGCGTGCATTTTGATTTAAGTTATATGCCTTTAAAACATTTAGGTTATAAAGCTGTAATGGTTAATTTATCTGATGTGTATGCGATGAACGGAACTGCAGAACAAATAACAGTTTCTATTGCGGTTTCTAATCGTTTTCCTTTAGAAGCAATTGAAGAATTGTATGCAGGAATTCAATTAGCTTGTGACACGTATAAAGTTGATTTAATTGGTGGGGATACGACCTCTTCTACCAAAGGAATCTTAATTTCTGTTACTGCAATTGGTTCGGCTAATAAAGAAGATATAGTATATAGAAATGGTGCAAAAGCAACCGATTTAATTGTTGTTTCTGGTGATTTAGGAGGTGCATATTTAGGGTTGCAGGTTTTAGAACGAGAGAAACAAGTTTTTAATGTTGATCCAAACAATCAACCAGATTTAGATAATTACTCGTATTTGATTGAACGTCAGTTAAAACCAGAAGCACGTAAAGATATTTCGGGATTATTAAAAGAATTAGAAGTAAAACCAACTTCTATGATTGATATTTCTGATGGATTGTCTTCTGAGCTTTTTCATATTTGCACACAGAGTAAAGTAGGATGTAAAATTTATGAAGATAAATTACCTTTAGATCCGCAAGTAATTTCTACATGTGAAGAGTTTGAGTTAGATTCAACCATGGTTGCATTAAGTGGTGGTGAAGATTATGAGTTGTTATTTACAGTGCCTATTTCTGATTTTGAAAAGATAAAAGCAAATCCAAATTTTTCTATTATTGGTCATATTACAGAAGAAAACCAAGGTTTAAATTTAGTCACCAGAGCTAGCCAAGAAATTGAACTAAAAGCACAAGGTTGGAATGCTTTGAAGGGTAAGTAAAACTATTTTGAAACTTCGTATAATGGAAGTTAGCTGTTTTTTTTGAGAAAATCAAGTTTAACAACCCTTCACAAAATCAACTAAAGTAGCATTTAATTTTTCTTTATTCTCAACATGACTCATATGTCCATCTGGGAAAACAACAAATTCTGTGTTGGTCTCTTTTGCTTCTTTTAAAGATGTTTTATAGTCTAAAACTGGGTCTTTTTCGCCAATAATAAGTAGCTTTTTAAAATCGTTATTTTGTAATACACGATTTCTGTTTTTACGAATTCTCATGCCTTCATTTGCTGCAATATATCCTTGAAGTGGTGTTTTTAATGCCTCTTTTTTTACGAATGAAATTTCTGACTTAAAACGCTCTAAATTGCTTTGTCCAAATAAATTTGAAACGGATATTTTAACCATACTTTCAAAATTAGTCTGAATCATTTTATTAGCACGTGAGCGTAGTTTTTTTCGTTCTTCATCATCATCATTAGAGGTCGAATTCATTAAACACAACCCTTTTATTTTTTGTGGATTTTTTTCTGCGAAAGCTAACGCTACATAACCGCCCATAGAATGACCAATTACAATAAAACGCCTTAATCGTAAATGATTTAAAACGGCTTCTACAGCTTCTGCCATGGTTTCCATAGAATGGATATACCCTAAACATGCAGTTTTTCCATGTCCTAATAAATCGATGGCAATAATTCTATTTCTTTTAGAAAGTTCAGGAATTATATCTTTCCACATAGTTGTGTTTTCTAAAAATCCATGGAGTAAAACTACGGCAGTTCCTTTACCAACATCAGAAAATGATATTTTGGTGTTCTTAAAAAGAATAGAATTTTGCATCAAACAAAAATATGTATATTTCAAGAATAAAAATCTACTAAAAGATGAACAAAACAAAAGAAATTTGGATTGCTGGTTTTGCGTTATTTTCACTTTTTTTTGGTGCAGGAAACTTATTGTTACCACCACTTTTAGGTTACAACGCAGGTAATAATTGGTTTTGGGTAACCATTGGTTTTATGATTACCGCTGTTGTAATTCCTATTATCGGAATTATGGCGCATGCTAAATTACAAGGTACTTTATACGATTTTGGTAAAAAAGTTTCACCGACTTTTAGTTTAATTTATTGTGTTATAGTGTACATTATTTCTATAGCTATTCCATCACCAAGAACAGCATCTGCAACTCATGAAATAGCTATTCATCCAATTTTTGGTACAAGTCCACTTTTAACAAGTTGCGTTTATTTTGCTTTGGTATTGGTTTTTGTTTTAAATCGTTCTAAAATTTTAAATTTAATAGGTAAATACCTAACACCTTTTATTGTAATTATTTTGGTATTAGTTATTGGTATTGGATTGTTTTCTTCTGATATGATTATGAACCCAAGTAAATTTACAACACCAATTGTAGATGGTATCTTAGAAGGTTATCAAACTTTTGATGCAATAGGAGCAGTTGTAGTTGGGGGTGTAGTAATTATTTCTTTAAACTTAAAAGGACTAAATTCTTTTGATGAAAAAAAGGAATTGATAAAAAAAGCAGGAATCATTGCAGGTTCAGGACTCTTTATTATTTATGCAGGTTTAATAGCTGTAGGAGCATTTTATGGGTCAGAAGTTTTTGTAGATGGCTCTTTATCTAATGATATGCAAAGAGCTAATTTATTAAGAGGAATAAGTAAATCTACCTTAGGAAATATTGGAAATGTGTTTTTAAGCACATTAATTGCTTTAGCATGTTTTACTACTGCTGTTGGAATTATTACAGGAACAGCAGATTATTTTAAAGGATTATTTAAAGACTCGCAAAAAGCGTATATATCTACAGCAATTGTAGGTTGTTTAATCGGAATTTTAGTTGGACAAATGGATTTTCATTCTATTATTGTAATTGCATTGCCGGTGCTAATGTTTATTTATCCAATAACAATTGTGTTGATTTTATTAAATATTCTACCTGATAAATATGCTTCTAAATCAGTTTTTAGAACTGTAGTTTTGGTGACGTTTATTTTTAGTATTCCAGATTTTTTAGGTTTTATCATTCCAAGAGAAAATTTAATGGGTATAAAAAACATGATTCCGTTAGCAAACCAAAGTTTAGGTTGGGTGATTCCTGCAATAATAACCTTTATTGGTTTGAATCTTAAGAAGTTTCGCTAACTTTTGAATTAAGAATTAATATGAGTAAAGTTTACTACTATTTTTACGACTACTTTTTTGTAACAAACAAAAATGGCAATAGAAGACATTACAAAATATTCTTTTAAAAACACTTTTTCTTTAAGTACAGTTCAGTTTGATAAAGCTTGTACAATAGATCATCAAGAACAAATAGATGCCTATTCTATTTATTGGATTCAAGAAGGAAAAGGAACCTATAATATCGATTTTGAAAGTTATACTTTTGACGATAATGTGTTGTTTTTCTTATCACCAGGACAAGTATTTTCTGTAGATTCTGAAAAAATAAAAACTGCTTATAAATTGAGTTTTGTACGTGATTTTTATTGCATTCAAACCCATGATAAAGAAGTGGCATGTAATGGTGTTTTGTTTAATAATATTTATGAAACTCCGTTTGTAAAACCTTGTGCAAAAGACACCGAAAAACTCAACTTTATATTAGAAAGTTTAATTGAGGAATTTCAGCAAAATGAAACTGCGCAATATGATATGTTGCAATCTTATTTAAAACAATTTATTATTCATGCTGTGCGTGTGCAAAAAGAAAACCATGTTCTTAAAGAAGATACAGAAACACGTTTATTTAAAGACTTTAGTTTGTTGGTAGAGCAGAACTTTAAAAAACTTCATTCTGTTACTGAATATGCAAATAGATTAGGAGTTTCACCAAAATCGATCTCTAAACATTTTCAAAAATTAGGCACAAAAACGCCATTAGAATTTATTAAAAACCGTATTTTATTAGAAGCAAAACGTCAACTTGTTTACACAAATAAAACCGTAAAAGAAATTGCTTTTGAGCTTGGTTTTAATGATCCAGCTTACTTTACACGCTTCTTTACCAAGGCAATATCTAAATCTCCACTTCAGTTTAAAAAAGAATATTAGTATCTTGTAGGCAACTATTTTAAAGACAATTACGTCTTACTATTAATTGCTAACCAATTAAACATATACTATGAATTCAAACAAAAAAACAGGAAGAATTGCAGGTGCTTTGTTATTATTTACCTTTATTTCTGGGGTTATTATTTTTCAAGTTTTACAAAGCTCTGTACTCTCATCAAAAGATTTTTCCGGCATAGCTTTAAACAATGAAAACAATTTAATACTATCAACAATTTTGGGAACTTTTAGCGGAATTGCCTCAATAATTGTATCCATTTTATTATTACCAATTTTTAAAAAACAGCATTATAATTTAGCATTTTTATACGTCGCTTTTTGTATCGTTAATTTTGTGGCGATAATGATAGATAATCATAATGTTTTAGAGATGTTAGAATTCAGTAAAGCTTTTGCACAAAACGCTAACGAAGCTTCGAATTCGCTAAATATTATGAAAACTGTACTTTCTGAGAAACATTTATGGACACATTATTTTTACCTTCTAATTTCTACTTTTCCAGTATTTGTATTGTATTATACATTGTTCGTTTCTAAATTAGTCCCAAAAATTTTATCTGTCTTTGGTCTTATTGCTGTTTTATTAATGTTTATTCAAATAACGGCTACAATTTTTGGTAAAAATGTTAGTGGAAATATAATGCTACCAATGGCATTAATTCAATTAGTTTTTCCAATTTGGTTAATTATTAAAGGATTAAAAGCAGCTACTAGTACAGAATAACTTAATCTTACTTTTAAATAATAATAACCCATTTGTTACTCAAATGGGTTTCTTTTTTCTTCATTTTTTCTATCGTCCAAATCAAAGGAACTTTTGTCCATTTTTAAAGGTTGATTTGGGTCGCATCTTTGTATCAGAATTAAAAACAACCGATTATGAGAGCAACAGAAAATACACAATGCCCTAACTGTTGGGGATATCAAACTTATGATGAGCAAAACCCAGAACAACAACTTTGTGAATGCAAAACAGAAAAATAATTAATAATAAAATAAATTTAAAATAGAAATTATGAGCACATTTAATGTACCAACAAAAAACGAAGTATCAGAAAATAATCAAGCAATTTTTAATCAATTAGAAAAAGGACTAGGATTTGTACCTAACTTATATGCCTCTTTTGCACATAGCGAAACTGCATTAGGTAACTTTTTAGCATTCGGGAATGCTATAACAAGTTTTTCAGCCAAAGAAAAAGAAGTAATTAATTTAGCGGTAAGTCAAGTAAATGAATGTGTATACTGTTTATCTGCACACACTGCTATTGGTAAAATGAATGGTTTTACAGAAGATGAAATTTTAGAATTAAGAACAGGAGAAGCTTCTTTTGATTCGAAATTAGATGCATTAGCAAAATTTGCTAGAAGTGTTGCAATTAATAGAGGTGCAGCAACCCAAGAATCAATTGAAAACTTTTATAACGCTGGATATACCAAAGGAAGTTTAGCAGATGCAATTTTACTAATTGGTGAAATTACAATTACAAACTACTTCCACAGAACAACAGAAGTTCCTGTAGATTTTCCAGTAGCACAAACTTTAGAAATAGTAACAGCATAATTATAAACAAATAGTTAAAACAATAGAAAAGATGAAAAAAGTAATCGCAATTTTAGTAGTAGTATTAGGTTTTGCATTTAACACAAATGCACAAGACAAAATGATGAAAAAAGAAACAGTAAAAACAGTTTCTTTAGAGCAAACAAAAGGTGAGTTTACACAGAAACAAATTACGTTATCAGAAGGAACTTATGTTTTTGAAGTGTCAAATAACGATGCAGCTCCACAAGTAGGATTGGTTTTAATTGAAGATGGAAAAGATGGTTCTAAACCAGAAAATCATATAAAGAACGCTTACGTTTCTAAAATGGTTAAGCATGGTAAAAAAGAATCTTCTAAGAAAGTAACGCTTAAAAAAGGAACGTATAAATACTTTTGTCCTTTTAATAAGACTCCTCAATATACTTTAGTTGTAAAGTAATCGTTATATTGGCATAGTCTTTGAAATAAAGGCTATAATGTTAAGTAAGTATTTGTGGGGACAATTTCTCTTAACTAGAAAAAAAGCTTGCCAACTGGCAAGCTTTTTCATTTTTAAATATGGTAGTTTTTTTTAGATTTGAGTGTTTACAATAGGGTTTAAAATTTCAGCGATAAATTGATACCCTTTTTCGTTAGGATGAACACCGTCATGAGAAAGAAAAACTTCTTTATTTTTTATAAATTTTTTATGTAAATCAACATACTGTAAATTGTATTTTAACGCAATTTTTTGAAGACATACATTATATTTTATTACATCAGAACTTACTCTTGTTTTTCCAGGTTCCAATTGAATTCCGTCTATAGCATCAGAAATAGGTAAGATACTTAAGAGAATAATTTTTTGAGTTGTTTTTTTTGCAAGTTGAATTCCTTTTTCAATATTGTTTTCAAAAATTGAAAGAGGAACAACAAAGTTAGTATCAACAATTGCTAAATCGTTGGCACCATATCCTATAAAAATAATGTTGTTTTCTGGTGATTTTCTAGCATCAGTTTCTACTTCAATTCTTTTTAAGAGACCATGAGTAGTTTCCCCGCCAATTCCTAAATTAAAGATTTTTACTTGCGGATTTCCAGTATTAAATTCTTTAAAATAAGTTCTTTTTAAGATATCTACCCAACCTCCAAAAACAGAATCATTTTCGCCTAAAGTAATGCTGTCACCAAAAAAGAAACATGATGTCATAAAGAAAATTATTTATTCATTAAATCTTCAATTTCATCTGCTTCTATAGGAATATTGCGCATTAAGTTAAAAGGTTCTCCAGTTTCTTGAATCACAACATCATCTTCTAAACGGATACCAAAACCTTCATCAGGAATGTAAATTCCAGGTTCAACTGTAAAAACCATATTGGCTTGCATTGGCTCGTGCAACAAACCATAATCATGCGTATCTAATCCCATATGATGACTTGTACCATGCATAAAATATTTTTTATACGCTGGCCAATCTTTATCTTCATTTTGCACATCAACTTTACTCAATAAGTTTAAATCAATTAATTCTGATGTCATTATTTTACCAACTTCTTTATGATATTCAGCCCAATCTGCACCAGGAACTAACATTTTTGTCGCTTCTTTTTTTACACGATTTACAGCATTATAAACAGCTTTTTGTCTATCAGAAAAACGACCAGAAACTGGAATTGTTCGTGTCATATCCGAAGAATAATTTGCATATTCTGCACCAACATCCAACAACATTAAATCGCCAGCTTTACACTCTTGATTATTCTCTATATAATGTAATACGTTAGCGTTATTTCCACTAGCAACAATTGGTGTGTATGCAAACTTTTTAGAACGATTTCTTAAAAATTCATGCATAAACTCAGCCTCAATTTCATATTCCCTAACACCAGGTTTTGTAAACCCTAAAATTCTTCTAAACCCTTTTTCAGTAATATCACAGGCTTGTTGAATTAAATCAATTTCTATCGCGTCTTTTACAGATCGTAATCGCTGTAAAATAGGATTGCTTTTAGCCACTGCATGCGCAGGATATTTAGCTAATAACCATTTATTAAAACGATCTTCACGTGTTTCGGTTTCTACATTTGCACGATAATGTTCGTTGGTATTTATATAAACTGTTTCAGCTTGGGTCATGATTTCAAAAATCACTTTTTCCATATCTTGCAGCCAATACACGGTTTTTACTCCGCTTGTAGCTAAAGCAGCTTCTTTGGTTAGTTTTTCGCCTTCCCAAACCGCAATATGCTCATTGGTCTCCTTTAAAAATAATATTTCTTTATGATGTTCTCTCGGACAATCTGGAAACAAAACCAACACACTTTCTTCTTGATCTACGCCAGATAAGTAGAAGATATCTCTATTTTGTTCAAAAGGCATGGTGCTATCTGCACTGATTGGATAAATATCGTTAGAATTAAAAAAAGCAAGACTATTTGGCTTCATTTTAGAAGCAAAGTTTGCTCTGTTTTTAATAAATAATTGCGAATTAATTTTGTCGTATTTCATGAAGAAAAATTTAGAATAAGACAAATGTACTAATATAATCTTCTAAAAAAAAGACACTTATCTGCGTCTATTTCTTTTTGATCTCGATCTATTTCTATTATTAGAATTTTCCGATTTATTTTCTGGTGAATTAGATTTTCTAGAAGAACCACCTCTATGAGAAGCACCAACACCATTTTTCTTTTTAAAAGAACCTTTTTTCTGTGTAGCTGCTCTTTTTGGCGGAGCAGTATCAGTTGGTTCAAAACCTTCTAGTACTTCAGTTTTTAACTGCTTTTTTAGAATTTTTTCTATCTCTTTTTGATATTCAGTTTCTTCACTACACACCAAGGAAATAGCTTCTCCACTTGCGCCAGCTCTACCAGTTCTACCAATTCTATGTACATAATCTTCTGGTACATTAGGTAATTCAAAATTAATAACATGTGGTAATAACGGAATGTCTAAACCACGGGCAGCAATATCGGTTGCAACCAAAACACGAATGGTGTTATTTTTAAAACTAGCTAACGCTTTTGTTCTTGCTCCCTGACTTTTATTTCCATGAATTGCTGCTGCAGAAATTTTAGCACCAATTAATTTCTTTGTTAATTTATTAGCACCATGTTTAGTTCTAGTGAATATTAAAACTTGATTCCAATTTCCTTCACTAATTAACTTTATAACAAGTGCTGTTTTTTTACCTTTATCAACACTAAATGCTTTCTGAGAAACCATTTCTGCCGTAGAGTTTTGTGGAGCAGCTTCTACCGAAACAGGATTTCTTAAAATACCTTCAGCTAGTTTTTTTATGTCTTTAGAAAACGTTGCAGAAAACATTAAGTTCTGACGTTTTGAAGGCATAAAACTCATGATTTTGTTAATATCTCTAACAAAACCCATGTCTAACATCCTATCAGCTTCATCTAAAATTAAGACCTCAATACGCTTAAAAGACAGCGCTTTTTGATCGTGTAAATCTAATAATCTACCTGGAGTTGCTACTAAAATATCAACACCTCTACGAAGTGTTGCAATTTGACTTGCAGCTTTTACGCCACCAAATACAACAGCAGAATGTATATTTAAATATCTACTATATTCTCTAACATTGTCATAAACTTGGGCTGCTAATTCTCTTGTTGGTGTTAATACCAAAGCTCTTAATGGCCTGTATTTTGGATGTTTAGTTTCTGCTAATCGTTGTAAAACAGGCAAAGTAAAACCCGCTGTTTTTCCAGTTCCTGTCTGAGCAGAAGCCAAAAGATCTTTTCCATCTAAAATATGTGGTATTGCTTTTTGTTGAATTGGTGAAGGTTCTGTATATCCTTTTTCTTCGACAGCTTTTAATAAAGCATCAGATAATCCTAATGATTTGAATGACATAAATTTTTTTTAAAGCGATTTCACTTTTGTGTCATCCCTAAGAAGTTGCAAAGATACATCGATTTCTTTGTAGAAAAGAAGAAAGCAAAAAACAAATTTGTACATTTAAAAATGATTTTTAAAAGACTGAAAGCTTTATTTAACCCTGAAATTTATCATGGGTGGGGGAAATCAAAAAAATATTTTGAAGGCTGGTATTTTAAAATTGTAAATGCAGATGAAACTAAGGCGTTTGCAATTATTCCAGGAATCTCGATGGATTTAAAAGGGAATCAACAATCATTTATTCAAGTATTAGATGGAAAGAATTTATCAGCAGAATATCTTAAATTTTCTGCGGATGAATTTCAACCTAATCCAAATAAATTTGAGGTAACGATTAAAGACAATTATTTTTCAAAAAATAAAATCAGACTCAATTTGCCTACTATAAATGGAGAATTAGAGTTTAAAAACAATGTTTCTTGGCCAAACAGTTTTCTTTCTCCAGGAATTATGGGGCCTTTTTCATTTGTTCCATTTATGCAATGTTATCATGGAATTGTGAGTATGAATCATACTATTTCTGGTAAGCTAATTATTAATAATGATGAGGTAGATTTTACAAATGGTAAGGGGTATTTAGAAAAAGACTGGGGAAATTCTTTCCCTAGTGCCTATATCTGGATGCAATCCAATCATTTTAGCAATCCAACTATTTCTATAAAAGCATCTGTAGCAAAAATTCCGTGGTTAAAAAGTTCATTTGTTGGTTTTATAGCTGGAGTTTTAATAGATGATAAAATCATTCAGTTTACAACCTATAATTTTACTAAATTAAAGAAATCTTTTGCTGATAAAAATCACGTAGAAATTGAATTGGAAAACAAAAATTATAAACTTACTATTTTTGCTAAAAGAGAAAAGGCAACAGCTTTAGCATCTCCTATTTTAGGTTTTATGGACGGAAGAATTGAAGAAAGTATGACAGCAAATTTGGAAGTTATTCTGTATGATAAAAAAGCCAAGAAAATAATTTTACAAGACGTAGGAAGAAATGCAGGGCTAGAAGTAGCGGGTAACATAGAAGAAATAATCACATAAAAAACCACTCTAAATTAGAGTGGTTTTAAAGTTTGAAAAATTGATTCTCTATTTGTTCATCATGCCTTTTATCACACCAATAATTGCCATTAAAGCTCCACCACCTACTCCACCACCGGCAATACTTCCAATTATACCACTAAGGTCTAATCCAAGTGTGCTTAATAATTGCGCACCTAAACCACCACCAAGAATTCCTACAACAGAGTTCCAAAGAGTACCCATAGAAAACTTTTTAAGTAAAGCTCCAGCTAAGTTACCACCAACAGCACCTGTTAGTAAGCTAATAATCAATTCAGTCATAATTAATTGTTTTTAATTAGTTAATAGACTGTAATTTAGTTCTTTTTTTTAAAGAATCTTCATTTTGTTAATAACTTCGCTGTTATCAATATGTTAGTTTTTTAGTTAAAAATTTTGAAATCCTTAAATCTAATGGTAATTTCATTGCCTAAATTATAACCAAATCATGAAAACGTTATCAACAATTATTTGCCTTATTTTTTGTGCTTTATCATTAAAAAGTGTGGCACAACAAGTTGCAACTCCAGCTTCTACCATTAAAAAAGGAATTGAAGCTAAAGAGAAATTAGAAAAAACTTCACTCGTAAAAAACATAGCATTTACCAATATTGGTCCTACAATTATGAGCGGGCGTGTGGTGGATATTGATGTAAATCCAAATAATACAACTGAATTTTATGTTGGTTATGCTTCTGGCGGATTGTGGTACACAAACAATAACGGAACAACTTTTACACCAGTTTTAGATACTTCGTCGACACAAAATGTAGGTGACATTGCAATTGATTGGAAAAACGGAACTATTTGGGTAGGAACTGGAGAAAATAATTCGTCACGTTCTTCGTATGCAGGAATCGGAATTTTAAAATCTACAGATAAAGGTAAAACTTGGACAAATGTTGGACTTACAGATTCGCATCATATCGGTAGAATTTTAATCAACCCTAATAACCCAAACGAAGTTATTGTCGGTGCTTTAGGTCATTTATATTCAGCAAATCAAGAAAGAGGAATTTATAAAACTATTGACGGCGGAAAAACGTGGTCTAAAAAATTATTTATTGATGATAACACTGGAATCATAGACATTCAACCAGCACCAAATAATTTTAATGTATTGTATGCTGCTTCCTGGGAACGTGAAAGAAAAGCATGGAATTTTGATGGTGATGGGAGCAATTCTGCAATTTATAAAAGTTCAGATGCAGGAAATTCTTGGACTAAAATTTCTGAGAATAATGGTTTTCCAACTGGGAACGGAGTTGGTAGAATCGGCTTAGCAGTTTTTAATGAAAATGTTGCTTATGCGTTTCACGACAATCAGTTTAGAAGAAAAGAAGAGAAGAAAAAAGATAAAACTTCAAATGCGTTAACAAAAGACGATTTTAAAAAAATGTCTGTTTCAGACTTTTTAAAATTGACTGACAAAAAATTAAACACCTACTTAAAGACAAATGGATTTCAGGAAAAATATAGAGCAGAAAATGTGAAGCAAATGGTTCGTTCTGGAAATGTAAAACCTGTTGATTTAGCTAAGTACTTAGAGAATGCAAATTCGTTGTTATTTGATACGCCAGTAATTGGAGCTGAAGTTTTTAAAACGACAAATGGCGGAAAGTCTTGGAAAAAAACACATGAAGGCTATTTAGATGATTTGTATTATTCGTACGGATATTATTTTGGAGAAATTAGAGTAGATGAGCAAGATGAAAACGGAATTTATGTTATGGGAGTTCCTATTTTAAAATCTAAAGATGGTGGAAAAACCTTTACATCCATCAGCAAAGAAAACGTGCATGCAGATCATCAAACGCTATGGGTAAACCCTAAAAAACAAGGTCATTTAATTGATGGTAATGACGGTGGTTTAAATCTTTCTTATGATGATGGAGAAAGTTGGACGAAGTTAAATGTACCTTCTGTAGGTCAGTTTTATGCGATTTATGCAGACAATCAAAAACCCTATCGAGTATATGGCGGATTGCAAGATAACGGTGTTTGGGTTGCAAAACACAATGCAAGAATTAACAAACGTTGGCATCAATCTGGACAAAATCCGTATGAATCTATTATGGGTGGAGACGGAATGCAAGTACAGGTTGATGATAGAAATCCGAATATTGTGTATACAGGATATCAATTTGGAAATTACTTTAGAATTGATAGAGAAAGTGGAAAAAATAAATATATACAGCCGAAGCATCAGTTAGGAGAAAATCCCTATCGTTTTAATTGGCAAACACCAATTTTATTGTCTAAACACAATCAAGATATTTTATATTTAGGAGGAAATAAATTACATCGTTCACTTAATAAAGGTGATGATTGGGAAACTATTTCTAACGATTTAACACAAGGCGGGAAAAAAGGAAATGTTGCATACGGAACAATTACTACTATTGCAGAAAGTCCGTTTCAATTCGGATTATTAGTTGTAGGTTCTGATGATGGTTTGGTTCATATTTCTAATAATGGTGGCGGAAGTTGGACAAATATTTCTAGCACTTTTCCTAAAGATTTATGGGTAAGTAGAGTTGTTGCTTCCGCACATAAAAAAGAACGAATTTATGCCTCGCTAAATGGTTACAGATTTGACGATTTTACACCATATATCTATGTTTCTGACGATTCTGGAAACACATGGAAAAATATTGGAAGTAACATTCCAACATCCGCAGTAAATGTAATAAAAGAAGATCCTGCAAATGAAAATGTACTTTATGTTGGGACAGATAATGGAGTCTATGTTTCTTTTAATAAAGGTAATTCTTGGCAAGCATTTAGTAAAAATTTACCCAATGTTGCAGTGCATGATTTGGTAATTCAACCAACAGCAAAACATTTAATTATTGGTACGCACGGACGTAGTTTATATAAAGTTAATATTGCACCTTTACAATTGTTAACAGACGATTTAGCAAAAAAATCTACACATTTATTTGATATAAATACAATCAGAAAAAGTAGAAACTGGGGTAGTTCATGGAGTAAATGGTTAAAACCGAATACACCTAAAGTTAACATTCCTTTTTATATAAACAATGCTAAAAAAATTACGCTTAGCATTTTTTATAAAGATGTAAAAGTTAACGCAATTTCTGTTGAAGCAGACAAAGGTTTTAATGAAGCCATTTATGATGTTTCTTTTTCTAAAAAAGGATTAAAAAATTATTTAAAGGCGAATAAAGACGCAAATATCAAGAAAGCAAAAAATGATATGTATTATTTACCTAAAGGAAAGTACCTTGTAAAAAGTGAAGGTTCAGAAAGTGAATTTGAGGTGAAATAATTAAACAATTATTATTAAATCAGTAAATTCTTTAAAAAAAGTTCAGCTATTTAGAAGAAACACCTTAGATTTGTAAATTGGTTAACCAATTTACAAATCTAAAAATGAAACACATATTTTTAAAAAAGGGACTTCTTTTATTGTTATTAGTTTCTTTTATCAATGTTAAAAGTCAAACCATAGTAAATAATAGTTCTGAACTACAATCTGCGATTTCTTCTGCAACTGCGGGTTCAAAGATTTTATTGGCTGATGGAACTTGGAATAATATTTTTATAAATATTAATAAAAACGGCACAGATTCTCAACCTATTATAATTACTGCTCAAAATCTAGGTGCTGCTTTTATGACTGGTAACTCAAGAGTTTATATGAGAGGTAATTATATTACTGTTTCTGGCTTAGTTTTTCAAAATCCCTCAAACTTAGTTGTAAGTGGTTCTACAATTGAACCTATATTTGAGTTGAATCAATGTGATAATTGTCAAGTTATTAATAACAAAATTGATGCTTATAATGGTACAGATGCTCAAAAAACGATGAAGTTTAAGTGGGTATATATTGTTGATGGTCAGTATAATGAAATTGCCCATAATTCTTTTATTGGAAAACATGGAGTAGGTAGTATTATCAATGATAACAGATCCTTAGCGAATGCAGATTATTTGAAAATTCATCATAATTATTTTGCTGACAGAACACCGGTAAACAATGATATAAATGGATTAAATGATCAAGATGCAATTAGAATTGGAACAAGTACAACTTCTTTATCAGATTCTTATTCAGAGGTTTATAATAACTTTTTTTACAATTGGTCTGGTGAAGTAGAAATCATATCTAACAAAAGTGGAAAAAACAAATACTATAACAATACCTTTAGAGATTATCAAGGTACACTTACATTAAGACACGGTAATGGATGTGAGGTTTTTAACAACTACTTTTTTGCAAATAATAACTCATTTACTGGCGGTGTTAGGATTATTGGAGAAGACCATAAAGTATATAACAACTATATTCAAGGTATTAATTCATTTAAACCTAGTGGATCTTCATCCAACGTAACTGGTGGAATTAATGTAATGAATGGAGTAACAAATTCAGCTTTAAATCAATATTATCAAGTAAAAAATGTTCAAGTAGTAAACAATACTTTGGTAAATTGTGATTATGCAATAAGAGTTGGTACTTCTTTAGGAGGTACAGAAGAACCAGAAAATTTGAAGGTTGCAAACAATATTATGTATAATACAAGTAAAAATGCATACCAAATAAAAACTTCGCCTTCTGGAGCTTCTATTGCTGAAGGAAATATAACCCAAAATGGAAGTTGGGATTTAACCAATAATACAAATAATAATAAAACTGTTAGTTCTGGATTAATAAAATCTAGTTTAGATTTTTATAGAATTCCTTCAACAAGTCCAGCAATTGACGCGGGTGTTGGATCTTATACTTTTTTAACTAACGATATTTTAGGTTCTAGCAGAACATCAAGTTTTGATGCGGGAGCTGAAGAATTTGGAGGTTCTGGAAATAACATTCCATATATTGTTGCAGATGTTGGAAATAAAGTAGGTTTTTTATCAGTAAACAATGCTTCTTTAAATGTTGAAAAAAATTCATTAAAAGAACTTGGAATAAAAGTTTATCCTATACCAACAAATACTTTTTTATCAATTAATTCACAAAAAGAAACTATAGGTAAAATTGAGGTTTATGACATTCAAGGAAAGTTGTTATTAAAGAAAGAAAGCAATAATCAATTAGAAAAAATTAACACTTTAGAATTCAAACCAGGAATTTACATTCTTAAAATTAAAGGAGTGTATTCAAGATTTATTGTAAATTGAAAAATCTTTAATTAGATGACTTTTTATGAATAAACTTTTGCTTTTTCTTGTGCTACTATTTGCAACACAAACATTTTCTCAATCTAATTGGAAAAGTTTTAAAAAATTATCTGGACCAAAACAATGGTGGGTAATTTGGCATCCATTTAAAGCAAAAAAATCACATGAAATTTCTAAAGAGGTTACTAGAATTTCTGATTCGATCATAAAATCTAACTTATTAGATGGTGATGCTTCTGGTGGACAAGTAGATGCTTTTAGACATGCCTATTGGATGGCAAGATTAAAGCAAGAAATAGGAGAATCTGCCGCAAGAAAATTAGGAAAATCTCACGAAAAAGAAAATTATCAGACGTACAAAAAACAAAAACTAGAAGACGGAATTGTACCCGATAAGATTTCTTCAGAAATGGATCTACATAATAATGAAGAAGGTTTAAAACTAGTTTCTAAAGGAGGAAAAACACCAAGAAAAGGATTGATTTACCGAATTGTAAATGCAATTCAAGCTGGTAAAATGAAAGTGATAAAAAAAGATGAAAGAGGAAATTTTCTAACTTGTGAAGGCAAAACGATAACACCAAAATCTTTACAAGGGAAATGGAAAAATGATAAGTGTTTGGTAAGTTCAAGTATTTTACCTTTTGAATAAAATATTTACTACTCCTTGAAAATAAAGAAAAAGCCTATAAGCTTTACATATCATTAAAACATGTAAAGAAAATTGATTTTTCTTTACATGAAATATTATATATTTGTAAAACGTGTAAAGAGAATTAAATTTTCTTTACACAAGGTAATAATATATAAAAAAGAACCAAAAATATTAATATGATTTGGAAACCATCTAATTTGCCATATGATAAAGATTTAGAAACCAGGGTTGTTCTTAAAAAGTTAGCTGGGGCTCATCGAGCTTTAGCAGAATTGAAAGGAATTGCACAAACAATTCCAAAACAAGAAATTTTAATAAATACTTTAATGTTACAAGAAGCCAAAGATAGTTCTGAGGTTGAAAACATAGTTACGACTCATGATGATCTATATAAAAGTTCATTGGGGTTAGAAAAATATATTTCTCCTGCAGCTAAAGAAGTTCAAAATTACGTTGCTGCAATTAAGCGTGGGTTTGCCATTGTTTCTGAGAAAAAAATATTAACAACGAATAACATTATTGAGATTCAAGAAATTCTAGAGAAAAATAAGGCTGGGCTTCGTAAAATCCCTGGAACTAATTTAAAAAATCAACAAACAGGTGAAGTGATTTACGAGCCTCCACAAAGTGCAAAAGAAATTAAGGAATTAATGGAGAATCTTGAGTTATTTATTAATGACAATTCACTTATTGATTATGATCCTATAGTAAAAATGGCAATAATTCATTTTCAGTTTGAAAGTATTCATCCGTTTTATGATGGTAATGGAAGAACAGGGAGAATTCTTAATATTTTATATTTAGTCTTAAATGATTTATTGGAAATTCCTATTTTGTATTTGAGTAGATTTATAATAAGTGATAAAATGGCTTATTACCAAAACTTACAAAACGTTCGGGACAATGAAAGTTGGGAGACTTGGCTTTTATATATGATTTCTGCTGTAGAAGAAACTGCATATGATACTATTCGTTTGGTAAATGATATTAAGAAAGAAATGATGAAAATGAAAAATATATTACGAAATAATTATAAATTTTATAGTCAGGAATTACTCAATCACTTATTTAAACAACCATACACTAAAATTGAATTTTTAAAAAAGGATTTAGGCGTAAGTCGTGTAACCGCTTCGGGGTATTTAAATCGCTTAGCAGAAGATAAGGTTATTTTTAAATTTAAATTAGGGAAAACTAATTATTATATAAACATGGCTTTAATGAATGCATTAAGTCCTGAAAATAAAAACTAAACTCAAAATTTTCATAACCTATTTAAACCCATTCTAAATATTTAATAAAACAAAACATATAGCTTGTTAGAGAAACGCAATCGTTGTAAATTTGTAGTAATTATTTAATCAACAAACAAAATAATGGGATTCTTTAAATCTTCAATCGGAAGAAAATATGCAATGGCACTTTCTGCATTCTTCCTCATGTTTTTCTTATTACAACATTTTGCAATAAACATCACATCAATTTTTCCAGATAATGGAGCAACTTTTAACGAACTATCTCATTTTATGGGTAGAAATCCGTTAATTCAGTATGTAATGCAGCCTGTTTTAATTTTCGGTGTTATCTTTCATTTTGTTATGGGATTTGTACTAGAATTTAAAAATTGGAGTGCACGTAAAGTCAGTTATGCAAAAAACAATGGTGCTGCAAATTCTACTTGGATGAGTAGAAATATGATTTATAGCGGCGCTGCAATTTTAGCATTCATAGTTTTACATTTCATCGATTTTTGGTTTCCAGAAATCAACACAAAATTTATTCAAGGAGATTGGTCTGGTATGCATAATGGCGAACTTAGATACTTTCATGAATTACAACACAAATTTGTAAATCCGTTAAGAGTGGGTGCTTATATTATTGCATTTGTGTTTTTAGCACTACACTTATTACACGGTTTTACTTCTGCTTTCCAATCAGTAGGAGCAAATAATAAATACACTAAAGGATTGAAAACGTTTTGTAACATTTACTCAATTGGTATTCCGTTAGGATTTATCATTATTGCGTTATTTCATCACTTCAATCATTAATACGAAAAAGTATGGCTTTAGATTCTAAAACTCCAAAAGGTCCATTAAAAGATAAATGGACGGATTATAAAAATCACATCAATTTAGTAAATCCTGCTAACAAACGTAATATTGATATTATTGTTGTTGGTACAGGTTTAGCGGGTGGTTCTGCTTCTGCTACTTTAGCAGAATTAGGGTATAATGTAAAAGCATTTGCTTATCAAGATTCTCCACGTAGAGCGCATTCAATTGCGGCGCAAGGAGGAATTAACGCAGCAAAAAATTACCAAGGTGATGGAGATTCTGCTTACCGATTATTTTACGATACGGTAAAAGGTGGAGATTATCGCTCACGCGAATCCAACGTATATAGATTAGCAGAAGTTTCTGCAAATATTATCGATCAATGTGTGGCGCAAGGAGTTCCTTTTGCTCGTGATTATGGTGGATTGTTAGACAATCGTTCGTTTGGTGGTGTATTAGTTTCAAGAACTTTTTATGCCAAGGGACAAACAGGTCAGCAATTATTATTAGGAGCGTATTCTGCAATGAATCGTCAAATTGCTCGTGGTAAGATTGAAATGTTCAATCGCCATGAAATGTTAGATGTTGTTTTGGTTGATGGAAAAGCACGTGGAATTATTGCTAGAAATTTAGTTACAGGAGAGATTGAGCGTCATTCAGCACATGCTGTAGTTATTGCTTCTGGAGGATACGGAAATGTATATTTCTTATCAACTAACGCAATGGGTTCTAACGCAACAGCAGCTTGGAAAATTCATAAAAAAGGAGCGTATTTTGCAAATCCTTGTTATACGCAAATTCACCCAACATGTATTCCACGTTCAGGAGATTATCAATCTAAATTAACGTTGATGTCAGAATCTCTTAGAAATGATGGACGAATTTGGGTTCCTAAAAATTTAGAAGATGTAAAAGCGATTAGAGAAGGACGTAAAAAACCGACTGATTTATCGCCAGATGAAAGAGATTATTATTTAGAAAGACGTTATCCTGCGTTTGGTAATTTAGTACCTCGTGATGTGGCTTCTAGAGCAGCGAAAGAACGTTGTGATGCTGGTTACGGTGTAAATGCAACTGGTGAAGCAGTGTATTTAGATTTTGCTTCGGCAATTGAACGTTACGGAAAAGAGCAGGCGAAGATTCAGAATATTTCTAATGCTTCTGCAGATAAAATATACGAATTAGGTCAAGCAATTGTTGAGGCTAAATATGGAAACTTATTCCAGATGTATCACAAGATTGTAGATCAAGACCCATACAAAACTCCAATGATGATTTATCCAGCGGTTCACTACACAATGGGTGGTGTTTGGGTTGATTATAATTTGATGACTACCGTTGATGGATTATACTGTTTAGGAGAAGCAAATTTCTCTGATCACGGAGCAAACAGATTAGGAGCATCAGCTTTAATGCAAGGTTTGTCTGACGGATATTTTGTGTTACCTTATACAATCGGAGATTATTTATCTGATGATATTAGAACAGGAAAAATTCCAACGGATACTAAAGAGTTTGAAGATGCTGAAAATGATGTTAAAGAACGTTTAGATTTCTTCATCAACAATAAAGGAGAACATTCTGTAGATTATTACCACAAAAAATTAGGAAAAATTATGTGGGAAAAATGTGGAATGTCTCGTAACGAAAAAGGTTTAAAAGAAGCGATGTCTGAAATTAAAGCTTTACGTGAAGATTTCTGGAAAAACGTAACAGTACCTGGAAGTCAGTCAGAAATGAATCCTGAGTTGGAAAAAGCAGGTAGAGTAGCAGATTTCTTAGAATTAGGTGAACTTTTTGCTAAAGATGCGTTGGATAGAAACGAATCTTGTGGAGGTCATTTTAGAGAAGAATCTGTAGAATTAGACGGTGAACAAGAAGGAGAAGCAAAGCGTAATGATAAAGACTATGCGTATGTTTCTGCTTGGGAATACAAAGGAGAACCTGCTGATGCAGTTTTACATAAAGAAGAATTAGAATTTAACGATATTGAACTTAAGCAGAGATCTTATAAGTAAACTAGAAATTTAGCCAAAAGGCAAAAGATGGGCAGTATTTCTACATATAAAGATTTATTAATTTGGCAAAAAGGAATTCAAATTGTTAAAGAAGTATATCTAATTTGTAAAGAAATTCCGAAAGATGAGTTGTATGGTTTACAAAGTCAAATTAAACGATCATCAGTTTCAATACCTTCTAATATAGCAGAAGGTTGGGGTAGAAATTACACCAAAAGTTATATTAAGTTTTTAAAGTATTCGAGAGGATCTTTATTAGAGTTAGAAACTCAAATTATTATTGCAAAAGAACTAGAATTTATTTCAATCGAAAGTTTTAATAAAATTCAAAATTTAATCACAGAAGAAAGTAAAATGTTAAATGCCTTTATAAAATCAGTAGACAAATAACTATTTGCCTTATGACTATTGGCTAATAAACTAAATAAAATGAATTTAACCTTAAAGATTTGGCGTCAAAAAAACGCAAGTGATAAAGGAAAAATGGTTGACTATAAGGTAACCGATATTTCTGAACATATGTCTTTCTTAGAGATGATGGATGTATTGAACGAGCAATTAATTAATGCAGGTGATGAACCTGTTGCTTTCGATCATGATTGTAGAGAAGGTATTTGCGGAATGTGTTCGATGTACATTAACGGGGAAGCTCACGGTCCAGATAGAGGTGTAACAACCTGTCAATTACATATGCGTATGTTTAAAGATGGTGATACAATTACCATTGAGCCATTTAGAGCAGCAGCATTTCCAGTAATAAAAGATTTAGTGGTTGATAGAAGTTCTTTTGAAAGAATTCAGCAAGCTGGTGGATATATTTCTGTAAATACTTCAGGAAATACACAAGATGCGAATGCAATTCCGATTCCGAAAGAAGATGCAGATAAAGCTATGGATGCTGCAACCTGTATTGGATGTGGAGCTTGTGTTGCTACTTGTAAAAACTCTTCTGCAATGTTATTTGTAGGTGCAAAAGTATCTCAATATGCTTTATTGCCACAAGGACAAGTAGAAGCTACAGATAGAGTTTTAAACATGGTTGCACAGATGGATGCAGAAGGTTTTGGAAACTGTACAAATACAGGTGCTTGTGAAGTGGAATGCCCGAAAGGAATTTCTTTAGAAAACATAGCGCGTATGAATACTGAGTTCTTAAAAGCGAGTTTAAAAGGATAAAAAACATGTCACTTCGAGCGGAGTCGAGACGTCTTTAAAAATAAACATATAAAACGTTCAAACTTTGTTTGAGCGTTTTTTTCAATATTAATGTTAGATAATTCATTTTCTTATTCTAAATTGATATTTTTATAGTAGCTAAATATTTTTATAAATTATTAATTATGCGCTTATTATTAAATTTATTTGCTTCAGTTTTATTTTCTTTTAACATGTTGTATGGCATGCAATCAAATGTAATAAAAGGGATTGTTCAAGATGCTAAAACTGGTGTTTACTTAGAAGGGGTTACTATTGTTATAGAAGAATCTGATTTAGGAACATTTACCAATGAAAATGGTGAATTTTTAATTTCAAATTTAAATGCAAAAACAGTAGTATTAACTTGTACTTATTTAGGTTATAAAAAGTTTAAAAAGAAGATAGATTTAAGAAAAATTACAACATTTACTTTAAATATAAAATTAGAACCAATTAAAGAAGTTGTTTTAGATGAGATTGTTATAGTAGGATATCAACTTCAAAATAATAATATTATAAAAAAGAAAGCTGAAGCAATTCAAATAGCAGACTTTTTAATTCAAGATGATATTTCAAGGTATCCAGATTTTGCAATAGCAGATGTTGCTAGTAGAATTGTAGGTGTTACTGCTAATTTTGAAGAAGATGAAGCAACAAGAATAGGAATTAGAGGGTTATCTCCAATTTTTACATTTTCATCTTTAGATGGTATGATAATTCCAAGTGCAGAAAACCAAACTCGAATTGCAAATTTTGAAGCGATTCCTTCTTCATTAATAAATAGCATAGAAGTATATAAATCTAGAACTGCAGATTTAGATGGTAATGCAATTGGAGGTGTTTTTAATTTGAAAACAAGAAGTGCTTGGGATTCTAATAAAACATTTTTAAACCTAAGAAGTTTTTTTGGTAAATATAATTTTGATGAAGTTCCAAGAACAGGAAAAAGAAATGATATTAACAAAAACGGTTTGTCTTCAAGACATGAGGCTACTTTTGCAACTAAATTCGGTGCAAATAAAAATTTTGGAATAGTTCTAGCAGCAAGTTATAACTTAAAAGATAGAGATCAAACAAAACATCCCAAAGCAAATTATTCTTTTTTAGATAATAATCCTTTAAAACCAATTCCTTCAAGAATAAGAATTGATTCCTATGATAATATAGTAGAACGTTATGGTGGATTAGTAAAGTTTGAGTATAAACCAGAAAATAACCTATACATGAGTTTTTCTGCAGGACATTTTGTGAAAAATGACGATGAAATACGTCAAGGAATAAGGTTTGATCAATTATCTTTTGATGAATCTACAGCTTCTGCAAATAGTGTTAAATTTACTAAAGCACGTAGTAGAGTTTCTAGTAATATTTGGGACATTAATAGAGAAATTACAAACCTTGTTTATAACGCAAATTATGATATTAATTCTGATAGTAAATTAGAATTGATGTTTGGGTGGGCTTCTGGTAAACGAAAACAAGATAGTGGTTTCACAGAGTTTAGAGGGAGTTCAATCGAAGACAATTCAGGTTTTTTTAGTAGTAATGGAGCTTCTGCTTCATTTAGTTTAGATGATCCATCAACTTACAATGGAAATGCATCTAATAACTATTATAGCTTAAATACTCTTAATAATAGAAGGTCAAGTAATGTTGAGAAAAATACATCTTTAGCTATAAATTATACATTAAATTTTAAAGACAAAAATTGGACATTAAAAACTGGCTATAAGTTTAGAAATCTAGATTATGTACATAATGATTATTCATTAATTGCAGATTATATTGGAGGAACTCCTCTTAATATTTCAGATTTTTTAATCAAAACAAACTATATACCTAATGGTACAGATTATGCTATGCCTTTATTAGATCCTTATGCTATTAATAATTATATAACTTCAAACTCATCTCAGTTCAAAATACCAGATAATAGTATGGCTACTATTTTTGGACGAGGGTTAGTGTTTTTGCCAGAGGCTGAATTTAAAATAGAAGAAGTTGTAAATGCAGGATATATATCTACAAGATATAATAAAGATAAATTAAAATTAAATTTTGGGTTAAGAATAGAAAATACAAATTCAAAGTCTAATCGTTTAGTAAATATAAATAATCAATATGATGGAACTTTAAGTAATGTTAATACCAACTACACTAGCTTTTTGCCATCTTTAGGAATGTCTTATAATATCACTAATAAATTAAAGTTTAAATCAGCTTATAGTAAAGCTATAGGACGTCCCGATTATTTACAATTAGCGCCTATTGAAATTATTGATGAAGTTAATAATAGAATAAGTAAAGGAAACCCAGATTTAAAGCCTAGAATAGCAGATAATTTAGACTCATTTATTGAATTTTATTTTGGAGAAAAAAATCAAAACTTACTAACACTAGGTTGGTTTTATAAATATATAAAAGATGATATTATTAATGAAGTCAGTACTTTAGGACCAAATCAAGTAACAACTTTTGTGAATTCCGAAAGTTCTACCATTTCAGGAATAGAGCTTAATTTTATAAAAAACAAACTTGATTTTTTACCTGGTTTTGTATCTAATTTTGGGATATCTACTAATTATTTATTTATACAAGGAAAAACTCAATTAAATTCTGGAGAAAAGATTCCACTAGTTAATTTGCCAAAACATACTATAAATGCACAATTATTTTATCAACAAAATAAGTTTGATGCACGTTTGTCTTGGAATTGGACTGATAATACTTTAGAATCTTATGTGAAAAATAATGAATTAGAAAACAGTTACATTTTTTCTTATGGCACTTTAAATTTTTCTACTAGGTATAATATTTACGACAATTTATCTGTAATCTTAGAAGTAAGAAACTTAAATGATGCCAATAGAGGTTCATTTGTAGGGACAAATAATATAAACCCGATACGAGTAGATGAATTTGGGAAATCTTTTTGGTTTGGCTTAAATTATGCTCTTTAGTATTATTGTAATCTACAAGTTATAATTATTTAAAAGTATTGCTTCCTTTTTTATGCTTTTATATTTAGGTTGAATTTGTACATTTACAATTCATGAATTTCTTTTATAATATATTGGTTTTTAAAGCGTCAATCTTACTTTGGATTGTGTCTTTTTTCAATAAAAAAATCAAACTTTTTGTTGATGGAAGAAAAGAAACATTTTCTAAGCTTTCAGTATTAAAAAAAGAAGATACAATTATTTGGATTCATGCTGCATCTTTGGGTGAATTTGAGCAAGCAAGACCAATTATAGAGAAGTTAAAATTAAAGTATGAAGATTATAAAATTGTAGTCACTTTTTTTTCGCCTTCGGGATATGAAATCAGAAAGAATTACGATTTAGCTGATGTTGTTTGTTATTTGCCGTTAGACAGTAAATCGAATGCTAAAAAGTTTGTAGAAAAACTAAATCCGAAGTTTGCAATTTTTGTAAAATACGAGTTTTGGCCAAACCTATTAAACGAGTTAAAAGAGCGAAAAATTCCAACAATTTTAGTTTCAGGAATTATTAGAAAAAATCAACTATTTTTTAAATGGCATGGTGGTTTTATGCGAAAATCATTAGGGGCTTTTCATCACTTTTTTGTTCAGAATATTTCTTCAAAAGAATTGTTATCGTCAATTAACTTCAAGAATGTTTTTGTTTCTGGAGATACTCGTTTTGATCGAGTTTCAGAAATTTTAGATCAAGATAATTCTCTTGATTTTATAGCCAATTTTAAAAACAATAATTATACTGTTGTTGCAGGTAGCACTTGGAAAGAAGATGAAGAATTATTAGTGAATTACATTAATAATGAAGCTTCAAAAAATGAAAAATTTATTATTGCTCCACATAATATCAATCCAAAAGAAATTGAAAATTTACAGAAGCAAATAAACTTATCTTCAATAAAGTTTACTGATGTCATGTCGAGCGGAGTCGAGACTTCTAATAGACAAAACCTCTCGTCTGCGCTCGAGGTGACAGAAAATAGGTTAAAAGAATATCAGGTTTTAATCATAGATACGATTGGTTTGTTAACTAAGATTTATTCTTATGCAAATGTAGCTTATGTTGGCGGAGGTTTAAAAACGGGCTTGCATAATATTTTAGAACCTGCAACTTTTGGAATTCCAATTGTAATTGGTAATCAATATCAAAAATTTAATGAAGCTGTAGAATTGGTTGCTAAAAAAGGATGCATTTCTATAAGTAATCAAGAAGAGTTTTCTGTTATTTTTAATAAATTGAAAGAAGATGAAAAATATAGAGTTACAACAGGAGAAATCAACAAAAATTATATTAAAAATAATATTGGAGCAACTGCTCAAATACTAAATTATATTGAAGAACATTTAAATAAAAAATAATGGATTTTATATTACAACCTTGGCCTTGGTATGTTGCAGGGCCTTTAATTGCATTCGTACTTTTTCTGCTGTTTTATTTTGGGAGAAGTTTTGGTGTATCAACAAATTTAGAAACATTTTGTACCATTGGTGGTGCAGGAAAAGTGTCAGATTATTTTAAAACAGATGTAAAAACGAGAACTTGGAGCTTGGTTTTAGTTGTTGGTGTAATCATTGGTGGATACATTTCAAGTCATTTTTTAATGACTTCACAAGCAATCGATTTAAATCCTGAAACTGTAAAAGATTTAGCAGAACTAGGTTTTGCAAATGCTGGAAGTTCATATTTACCAACAGAAATTTTTGCTACAGAAAATATATTCTCTTTAAAAGGAATATCAATTTTAGTTGTTGCAGGATTGTTTATTGGCTTCGGTACACGTTACGCAAGCGGATGTACTTCTGGACACGCAATTACAGGATTAAGTAGTTTACAATTACCATCGTTAATTGCAACAATTGGTTTTTTTGCAGGCGGATTATTAATGACTTGGATAATTTTTCCACTAATTTTTTAAGATATGAAAAACATCAAATTTTTAATTGTAGGAATTATTTTCGGAATCATTTTAAGCAAATCAGAAGTAGTTTCTTGGTACAGAATTTACGAAATGTTTAAGTTTCAATCTTTTCATATGTATGGTGTTATTGGTTCTGCAGTTGCCATCGGAATTGTAATAATGCAACTTTTTAAAAGAGGAATTGTTAAAGATTTTCAAGGGAATCAAATCATCATAAAAGATAAGAAAAAAGGTTTTATAAGAACTTTTGTTGGCGGAAGTATTTTCGGTTTAGGCTGGGCTTTGGTTGGTGCGTGTCCTGGACCCATATTTGTTTTGTTAGGACATGGAGCATTATCTATTGTTATTGTTTTGTTGGCAGCCATTTTTGGTGCTTTTATTTATGGAGTTTTAAGTAAAAAATTACCGAATTAAGTTAGATGAGCAAATTAGTTGACAGTTTTGGTAGACAAATAAATTACGTACGTTTAGCGGTCACAGACCGTTGTAATTTGCGCTGTCAATACTGTATGCCTGCTCACGGAATTGATATTGTTCCAAGAAAAGAATTACTCACCTTCAAAGAAATGTATCGTTTAATTCGTGTGTTAACAGAATTAGGCGTTAACAAAATCAGATTAACTGGTGGTGAACCTTTTGTCCGTAAAGATTTTGTGGGTTTTTTAGAAATGTTGTCTTTTAATGATTTATTAGAGGATATTAATATCACCACAAATGGTGCGTTAATTTCTAATCATATTGATGATTTAGAAAAACTTAAAAAAGTGAAAAACATCAATTTAAGTATTGATAGTTTACAGGCGGATAAATTCAATGAGATAACAAGAAGAGATGTTTTTGATGAAGTTTTTAAAACGATGAATGCGCTCGAAAAAAGTTCGTTAAATTTAAAACTCAACATTGTTGTACAATCTGGAATTAACACCAATGAAATTACTGATTTTGTTGAATTAACAAAAGATAAAAATATTGCTGTTCGTTTTATTGAAGAAATGCCTTTCAACGGAAAAGGGCAGCGTGAAATGCAAGAAAATTGGACACTTAAAAAGATTTTAGAAGAAATAAAAACGAAGTTTGATGTTACTGAAATTCAATCAGAAAAATCATCAACTTCAAGAAATTATTCCATAAAAAATCATTTAGGTACTGTTGGAATTATTCCTGCATTTACAAGAACAATTTGTAATGATTGTAACCGAATTAGAATTACAAGCACAGGAAATTTTAAAAATTGTTTGTTTGATGATGGCGTTTTTAATCTTCGCGATTTTATAAGAAACGGAGCTTCTAATGATGATTTAAAAGAACTCTTTTTAAGTTTGATAAAAGAAAAACCAGAAAATGGTTTTATAGCAGAAGCAAATAGAACAAAAGGAAGTGTTTCTGAAAGTATGAGTACAATTGGAGGCTGATTAGATTATTAAAGATATGCTTGAAAATATTAAAACGTTTTTAAATAACAAGGAAAACAATAAAACAGGAGTATTAATATCATCAATTTTCACAATTCTAATTTTAATAATATTTCCTCAATTTTTTATCTTCTATTACATAATCTATATTATAATAATAGCTATTTTAATAGTGGTTATTCACAAATTTTTAAGCAAACAAGATAATGCTAATAGTTATTCTTGGTTGGTTTCTTTATTTGGAATAAGTTATATTTTATACTTTGGAATTAACTATCTTTTAGTAAATTTATATTGATAATGATTTCAGTAGAAGAAGCAAAAAATATCATATTAAAAACAACTCAAGACTTTGGTGTTGAAGAAATTCCGTTTATAAAATCTGTAGGTAGAATTTTAAAAGAAGAAATTGTTGCCGATAGAGATTTCCCTCCTTTCAATAGAGTTTCAATGGATGGAATTGCAATCAACTATTCATCGTTCAAGAAAGGGCAAAGAAACTTTAAAATTGAAGGAATTCAAGCTGCAGGAAGCAAACAAATAACACTTCAAAATTCAGAAAATTGTATCGAAGTAATGACTGGCGCAGTTTTACCAAATAAAACAAGTGCAGTAATTCGTTATGAAGATCTAACTATAAAAAATGGAATTGCAACAATTAATATTGAAACGGTCAATGACCGCCAGAATATTCATGGGAAAGGAAAAGATGGTAAAACTGGCGATGTTTTAATCAAACAAAACACTAAAATATCTGCAGCAGAAATAGGTGTTTTAGCAACTGTTGGAAAATCGACTGTAAAGGTTGTAAAACAACCGAAAGTAATGATTGTTTCTACAGGTGATGAATTAGTTGGGGTAGAAGAGAAGCCGTTAGAACATCAAATTAGAAGAAGCAATGTTTTTACATTGGTTTCTTTGTTAGAAAGAATACATATTTCTTCAGAAACAGATCATATTACAGATGATAAACCAATTTTAAAAGAAAAGATAAAAAAGTATTTACAAGAATATGATGTCTTACTTTTCAGTGGCGCAGTAAGTAAAGGGAAGTTCGATTATCTGCCAGAAATTTTTGAAGAATTAGGCGTTGAAAAATTGTTTCATAAAGTTGCGCAAAGACCAGGGAAACCATTTTTCTACGGAAAAACAGATAAATGTAATGTTTTCGGATTTCCTGGAAATCCAATTTCTACATTTGTAAATTGTTTAGCGTATTTTTATCCTTGGTATCATAAATCAGTTGGATTAAAAACAAAAGTAGAAACCGCAATTTTAGGAGAAGCTATTTCTTTTAAACCTAATTTAACCTACTTTTTACAAGTAAAATTAGAGAGTAAATTCGGGCATTTAGTTACTTTCCCTATTAAAGGAAACGGTTCTGGAGATTTAGCAAGTTTGGTAAAAACAGATGCTTTTATTCAGCTACCAAAAGAACAAATAGAATTTAAAAAAGGAGAAGTTTTTCCGATAATAAAATATAGATAATGAGTGATTTTAGTCATTTAAATTCTCAAGGAAACCCTAAAATGGTAAATGTTTCTGACAAGAAAATTACCAAAAGAATTGCTATTGCAAAAGCAACTATGTTTTTAGGAAAAGAAGTGATTTCTCATTTTACAAATGATGAATTAATTACCAAAAAAGGACCAGTTTTTCAAACAGCAATTATTGCAGGAATTCAAGGTGTAAAAAAGACATCAGAGTTAATTCCTATGTGTCATCCATTATTAATTAATGGTGTAGATATTGATATACAAATTATAGATTCAGAGAATATTGAAGTGTTTTGCAAGGTAACAATCGAAGGAAAAACAGGTGTAGAAATGGAAGCTTTAACAGGTGCAAATATTACATGTTTAACTATTTATGATATGTGTAAAAGTATCAGTCAAAAAATGGTGATTAAAGAAGTGAAATTAGTAGAAAAAACAGGTGGGAAATCTGATTTTAGAAATAAAACAGGAATTAGTTATTAAATAAGAAAATTTATATTAAGAAACAATACCAAAGAATTTAGATTTTTGTAAAAAGTCTTGTTTCTTTGCTTTTTATCTTTAAAAACAACAATGAGCAAAGACGAAATTTTAAAAGCCATAGAAGAAAAGTACGAAAAATTAGGAGTTCCTGTTGATGCTATGTTAGAAGGATTACTTTGGAGTACACCAATTACTTATTGGGATTATATTCAGACTGATGCCCTTTTAGGTTTGCAAACACCGCGTACAAATCAACCAGATGAGATGGTTTTTATCATGTATCATCAAGTAAATGAATTGTTGTTTAAAATGATTTTATGGGAAATTGATCAAGTTGCAAAATCCATAGAAATTTCCGCAGATAAATTTTCTACGCATTTAATGCGAATCAGTAGATACTTTTATATGTTGTGTAGTTCATTTTCAGTAATGGCTGATGGTATGGAACGTGAACAATATTTAAAATTTAGAAACACATTAACACCAGCAAGTGGTTTTCAAAGTGCACAATACAGAAAAATTGAGTTTGCTTCAACAGAGTTAATCAATTTAATTGATGTTCGTTATAGAGATTCTATCGATAGAAATTCGTCATTTAAAAATGCGTACGATCATTTGTATTGGCAAGCTGCTGGCGTAAATCATAAAACAGGAAAAAAATCGACTTTAATAAAATTGTTTGATAAAAAATATGTTGGAGATTTTATCGATTTTATGGAAGATTATAATGATTGTAATTTGTCTAAAAAATTCCAACAATTACCAGAAGATATTCAGCAAAATCCAGCATTAATTAAAGCAATGCGTCATTATGATTATACAGTAAATGTAAAATGGGTTTTGGCACATTACAATGCTGCTGGTAAGTATTTAGGTGGAGAAGAAAAAGAACTAGAAGCTACAGGTGGTAGTAGTTGGCGTAAATATTTGCATCCTAAATATCAAAGAAGAATCTTTTATCCTTATTTATGGAGCAAAGAAGAACTAGAAAATTGGGGGACTTTTTAAAATAATAACACTAATTTTTCGTTTTTGGAACAGTAATTGTCTTTACTTTTTTATAAGTTTGATTTTTTATGAAAAAAATTAGTGTACTTCTTTTAGTTTTTCTTCTTAGCACATTCGCTTTTGGGCAAGAAAAAACAGTACCATTTAAAGATGGTGAATGGCTTCGCTATAAAATGAGTTATAGTGGTTTTTTAAGAGCAGGTACCGCAACATTAGAAGTTAAAGAAGAAGAATTAAATTCTAAAAAAGTATATCATACCATTGGTAAAGGCTGGACTACTGGAATGATAAAATGGTTTTTTAAAGTAAATGACACTTATGAGAGTTATTTTGATAAAGAAACTACAAAACCTTACCTTTTTAAAAGAGATATTAATGAAGGAGGTTACACGATAAAAAGAGACATTGAATTTGATGTTGATGGTAAAAAAGCAATTGTAAAAGATTACAAAAAAAATACGACTAAAGAATTTACAGCAGATAATGTGCAAGATATGTTATCGTCTTTTTATTATCTAAGAGCACAAAACACTAAGAACCTTAAACCTGGTGATGAAATAAAATTGAATATGTTTATTGACTCCAAAATTTTTCCATTTAGGTTGAAATTTTTAAAGTTTGAAACTTTGGAAACCAAATTCGGAAAAGTTAATACTATGGTTTTTAGTCCTTTAGTTCAATCTGGAAGAATTTTTAAAGAAAATGAAAGTGTCGCTATATGGATTACAAATGACGATAATAAAATACCAATTAAACTAAAAGCGGCTATATCAGTTGGTTCTTTACGAGCAGAATTAGAAGCATATAAAGGTTTAGCAAATTCTTTTGAAATTATATTTGATTAAATTGTATTTTTGATGATTAATTTTTAATAGTTCAATTCTGTTTTTTTGAAAAAATTTATCGTCCTCCTCATTTTATCAAACTTCCTTTTTTCATGTAAATCTGATGAAAAAAAACCTATTCTTGAAAAAATTATTATCCCTAAAGTATTTTATGAGTATGGTTATAAACTAAACGACTTTAAAGTTATAAACGATACAATTAAAAATGGTGAAAGTTTTGGAATTATCCTTGATAGACATCATGTTTCTTATCCTAAAATAAATAAAATTGCAGGCTCAATTAAAGATATATTTGATGTAAGAAGAGTTAGAGCCGGTAAACCTTATACCGTGTTAGCTTCAAAAGATTCTACCGAAAAAGCAGAAATTTTCATCTATAAGCATGATAAAATAAATTCCACAATTGTAAATTTAAAAGATTCAACAATCACTGCTTATAAATATAAAAAACCAATAAAATTAGTTGAAAAAATTGCGGCTGGAAAAATTTCATCTAGCTTATCTGAGGCAATGGATAGTTTACATCTTAAACCTAATCTAACCTATACAATCGCAGACGATATTTATGCTTGGACTCTAGATTTTCAAAAACTTCAAAAAGGAGATGAATTTAAATTTATCTATGAAGAAAAATATATAAATGATACTGTTTTTGCAGGGTATGGTAAAGTAAAAGCAGCTGTTTTTAAACATAAAGGTAAGGATCTATATGCTTTTAGATATGTACCAGATTCTATAAAAGGAATCTATGAATATTATAATGAAAGTGGCGATATGCTTCGTAGTCAATTTTTAAAATCACCCATAAAATTTCAATATAGAATATCATCAAGATACAATTTAAAGAGGAGAATTGCTCATTATGGATATAGAATTAAAGCACATAGAGGTACTGATTTTGCTGCCGCAAATGGAACTCCTATTATGTCCACAGCAAATGGAACTGTTATAGAATCTACAAGAAGAGGTGGTAATGGTATTTATGTAGCTGTAAGGCATAATAATACGTATACTACTAAATATTTTCATATGAGTAGAAGAAAAGCAAGGGTTGGTGATTTTGTAAAACAAGGAGATATTATTGGTTATGTAGGTTCTACCGGAAGTAGTTCTGGAAATCATGTTTGTTATCGTTTTTGGAAAAATGGTAAAGAGGTAGATCCGTTTAAACAAAAATTACCATCGGCAAAACCATTGAAGAAAAGTTTAATTCCTACGTATAAAAAACATATTATTCCCTTAAAAAACAAACTTGAAAATTTTTCTTTTACTAAAGAAGAGAGAAACAAAGAACTCATTGTGAAACATTAACTAAGAAATGGCATTAAAAAATACCAATCCAACACAGACTAAATCCTGGAGTGAATTAACAACTCATTTTCATCAAACAAAAAACAAAACACTTAAAGAATTATTTAATGATGATCATCAAAGGAAAGAACACTTTTCTCTTGAATTTGATGATTTATTAGTCGATTTTTCTAAAAATAGAATCACAAAAAAAACAATCAATTTATTGGTTGAATTAGCAAAAGAAGTTGATTTAAAAGATGCAATTGAAAAACAATTTTCTGGTGCAATAATTAACGTTACAGAAAATAGAGAAGTTTTACATACTGCATTAAGAAGTAATTCTGATGAACCATTATTAATCGACGGAAAAGATATAAAACCTAAAATTCAAAGTGCTTTAAGAAAAATTAGAGCTTTTTCTAATAAAGTAATTTCTGGAAAATGGAAAGGATATACAGGTAAATCGATTACAGATGTTGTAAATATTGGGATTGGTGGATCTGATCTTGGACCAGATATGATTGTAGAATCTTTAAAATTCTATAAAAATCAATTAAACACCCATTTTGTTTCTAATGTAGATGGAGATCATGTTTCTGAAATTATAAAAAATTTAAACCCAGAAACTACACTTTTTGTCATTGTTTCTAAAACATTTACAACCCAAGAAACTATTTCTAATGCAGAAACTATTAAAAATTGGTTCTTAAAATCTGCTACTATATTCGATATTCCAAAGCATTTTGTAGCGGTTTCAACAAATTTAGAAGCTGTGGACAATTTTGGAATCGATAAAAGCAATGTTTTTCCTATGTGGAATTGGGTTGGTGGACGTTTTTCACTTTGGTCTGCTGTAGGATTGTCAATAAGTTTATCCGTAGGTTTTGATCATTATAGAGCATTATTAGATGGTGCTGAAGAAATGGATTTGCATTTTAGAAATGAATCTTTTGATAAAAACATTCCTGTAATATTAGCTTTAATCAGTATTTGGTATAATAATTTTTACAACGCAGAAACTGAAGCTATTTTACCCTATTCTCAATACTTAAAAAAATTACCCGATTATTTACAACAAGCTATTATGGAAAGTAATGGTAAGTCTGTAGATAGAAATGGTGATAAAATTGAGTATCAAACAGGAACAATTATTTGGGGAAGTACAGGTACAAATATGCAGCATGCATTTATGCAATTAGTGCATCAAGGAACAAAACTAATTCCAGCAGACTTTATTGGTTATAAAGAATCATTATATGGTTTGTCAGACCATCATAAAAAGTTAATGGCAAATTATTATGGACAAATAGAAGCATTGGCTTTTGGTAAAACGAAAGAAGAAGTTCATTTAGAATTAAAAACAAATGGAGAACTTGATAAAGTTTCTCAATTATTACCTTTCAAGGTATTTGAAGGAAATAGACCAAGTAATGCTATTTTGTTTGATAAGCTAACTCCTAAATCTTTAGGGAAATTAGTCGCTATGTATGAGCATAAAATATTCGCACAAGGTATTTTATGGAATATTTATAGTTATGACCAATTTGGAGTAGAATTAGGGAAGGAACTAGCAAAAAAGTTACTAAAAAACGAATAAAAAGTAGTTTTTGTAAAACATGGTTAAAATATTAACTGTGATTTTCTTTTTTGTTAACAACTCTGTTAATATTTAAAAGCCTAAAAATCAAAATTATACTTACAATTTTGATAATTTACATATCATAAATCAATGTTAAAAGTTAACATTAAATTAACATTAGAACTGTATGAAAGCAGGACTTTTGCAGTGCAATTAATTCAAATAATATAACATGAAAAATCTTAAAAACTTATTATTCGTAGCGTTGTTTTTTACATCAGCTATGGTCTTAGGACAAACTAAAGTGTCTGGTACAGTTGTAGACGAAACTGGAGAGCCTTTACCTAGTGCTAGTGTAGTAGAAAAAGGAACTTCTAATGGTACCTCTGCTGATTTTAATGGTGTTTTTACACTGACTACCGAATCAGATTCTGGAACAATTGTTGTTTCTTTTGTGGGTTACAAATCTATTGAAGTTAGTTTTTCTTCATCAAAAACAAAATTAGGAAACATTACGCTTGCTGAAGACGGTAACTTATTAGAAGAAGTAGTTGTTGTTGGAAAAGGTGTAATTGATTTAGCAGGTGGGAGAAAAACTCCTGTAGCTGTATCAACAATAAAAGCTGCTGAAATACAAAAGAAAATAGGTACACAAGATGTTACTATGACTTTAGTTAATACTCCTTCTGTATATGTTGCGGGTCAAGCTGGAGGTTACGGTGATTCAAGAATGGCAGTTCGTGGTTTTGAACAAGACAACACTGCTTACCTTTTAAATGGACAACCTATTAATGGTATGGAAGACGGTAAAATGTACTGGTCTAACTGGTCTGGTATTAATGATATTGCAAGTGCAATTCAAATTCAAAGAGGATTAGGTGCTTCAAAATTAGCGATATCTTCTGTTGGAGGTACAACTAACTTTGTTACTAAAACTACCGATAAAAGAAAAGGTGGTTATTTTTATGGAGGTGTTGCTAACGATAGTTATTTTAAATCTACGTTATTTTATAGTACAGGTAAATCTGAAAAAGGTTTTGGTACTTCAGTAATGTTTTCTCACTGGCAAGGTGAAGGGTATAATGAAGGAACTAAAGGACAAGGTCAAACTTATTTTATCTCTTTTGGGTATACGCCAAACGAAACACATAACTTTAACTTTTTAATTACTGGTGCTCCACAATGGCACGATCAAAACTTTTCTAAAAATATTTCAACGTATCTACAATATGGTAGAAAATATAATAATAACTGGGGTACTTATCAAGGTGAGTATTTAACAGAAAGAAGAAATTTCTATCATAAACCAGTAATGAACCTTAACTGGGACTTTAAAATTAGTGATGACACTAATTTATCTACTGTGCTTTATGGTTCTTGGGGTCGTGGAGGCGGAACTGGTGGTCGTGGTAGAAGAGAAAGAACTGCAGATGGATATATAGATTATAGTGCTATTTATAATAAAAATGCAAAAGCTACTGACGGTTTAGGAATTAACTTTGGTAATGATACATATATTACTAGAGCTTCTATGAATTTACATAGTTGGTATGGAGTTGTTTCTAATTTAGAAACTAAAATAAACGATAACCTAGTATTTAATGTAGGTTTAGACCTTAGAACATATTACGGAGAGCACTTTAGAGTTGTTGAAGATTTTCATGGTTTAACTTCATGGAAAGAAAATATTCGTTTAAGAGATCAAAATAATAATCATCAAACGTATGGAAGTTTTGGTACTCACAAACAAGTTACTACAACTAGAAGTATGCAAGCAAACCCTTGGGATGCATTATTTGCTGATTTTGAGCAAAAAGATAAAATAGCATATAGTAATGATGAGAGAATATCTTATGGTGGTATTTTTGCACAATTAGAATATGCAACAGAAGATTTTTCTACATTCTTCCAGGGATCTTTATCTCAACAACGTCACCAAAGATTTGATTACTATCAATATGCTGATCAAACGTTAATCGATGGTACTTCTACTCAAGCTACTGGTGCTTTACCAGCTGGAATTGAAGATGGAGTTACTTCAGAAAAAATTTCTAATGTTGGGTATAATGCTAAAGGTGGTATCGGGTATAACGTAAACGAAAATAGTAAAGTATTTGCTAATGCTGGTTTTTATTCTCGTCAGCCTTATCATGATAATATTTTCCCTGCTTTTAATAATCAAATAAATCCTTTTAGTGAAAATGAAAAGATTTTAAGTCTTGAAGCAGGTTACACATACTCTTCTAGTAACTTTAGATCTAATGTGAATCTATATAGAACATCTTGGAAAAATAGAGTTACAAATTCATCTAATTTTGTAGGTGGTTTAATACAGAATACTTTAGGTTTTGGAGTTGAACAATTACATCAAGGTATAGAAATTGATTTTAGTACACGTTTATTAAATGATCAATTAAGATTAAAAGGTTTTACTTCAATAGGAGATTGGCAATATAAAGGCTCTGCAATTAGTAGAGTACAAGACGAAGATCAAAATATTATCTCTGAAACTCCAGTTGATGTAGATGGAGGAAAAGTAGGTGATGCTGCTCAATTTACATTGGGTCTTGGGTTAGATTATAACTTTACACAAGATTTCTCTGCAGATATAGATTGGAGATATTACAATGGTTTATATGCTGATGTTGGTCCTGTAAAAACCAACTTAGAGTTACCTTCTTATGATATTGTTGATATAGGAGCTTCTTATAGATTAAAAATTGGAGAAGATAACAAATCGTTAAACTTCAGATTAAATATGAATAATGCTTTTAACGAAGTGTATTTATCAGATTTAAGAACCAATATTGTTGCTGGAGATACAAATGCAGATGGTACAGATTGGAACGGAATAGACACTGCTAACCAAGGTTATTTTGGTTTAGGTAGAACTTGGAACTTTAGTGTTAGATATAGATTCTAATTACTAGTCAAAATAAACATTTAAAAACCACCTCAAATGAGGTGGTTTTTTTATTTATAAATTCTGTAACTTTACCAAAAAATTAAAAACTAACTAATTATGATGAAAACGTTACACTCATACTGGGCATATGTTGTTTTAGCAGTATTAATTTATGCAGTAATAAATGCAATCATTGGATTAGCTAAAAAGAAAGAATTTACTCATAAAGACTTTAGATTAGGGCTCTTTTCTTTAATTACAATGCATATCATGTTTGTTTTAGGATTGATATTATATATTATTGAAGGAAGGTATCAAAACTTTGGAGAAACTATGAAAGTTGCTGAAGCAAGATTATTAGCATTAGAACATCCTTTAATGATGATTATAGCTATAGTTTTATTGACTATAGGCTGGTCTAAACATAAGAAACAAGTAAAAAGCGAATCTAAATTTAAGACATTTACAATTTTTTATGGATTAGCTTTATTAATAGTTTTATCAAGAATACCTTGGAGTAACTGGTTTTAAATCATGAAAATTTTAAGTTATATACTCTCACCAATCTTTGCATTGGTGTTTTTTTTACTATTACTCTTTTTTCATCCAATTCAATGGATAGCATATACTCTATTTGGTCAAAAAGGACATCAAAAGATAGTAAATATTATGAATTGGTTCTTGGTAAAATCCTTACTTATTTTATGTGTGCCAGTATATTTTAAAAACGAATACGACATTCCGAAAGACACAAATAACATCTTTGTTTCAAACCATCAAAGTATGTTCGATATTCCTCCAATTATTTGGCATCTAAGAAAACATAATCCAAAATTTGTATCTAAAATAGAATTGGCCAAAGGAATACCTAGTGTATCTTATAATTTAAGAAAAGGTGGAGCAGCTTTAATCAATAGAAAAGATTCTAAACAAGCATTGTTAGAATTAGGTAAATTCGCAAAAAACATCAATAAAAATAAATGGTCTGGAGTTATTTTTCCAGAAGGAACAAGAAGTAAAACAGGAAAACCTAAGACTTTTTCCCCAAACGGATTAAAAATGCTTCTTAAATACAATCCTGAAGCTTTTATTGTACCTTTGACCATCAATAATTCTTGGAAAGTGTATAAATACGGAAAGTTTCCCTTAGGAATTGGAGCTTCAATAAAAATTGAAACACATCAACCAATACAAGCAAACTCTTTACCTTTTGATGAATTATTAAAAAAAGTAGAAACTACTATAACCAACAGTATAAAATAATAGCATGTCTATAAAAAACATCCGAAAGGAAGTAATGCAAACACTAGAAAAAAATATTGATAGTTTTGTAGATGAATTTTTAATTCCCGCAGAAAAAATTTGGCAACCAACAGATTTTTTACCCAATTCTCAAAAAGATACTTTTATTAGTGAAGTTGAAGAAATTAGAGAACTTTCTAAAGAATTAGACGACGATTTTTGGGTAGTTTTAGTGGGGGATACCATTACAGAAGAAGCTTTACCAACCTATGAATCTTGGTTATTAGATTTAGACGGAGTTCATCAAGACCCTGATAATGGATGGGCAAAATGGGTGCGTTCTTGGACAGCAGAAGAAAATAGACATGGTGATACTTTAAACAAATACTTGTATTTATCTGGAAGAGTAAATATGCGTGAAGTAGAAATTTCTACGCAACATTTAATTGCTGATGGTTTTGATATTGGAACTTCTACAGATCCATATAAAAACTTTGTATATACTAGTTTTCAAGAATTAGCAACCTATATTTCTCACAATAATGTAGCTAAAATTGCACGTAAAAAAGGACATAAAGCCTTGGCAAAAATGTCTAAAATTATTGCAGGTGATGAAATGCGTCATCATGTTGCATATACACGATTTGTAAAGGAAATTTTTAAAATAGATCCTTCAGAAATGATGTTGGCTTTTCAGCACATGATGAAGTACAAGATTGTAATGCCAGCAATGCATTTAAGAGAGTCTTTTGGAGCTAAAGGAAGTTTATTTGATGATTTCTCTGCGGTTGCTCAAAGAGTTGGTGTATACACAGGATACGATTATGTAGATATTCTTAAAAAACTAACAGAGAGTTGGGAGATTGATAAGATTACAAATTTAACTCCAGAAGCAGAAAAGGCTAGAGATTATTTGATGAAATTACCAGAAAGAATGTATAGAATTACAGAGCGAATTGTAATTCCTGATACAAAGTTTAATTTTAAATGGATGATTCCAGCCTAAACAACTTTTTTCTTTGTCAAACTAAACTTGTTTTAGTTTCTCATATTTTTATTAAAGATTCGTAGCTACAATTTATACGACGTTTAAAGGAATTCAAAATTATCTTTATCATCTAAAAATCGAAATCTTTTTCGAGTGTTATTTTGACTTTCTTTATCTAAAGAAACTAATAAAACAGTTTCGTTATTTTTGTTGAAACATAGTTCTTTTCCTAAAGAATCGTAACAAGCAGAATGCCCTGAATATTCGTAATTATTAGCATCTTTACCAACACGGTTAACGCCAATTGTATAAGACATATTTTCAATAGCACGTGCTTTTAATAACGTGTCCCAAGCATTAATTCTTGGTTTTGGCCAACTTGCAACATACAATAACAAATCGTAGTTTTGAGTATTTCTTGCCCAAACAGGAAAGCGCAAATCATAACAAATTAGTGGATTAATTTTCCATTCTTTATAATCAATAATAGTATGATTTTTTCCTGCAGTAAATACTTTGTTTTCACCAGCTAAAGTAAAGGTGTGTTTCTTATCGTAAAATTCAATTTTTCCTGAAGGAAACACAAACAATAGACGGTTATAGAATTTAGATTCTTCTTCAATAATTAAACTTCCAGTTATAGCTGTATGTTTTTGTTGCGCAATTTTTTGCATCCACAAAACAGTCTTTCCATTCATAGTTTCAGCAACATTTTCTGCATTCATAGTAAAACCTGTAGCAAACATTTCGGGCAGAATAATTAAATCAATAGAAGAAGAAATCGTATTAATTTTCTCTTCAAAAACTTTTCTGTTTTCAGAAGGATTTTCCCAAATCAAATCAGATTGAATAAGTGCAATTTCTAAAGTAGATTTAGATTTCAAAGTATGTTATTTAGCATAAATGAGTTTCTCAAAAATAAGATAAATATTGTACATTGGTACAATAAAAAATGTCTCTTCGCTGTCATTCCTGCGAAGGCAGGAATCCAATTACGCTAATTTAATAGATTTCCATTTTTATGGGAAAGACAAGTTTATATGCAATCTTTTATTTCAGAAACTTTAGATGATATTTTAAAAAGTACAACTTCTTTTGAAAATGTGGTTTTTGTTTTGCCATCACAACGTGCAGGAGTTTTTGTAAAAAACACCTTAAAAGATAAAATTTCGACAGGTTTTTTACCTCAGATTTTAAATATTGAGCAATTTGTTAGTGAGATTTCTGAAATCAAAAAAATTGATTCGATTCAATTATTATTTCATTTTTATGCTATTTATAAAGAGATAGAGGGCAAACCAGATTCTTTTGATGTTTTTTCTTCATGGGCTATTACAGTGTTACAAGATTTTAATGAAGTAGATCAACATTTAATTAATTCTAAAGAAATATTTATCTATTTAAGAGATATTGAGCGCTTAAGAAAATGGTCTGTAAAAGGAACTTTTAAAGAAACCGAACTCATGAAAGATCACTATTCTTTTATGGAAAAACTAGGTGAATATTATACTGCTTTTTATCAATTTTTAATCAATAACAAAAAAGGATATCAAGGAGTTTTATATAGAGAAGCAACGAATAAAGTAGCAGGTTTTATTGAAAAAAACATACATAAAAAATTCTTTTTTATAGGATTTAACGCATTAAATAAATCAGAAGAATTCTTATTTCAACGGTTTTTAGAAACAGGAAAATCTCAAGTTTATTGGGATATTGATATCTCATTTTTAAAGTCAAATCATCAAGCAGGAAATTTTATAAGAAAATATAAAAGTAAGTGGAAATATTATGAAAAGAATGCGTTGAAAATAGTTGGAAATAATTTTTCAACTCCAAAAAATATTCAGGTAATTGGCGCATCAAAAAATATTACACAAGTAAAACATTCGGGAGAAATCTTACAAAACTTCTCTAATCATAATAATACTGCATTGGTTTTAGCAGATGAAACTTTATTACCAATCACCTTAAATTCTTTGCCAAAAAATGTAGAAGCGATTAATATTACGATGGGATATCCGTTAAAAGATATTCCGACAAGTAATTTAATCTTTGCTGTTTTTCAGTTGTTTTTAACTCAAGATAAATTACAGAAATCAGCATCAAATCAATTCTATTATAAAGATGTTCTGCGATTTATAAAACATGCTAATATTTATAAATTATTTTCTGAACAAAATATTGCTATTGATGTAATTTTAGATAAAACTATTATAGCTCGGAACTCAATGTTTGTTGATGTGGAAACTATTGAATCCATCAGTAAAAAACTGACAAATAAAGAAGTTTTATTATCGATTTTTAATCCCTTCAACGGAATTTCTGATTTTTTAGAGAGAATTATTAACCTAATCAACCTTATAAAAGAAAATACGACCGATTTAGAAAAGGAGTATTTGTACCGTTTTTATACGGCATTTAGACAATTACAAAATTTGCATTCAGAGTTTCATTTTATCCAAGATTTAAAGACCTTACATCAATTTTTTATACAATTAATTCAGTCGGAAAGTTTGTCTTTTCAAGGAGAACCATTACAAGGTTTACAATTAATGGGAATGTTAGAAACACGTGTTTTAGATTTTGAAAACGTAATTATTACCTCTGTAAACGAAGGAATTTTACCTGCAAATAGTAAGCAAAATTCTTTTATCCCTTTTGATGTAAAAACAGAATTTAATTTACCGACTTATCGAGAAAAAGATGCAATCTTTTCGTATCATTTTTTTAGGTTGATACAAAGGGCTAAAAACATTTTCATTTTATATAATACCGAAAATGATGCTTTTGGTGGCGGTGAAAAAAGTAGATTTATCACACAATTAGAAATGATGAATATTCATATTGATCAGAAAATTGTGAGTCCAAAAGTAGTATCATCATCTATAGATTTAAAAGAATTTAAAAAGAATGAAGAAGTATCAAATCGACTAAAAGAATTAGCAGAAAAAGGACTTTCTCCATCAGCAATTACCAATTATTTATATAATCCAATTGCTTTTTACAAACAGAAAATTTTAAAAATTAAAGAGTTTGAGGATGTTGAAGAAACGGTTGCAGTAAATACAATGGGAACCGTAGTTCATGAAACGTTAGAGGAATTATACAAACCTTTTATTGGGCGATTTTTAACTTTTGATGATGTGTCTGCAATGCAAAAAAAGGTCAAAAATTTGGTTGAAAAACATTTTGCAATTCAATTTAAAAATGGCGATTTAAAAACAGGTAAAAATAGATTGATTTTTGAAGTAGCAAATCGATTTGTTGTAAACTTTTTAAAACAAGAATCAGCAATTTTAAAAGATGAAAAAAATACACTTAAAATTATTGCGACTGAACAAAATTTAAAAACGGATATTTCTATTGACGGAATTGATTTTCCAATAAAAATTCATGGGCAAGTAGATAGAATTGACGAATTGAATGGCGTTACCAGAATTATTGATTATAAAACAGGAATGGTAAAAGCGTCTGATTTAAAAATCACTGACTTTACGAGTATTCAAGATTATAAATATAATAAATCGATACAAGTATTGCTGTATGCTTTTTTATATACTCAAAACGAAAACTACGATTTTAATACACCGTTAGAAGCTGGAATTATTTCTTTTAAAAACTTAAAAAGCGGCTTTTTAAAAATGAATTTTTCTTCAAACTATAGAACTCCAGATAATTTAATTACACAAGAAAAATTAGATGAATTTATGGAGGAAATAAAATCATTGATTTTAGAAATCTACAATCCAGAAATATCGTTTAAGGAACCTTTAGAATTGGCTTTTTAACTTACTCTTGCCCACTTAAAACTAACAAAGGAATAGTACAATAAAATTCAGATTTTAAAATTGTATTCTTTTCCCATAATTTTTTAAAGAAGCCTCGTTTACGTCTAAATACACATAACATATCTGGATTGTTAGATCTAAAATGTTCTAAAACTCCCTGGAATGTTGTCGCATTTTCTGAAACCGTTAGCTTGTTTTCTAACGATTTTAAGTTTTCATTAATTTCTAAATCTTCTTCTGTATAAGAAGGTGTTTTTACTAATAATAAATTCACATCAGCTTTAAATGTATCTTTAATATCTTTAAGAGGACTTAAAACTTTACTTTTATTAATAATCCCAGATTTAAAAGCAGTTAACACTCTTTTTACTGGCGAAAAAGTAAATCCATGAGGAACTACTAAAACAGGAATTTCTGTCTGCTTTACAATACTTCCAGAAGTATTTCCTAAAAACACCTCTTCCTTAATCGAATTACTTTTTGGTCCTGTAACTATTAAATCAATCGTTAATTCTTTATGAACCGCATTAATACTATCAATTACACTTCCTTTAGCAGCAATTAATTTTACAGCTACCTTTTTTGTGTCTACAGATTTTACAATTGTACGTAAATACAAGTTCGTTTCACGTTCAATAATACTATCAACATTTATAATAGTTCCTGCTTTTGTTTGCACATTATAGGCTCTAAAAACAAAAACATCTGCATTAAATTCTGCAGCAAAATCAATAGCGTATTGCAAGGTGCTTACTGCGTTTTCTGAGGATCCAATAGGAACTAAAATATGTTTCATTTCTTTAATTTTTTGTGGTACAAAGTTACGTTTTTTTTAAATGAAAGCGAGTAACTTTACATTTTGCAAAATAGTTTGAAAACAGATATTAGTTTTAAGAGTATAAATAAGTTAGCGATGCCTGCATTAATTGCTGGTATTGCAGAACCTATACTTTCTATTACTGATACTGCAATTGTTGGGAATATTGATACAAATGCTACCGAAAGTTTGGCTGCCGTTGGAATTGTTGGTGCATTTATTTCGATGCTTGTTTGGATTTTCGGACAAATAAGAAGCGCTATATCATCTATAATTTCACAATATGTTGGCGCAAATAAATTGGATGAAGTAAAAACCTTACCAGCGCAAGCAACATTAATTTTAGTCGCAACAAGCTTTTTAGTTTTATTAATTACTTATCCTTTTGCAAAACAAATTTTTCAGTTTTATAACGCAAGAGGATTAATTTTAGATTTTTCTATTACCTATTATAAAATAAGAATTTTTGGGTTTCCTTTTTCCTTATTTGTTTTTGCCATTTTCGGAACTTTTAGAGGATTACAAAACACTTTTTATCCAATGATAATTGCCATTATTGGCGCAATTTTAAACATCTTTTTAGATGTCATTTTAGTGTATGGAATTGAAGGATATATCCCCGAAATGCATATTGAAGGTGCAGCATACGCAAGTGTTTTAGCACAAATTACGATGGCAATTATTGCTGGAGTTTTATTACTAAAGAAAACATCAATTTCATTAAAATTCACATTGCCTCTTAATGTAGAATTAAGGCGATTATTAGGCATGGTTGCAAATTTATTTATTAGAACTTTAGCTTTAAATATTGCTTTATATTTCGGAACATCATTCGCAACAGCTTATGGAAACGAATACATTGCAGCGTATACAATCGGGTTAAACATATGGTTTCTAGGAGCTTTTATGATTGATGGATATTCATCCGCAGGAAATATTTTATCAGGAAAATTATTAGGTGCAAAAGAGTATGATACATTAGTCAAACTGAGCAATAAATTATTGATTTACGGAATTGCTACAGGAACAATTTTAGCTATTTTAGGATTTATTGGTTATGAAGCCATTGGTAGAATTTTCACAAAAGAAGAAACTGTTTTAAGAGAGTTTTACAACGTTTTTTGGATTGTTTTAGCAATGCAACCTTTATGTGCGGTAACTTTTATTTTTGATGCTATTTTTAAAGGAATGGGAGAAATGAAGTATTTAAGAAACCTTTTATTAGTTGCAACATTTCTAGTTTTTATTCCTTCTGTTTTCTTTTTTGATTCTTTAGAGTATCATTTATACGGAATTTGGATTACCTTTATTTTATGGATTGCAGCAAGAGGTTTTCCTTTAATTTATAAATTTAGAAGAAAGTTTTTACCGCTTGCGCAAAAAATGTAATTTTGATAAAAATAGCAACAATGACCACAAATAGACAAAACGGAAGTTTATATACCAGTATTCAGCAACAAGTAGCTACGGTAGAATTTGGTCATCCAGCAAGCAATTCTTTCCCTAGTATTTTGTTAGATCGATTAACAAAAGAACTAAATAAGTTATCTGAAAATGATGCTATTTCTGTTATTGTTTTAAAATCAGAAGGAGAAAGAGCTTTTTGTGCTGGTGCTTCTTTTGATGAATTAATTGCTATTTCTAACTTAGAAGAAGGGAAAAAATTCTTTTCTGGTTTTGCAAATGTTATCAATGCAATGCGTACTTGTTCTAAAATTATTATTGGTAGAGTTCATGGAAAAGCAGTTGGTGGTGGTGTTGGTTTAGCAGCAGCTTGCGATTATGTTTTAGCATCTGAAAATGCTGCAATAAAATTATCAGAATTAACCATCGGAATTGGTCCTTTTGTGATTGCATCTGCGGTAGAACGTAAAATTGGAGTCGCTGGTTTAGCAGAATTAACTTTAGATGCTAGTAATTGGAAAAATGCCTATTGGGCAAAAGAAAAAGGATTATATGCTAAAGTTTATGATGATGTAAACACGTTGGATAAAGAAGTTGAAATCTTATCAGAAAAACTAGCTTCTTACAATCCAGAGGCTTTATCAGAAATGAAAAAAACTTTGTGGAAAGGAACTGATAATTGGGGTTCTTTATTAATTGAAAGAGCAGAAGTTTCTGGAAAATTGGTATTGTCTGAGTTCACAAAAAAAGCATTAGAAAAGTTTAAAAAGTAGCATTGCTACATTAATTATAAAATTATGGGTGGAGATTATTTATTTATCGGATTAGCAATAGGTCTTGTAGTCGTATATTTTTACAACAAAAATAGAAATAGACGATAATGAGTACTATTAGAATTACCAAACAATTCAATTTTGAAACAGGCCATGCTTTGTATGGGTATGATGGAAAATGTAAGAACGTTCACGGGCATTCTTACAAACTTTCAGTAACTGTTTCTGGTCAGCCTATTACAGATAACTCTAATGTAAAATTTGGAATGGTTATCGATTTTTCTGATTTAAAGAAAATTGTAAAAGAAGAAATTGTTGATTTGTTTGATCACGCAACTGTGTTTAATAAAAACACGCCGCATGTAGAATTAGCGAAAGAATTAAAAGACAGAGGGCATCATGTTATTTTAGTTGATTATCAGCCAACAAGTGAAATGATGGTGATCGATTTTGCTAAAAAAATTAAAAAAAGATTACCTGAAAACATCAATTTATTTTCTCTTAAACTACAAGAAACGGATACTAGTTTTGCAGAATGGTTTGCAAGTGATCAATAATTTTTCGCTTAAAAACTAACATATTTTAACAATATCGTTTGTTTTTAAGAGTTATATTTGATGAAAAATATATTCTTATGAAATTATCAAAATTTATTTTAGTTGCATTTTTTGTTCTTGCTTTAACAAGCTGTAGTCATGATAATGAACCTTTACCATTTACCTTATCAAATGATAATTTAGCTGGGACATACAGTGTAAATACTATTGATATTGAAGAAATAGAATCTGCTACTTCTGCTGCTGGTGTTACTGTTGAACTTTCAAAGAATGAAAAAACTGGAGATACTTTTCAAGTAGACTTTTTAATAAATTCTAACGGAACATATGTTGTTACTGGTGAATATAGATCGACATCTACTGTTACTCCAACCCCAGACAAAGGTCAGGCAAGTCCAAAAATAATTATATTAAATGCTTCGGGTACCTATGCTATTAATGCACTTGAAAACTCAATTAACTTTAGTCAAAGTAATGGTAACTTTATTAATGGCGTTTTTAAAACGCTTATTTTTAATGAAACCGGCGTTAGTATTAATCAAGATGTAACTAATACCCAAGGTGGGATTTCAAATAATATAAAAACGGCAATTTCACTTAAAAGAAAATAAGCTTCAATTATTTACCGTTAAAAGTATTCATCGTATTAGCTAAACCTGCAGTACCAAAAGAAGTAATAATTTTTGCCGAAGTAGGAAGTCGTTCAATTAATTGACTCGTTTCCTCTTTATTCCATTCTCCTAAAACAAAATCTACTTGTCTGCCTTTTGAGTAATTACCACCTACTCCAAATCGAAATCTCGGGTATTTGTTAGTAGCTAATTTATCTTGAATGTCTTTTAATCCATTATGACCGCCATCACTACCTTTTCCTTTTAGTCGAATCGTGCCAAAATCGATGTTTAAATCATCTGTAATAATTAGAATATTATCGATCCCAATCTTTTCTTTTTGCATCCAATATTTTACAGATTTTCCGCTTAAATTCATATAAGTAGATGGTTTTAATAGGATAAAAGTTCTTCCTTTAAACCTAAACTGCGCAATGTCTCCAAGTTTTTCAGTTTCAAAATTTACATTGTGTTCGTCTGCAACTTCATCAACAATTTTAAAACCGATATTATGACGTGTATTTTCATACTTTTCGCCAATGTTACCCAAGCCAACAATTAAATATTTTTTCATGAGATCTTCTTTGCTTTCTTCATGGATTCCAAATAACTTCAAAAAGAATTTGTAAAACTTCATAGAGCAAAAATAATATTATTTATACGAATTTAGGTTTTGACTGCGCTCAACCTAATACAACTTATTTTTTCGATGCTAAACGCATTTTTAATTGAGTATCATATAAAGACACCATATTCGTTTTCTTATTTAATCCTTCAACATAAATCCATTCATCTGCTCTATCTTCCGTATTATTTTCAATTGAAAGTGTTTTTTCTGGATGATGAATTCCGACCATAATTGTTCTTAAATATTGTTTATGACAATCGATATGAAACTCGTTTTTAAACTTCTTCGGGTTTTTCCAAATCCATGAATAAAACAACTCATTAAAACCTTTTTCTTCATAACCTGTCATCTCTATATTCCAAAATGTGTTGTACTCTCCAGCATGCGGAATGTTAAAGGTTGCTCCTCCACCAGCAATACTTTTCACCATCGAAATATTTTCATATAAATTATACATCGGTGGACATAATTCTGATGATCCCATTCCATGTAAATCAATATCTATCGCATTTTTTTGTTTGATGTCTTTGTAAATATTTCCAAAACTTGCTCCTTCCAATCCTGGTCCATGAGTTCTGTCTGCTTCTAGATTGATGTTTTTTACCAAGTTATCTGAAGAACTATACATTTTTGGTCCATAATGTCCATTTCCACCAGTAATTGTTACATCAGAAATTGTAACGTTTCTAGAATTCATTAAATGTGTAGTTTGAGTATAATTATCAATAGTAATGTCTTTAATCCAACCATGTGAAACACGTTGCAAACAAATTGCTCCCCAACCATAATCATGGATTTTAGTTTTATGATGCGCATAATCTCCTCCTTTATATGCAGATTCAAAACGGAAGTTTTCTATACCAATGTTTTTTAGCATTTCAATTTTAGAAATAAATGCTTCAAATTGTGTTTTAATTGCTCTTCTTGCTGGTTGTTTTATTCGGATTGAAGTATCATTTATTACTTCATCAATTTCAACTGCCCATTGAAAAGAAGGCATTTTATTTTTCCCAGCTTCGGTGTACGATTTTTGAAATTCTTCAAATTTTAAAGGCGACATTAATTCGTTAATTAAATCACCTTTATCAGTTGTGTTTTTCATGGCGATAATGATAATATCACCGGATTTTAATTCTTTAGTATGTTCTAAATTGATGATTTTATCACCTTTTTTTACATCTGCAGTTATTTTAGAATGGATAGGCTCTTTACTTACAGAATACATATCTTGATTAGTATCTAAATTTAATCCAGAATGAAAAACAAAGGAAGATAACCATGGACTTTCTCCATGTAATGTTGTTGTCTCACTTCCGCTAAAAATAATAGTTCCACTTTTATCTTTCCCAGAACCACGTAAAATTAAATTAGAATAATTGATTCTGATAATGTCTTGTTTTGTTGTATCAGAATTAATTAAAAAACGTCCTTTTGGAAATAAAACGACTCCGCCTCCGTTTTTACCAGCTTCATTTATTGTTGCTTGTACAGCCTTAGTATCATCTTTTTCATCATTAGCTATGGCCCCAAAATCTTCTACCTTATAGGTTTTTAAATTATCTCCATTTGGTAATGCTGATTCTCCATAATTATAGCCCGCATAAGAATAATCTGGAAGTATGCTCTTAGTTCCATTTTCTTTAAATGTTTTTAAGATTTTTGGCGTCCAATCGCTACTTACTTTTGTTTCTTTTTCTGTTTTACAATTACTTAATAATAGGCAAATTAAGCTGATAGAAATATATTTACTAAGGTTCATCTGGAAGAATTTTGAGTTTGTTTGTTTTGCTAAAATAAAAAAGCGTTACTAAAATAGTAACGCTTTTAAAATATATTTATTTAGAATATGCTTATTCTGCTGCTGGAGCTGCTGCTTCAGCACCTTCTGCTGCTGCTTCAGTTCCTTCTCCTTCTTCTCCTTCTAATTCTTCATCTTCAGCTGCATTACGAGATGTTCTAACTTGAACAACTACTGTATTGTCTGGGTGTAAGAATGTACAGTTTTCACTTTTAATATCTGTTACTAAAAATTTACTTCCAATTTTTAAACCAGAAATATCTGCTTCAAAAAAGTCTGGTAAATCTCCAGGTAATGCTTTTACTCTTAATTTACGTTTTGGAAAACGTAAAGAACCTCCATTTAAAACCCCAGGTGATGTTCCTACAAGTTGAACAGGAATGTTCATTGTTACTTCTTTATCATCAAATAATTGATAAAAATCTACATGTATAATTTTATCTGTTACTGGGTGAAATTGAATATCCTGTAAAATTGCAGCATATTTTGTTCCATCAACATCAAGACTTGCAGTATATACATTTGGAGTGTATACCAAGTTCTTAAACGCTAATTCTGTAGCTGAAAAGTGAACAGGTTTGTCTCCTCCGTATAAAACGCAAGGAACCTTTCCAGCATTACGTAAGGCTTTGGTTGCTACCTTGCCCACGCTTTCTCTTTGTGATCCTTTAATTGTAATTGATTTCATTACTTTTTTATTAATTATTTTACATTAAAAATTGTCCGCTTATCGATGTGTTATCTTGTACTTTACGCATAACATCAGCGAATAAGGGCGCGCAAGATACTGCTTTTATTTTAGATGTACTCTTTTTTAATGGAATTGTATCTGACACTATTAACTCTGTTAAACTTGAGTTTTCTATTTTTTCATAGGCTCCTCCAGAAAGGATAGGATGCGTACAAATTGCACGTACAGAAATAGCACCTCTTTCCATCATTAAATCTGCTGCTCTTGCTAACGTTCCTCCAGTATCAATCATATCATCTACCAAAATAACATTCTTACCTTTTACATCTCCAATTAACTCCATATGACCAATTACATTGGCTTTTTTACGTTGCTTATAACAAATTACAACATCAGAATGTAAATGTTTAGAATATGCATATGCTCTTTTAGATCCACCCATATCTGGCGAAGCAATCGTTAAGTTTTCTAAATTTAAACTTTTGATATACGGCATAAAAATAGTAGACGCGAATAAATGATCTACTGGTTTTTCGAAAAATCCCTGAATCTGATCTGCATGTAAATCCATTGTCATAATTCTAGTTGCACCTGCAGATTGTAATAAATTGGCAACTAATTTTGCCCCGATAGCAACTCTTGGCTGATCTTTTCTATCTTGTCTTGCCCAACCAAAATACGGCATAACTGCTGTAATATGTCTTGCTGATGCTCTTTTAGCTGCATCTAACATTAATAACATTTCCATTAAATTATCTGCCGTTGGAAAGGTTGATCCAATAATAAAAACACGTCGTCCTCTAACAGATTCTTCTAATGCTGGTTGAAATTCGCCATCACTAAAAGGTGTAATTTTAACGTTTCCTAGTTCTGCTCCATATTCTTTAGCAATCTTTTCTGCTAATTTAATACTTTGTCTACAAGGAAATAATTTTGGTGTTAATGAATTCAAAGACATATAGTTGTGTGTTAAAAATATTTGTTAATTTTTTGTCGATGAGCAAAAATAAAATTAATTAACGAGTTACAGATTAAAATAACCGAGAAACTAAAATTATTTTTTAGATTTGCAATCCAATTGCTAAAATGCTCAAGTGGCGGAATTGGTAGACGCGCTGGATTCAAAATCCAGTTCTTTCGGGAGTGTGGGTTCGATTCCCACCTTGAGTACTAAAAAACCAAGATTAAAAATCTTGGTTTTTTACTTTTTAGTATACACATTCTTAACAAAAGGAAGCCAAGTTTTACCTGAGTCTTTAGTATAGCCAATAAGAATTTCGTGTTGTACAAAAGATATTTTTTTAAAGATTAGTTTAAAAGAATAACTAATTCCTTTTTTATTTTTTCTTTCTATTCCAGAATCAAGATTATTAAGTTCTAGTTTTTCATTTTTAAAAGTTCCTTTATAGGTATCTATAAGTCCAAAAGTAGTATCTAAAGTTAACATTGTATAGGTGTTATCATCAGAATTAAAACAAATAGTATTAATAATAATAATGTTTTTATTCTCTTTTACAACTTCTATTCGTTCCCTTATGGACATATTTTCAATAGAGTAATTAGAAAACCCTTTTCCACACTTTTTCCATTCGTTTCCTTCATCATGCTTAAAAACATCAACCGAAAAATCTCCTTTTAAATATTCAATATCAATAAAATGAGATGTAACAATTTCTTCATTCATTGTCGTCATGTAACTTAACATAGTCTTTAATGTTTAAATTAATTTTTCTGAAGTTGGCTGAGTTGATTGCAATTTATTCTCTTATAAAAATACTAGGGAAGTTTAACTTTGTCGGCAAGCCTTATAATAGTTTTCTAATCCGATAAAAATTTACTCTTATTTTACTGATTTTTATTAAAAAGATACTTAGCAATAAATTTTAGATTTTAATATATTTGAAATTAAAAAAACTCATAATAAATGGACGATTTTATTTTATATTTTAAAATGGGACTCAATCATGTGCTAGACTTTACAGCTTATGATCATATATTATTCCTAGTCGTTTTAGTGGTTGTCTACAATTTCAATCAATGGAAAAAAGTACTATGGCTCGTAACTTTTTTTACTATTGGACATTCTATAACATTAGCTTTTGCCGCTTACGGAATATTAACAATTAAGATGAAAATTATTGAATTTCTAATTCCGTTAACCATTTTTATCACTGGATTTGTTAACGTGCTAAGAAGTAATAAATCATCAAAAGAAAAAGAGAATATTAACCTGATTTTTGCATTATTTTTTGGATTGATTCATGGTTTAGGTTTTTCAAACTACTTTAAAATGATGATTGGAAGAGAAGAAGATAAATTTTTACCATTAATAGAATTTGCTCTCGGAATTGAAGCTTCACAAATCATTATTGTCTTAGTTATTTTAATTATAGGCTCCCTATTACAAAACCTTTTTAGGGTTAGTAAAAGAGATTGGATTTTAGTAACCTCAGCTATCGTTATTGGCTTTTCTATACCCATGATGATAGAACGTGTATTTTGGTAAATAATTAACGCTCAATTTTTTTAAAACTCCTTACTTTAGCTCCATGGATAAAAAACAACTCAAATTTGCTAGAGCTTACTTAAGAATGGCACATGAATGGGCAAAATTATCACATTGTAGCAGAAAACAAGTTGGTGCTTTAATAGTTAGAGACAGAATGATAATTTCTGATGGTTTTAATGGCACACCTTCTGGTTTTGAGAATTGTTGTGAAGATGATGAAGGAGTTACAAAATGGGAAGTTTTACATGCAGAAGCAAACGCAATTTTAAAAGTTGCAGCATCTACACAATCATGTAAAAATGCAACCCTATATATCACCTTATCACCCTGTAAACAATGCAGTAAATTAATCCATCAATCTGGAATAAAAAGAGTGGTGTATGCCAAAGAATATAAAGACATTTCGGGTGTAACTTTTTTAGAAAAAGCAGGTGTAGAAATCATCCATTTACCAAATGAATAAAAAGAATTTACCAATATATTTATCTATTGCTGTAATTTTCGGAATCCTTATCGGAACAGTTTTCAACGGAAATTCATCACAATTATTTTCATTTTCAGGAAAATCATCCAAAGAAATTAAGATAAAACGTTTAATAGATTATATTCAAAAAGATTATGTAGATACTATTAATACTGATAATCTTTTGGATGGAGCAATAACACAAATGTTAGGAAAACTAGATCCGCATTCGGTATATATTCCCAAAGAAAATTTACAAGCCGTTACCGAAAATATGCAAGGTAATTTTGTAGGAATTGGTGTACAGTTTAGAATGGTAAAAGATTCAATAACAGTTATTCAAACTATAAAAGATGGGCCAAGTGTAAAAGCTGGAATTAAGGCTGGAGATCGAATTTTAATTGCAAATAAAGACACCTTATTCGGTAAAAATTATGGCAGCAATAAAATTCCAAAATATTTAAAAGGCAAACCAGACACCAAAGTTTCTTTACAAATTTATAGAAAAACCAATGACAGTTTATTTACGGTTGATATTACAAGAAATAAGGTAAATATTAAAAGTGTGGATATTGGCTATATGCTAAATGATACTATTGGATATATTAAAGTTGATCGATTTGCACGTAACACATATAAAGAATTTAAAAGTTCATTATCTACTCTTTTAAATAATGGAATGACTGATTTGGTTCTTGATTTACGTGGAAATGGTGGCGGATTTATTGATATTGCGAATGATATTGTTGATGAGTTTTTAGAAGATGATAAACTGATTGTTTTTACAAAAAACAATAAAGGAAAAATTTCGAAATCATATGCTACATCAAAAGGGAACTTTGAAAAAGGAGGTTTATATGTTTTAATTGATGAAAACTCAGCTTCAGCGTCAGAAATTGTTGCAGGAGCTTTACAAGATAACGACAAAGGAACTATTATTGGTCGCCGTTCTTTTGGTAAAGGATTGGTGCAAGAAGAAATTGATTTAGGTGATGGTTCTGCGGTACGTTTAACAACCGCTAGATATTACACGCCAACGGGGAGATCCATTCAAAAACCTTATGAAAAAGGCAATACAAATGCGTATCAAAATGAATCATTTAAAAGATTACAAAACGGCGAATTAATTCATAAAGACAGTATAAAAACCAACAAAGATTTAGAGTTTAAAACACCTAAAGGAAAAGTGGTTTATGGCGGTGGTGGAATTATTCCTGATGTTTTTGTACCCATTGATACTACTGGATATTTACCTCCATTTTATTTTAATAAATTAAATAATTTTGCATTTAATTTTGTCGATAAAAATAGAGCAGAACTCAAAGAATATTCAATAAAAAGTTTTGTATCTGATTTTGATACAAATCAAAAAATTACAGATAAATTTTTAGCAACACTAAAAGATTTTAATCCATCCTATCAAACACAGGAATTGCTAAAAAAACATGTAAAAACAATAATTGGTAGAGAGTTATTTGGTGATGAAGCCTTGTATCGTTTAAATCAATCAGATGATAAAATGCTACAAAAAGTGTTCCAGTTGGAAGCTAACAATTAAAGCCGTTTCTTTGTTCTAACAATGATACAAATTACTACCAAAAAAAACACTAAAGTTTACTTCGCTTCAGATCAGCATTTAGGTGCTCCAACTCAAGAAGCAAGCTTTCCTAGAGAACAAAAATTTGTTGCTTGGCTACATGAAATAAAAAAAGACGCAGAAGCTATTTTTTTATTAGGTGATTTATTTGATTTCTGGTTTGAATATAAAACTGTAGTCCCAAAAGGATTTGTAAGAGTATTAGGGAAATTAGCAGAACTTAAAGACAGTGGAATCCCTATTTATTTTTTTGTTGGAAATCATGATTTATGGATGCGCGATTATTTTGAGCAAGAATTAAACATACCCGTTTATCACAATCCACAAGAATTTGAGATTGATGGAAAAAAGTTATTCATTGGTCATGGTGATGGTTTAGGGCCAGGAGATTATGGATACAAAAGGATGAAAAAAATATTCACTTTTAAACCTTTTCAATGGATGTTTAGATGGCTACATCCAGATTTAGGAATGAAATTAGGACAATACATGTCCGTTAAAAACAAATTGATTTCTGGAGACGAAGATGCTACATTTTTAGGCGAAGAAAATGAGTGGTTAGTTCAATATTCAAAAGAAAAACTAAAAGAAAAACAATACGATTATTTTGTATTTGGTCATAGGCATTTGCCGCTAGAAATTCAACTATCAGAAAACAGCACCTATATAAATCTTGGTGATTGGATTCATCATTTTACATTTGCATCATTTAATGAAGGAAAAATTAGTTTAACAAAGTTTAACTGAAATAGGTTGTAAAACCCCTATTTTCAGTGATATCTTTAACCTTCTTTTAACAAAATATTTTTGTTAGTTTTGTAGCTTTGTTTTTCGAAAAATTTAACACATAAATATATTAAAATATGGATGTAGATGTAAGAGCCATTAATGAAAAAATAGAAAGAGAAAGTGCTTTTGTAGACATACTTACTACCGAAATAAATAAGGTAATTGTAGGTCAAAAAGACATGATAGAAAGATTACTTATTGGTTTATTAGGAAATGGACATATCTTACTAGAAGGTGTACCTGGGCTTGCAAAAACGTTAGCTATTAACACATTATCAAAAGCTGTACAAGGAAGTTTTAGTAGAATTCAGTTTACGCCAGATTTATTACCTGCAGATGTTGTTGGAACGATGATTTACAACATGAAAGAGAATGATTTCTCTATAAAAAAAGGACCCATTTTTGCAAATTTTGTGTTAGCAGATGAGATAAATCGTGCGCCAGCAAAAGTACAATCAGCTTTATTAGAAGCAATGCAAGAGCGTCAAACAACCATTGGAGATACTACATTTAAATTAGACGAACCGTTTTTAGTAATGGCTACTCAAAATCCTGTAGAACAAGAAGGTACATATCCTTTACCTGAAGCGCAAGTCGATCGTTTTATGTTAAAAACTGTAATTGATTATCCATCGTTATCAGATGAACAAATCATTATGCGTCAAAATTTAAAAGGAGAATATGCAACTGTAAATCCAGTAGTATCAATTGAAGAAATTGTTAAAGCTAGAAAAATTGTAAACGAAGTTTACATGGACGAAAAAATAGAAAAATATATTCTTGACATCGTTTTTGCAACTCGTTATCCAGAAAAATATAATTTACCAGATTTACAACCATTAATTAGTTTTGGATCTTCTCCTCGTGGAAGTATTGCTTTAGCAAAAGCTGCAAAATGTTATGCTTTTATTAAACGAAGAGGGTATGTAATACCAGAAGATGTAAGAGCTATAGTAAATGATGTTTTACGTCATAGAATTGGAATTACTTATGAAGCTGAGGCTGAAAATATTTCTTCTTTAGATATTATCAACTCAATAATAAATGAAGTAGAAGTACCATAAAAAATTGTTGAATCGTGGAATTGTTTAACTGTTTGAAAAACAGATAAACACCCAATTAAACAAATACCCAATTAAACGATTAAACATTGGATACAAAGGAATTACTAAAAAAAGTTCGTAAAATTGAGATTAAGACACGTAGGTTGTCTAATCATATTTTTGGAGGAGAATATCATTCTACTTTCAAAGGTAGAGGTATGACTTTTTCTGAAGTACGACAGTATCAATTTGGTGATGATGTGAGAGCTATCGATTGGAATGTTACTGCGCGTTATAACGAACCTTATATAAAGGTTTTTGAAGAAGAGCGTGAACTAACCATGATGCTTTTAGTAGATATTTCTGGGTCAGAATTCTTTGGAACATCAACACAATTTAAAAAAGATACAGTTACAGAAATTGCTGCAACGCTAGCTTTTTCTGCAATCCAGAATAATGATAAAGTTGGTTTGATTTTATTTTCTGACGATGTAGAATTATACATTCCGCCAAAAAAAGGGAAAAGCCACGTTCTTAGAATTATTAGAGAATTAATAGAATTCAAACCTAAAAGTAGAAAGACAAATATTGATGAAGCTTTAAAATTTTTATCAAATGTGATGAAAAAGAAAGCGATTGTTTTTATGCTATCAGATTTTATGGATGATGATTATGAGCGTACGCTTAAAATTGTTGCCAACAAACATGATATTACAGGAATTAGAGTGTACGACAAACGTGATGAGGAAATTCCAAATTTAGGAATGGTTTCTATGGTAGATGCAGAAACTGGAAAGGTTGGATTAATTAATACAGCTTCAAAAGCTGTGCGTAAACAATATCATATTAACTCTTTAAAATTAACAGATTATTTTAAAAAAACCTTTAAAATAAGCGGTGCAGGGACTATTAACACCCGAGTTGATGAGAGTTATGTGAAAAAATTATTAGGATATTTTAAACAAAAAGGATAATCGTTTTATAGTGAAAAACCATTTATTATATATACTTTTTTTAGTTGCTTCACTTAGTTTTTCTCAAGAAAAACCAAAAGTGACTATAGCTGTAGACACTACTAATATTAGAATTGGTGAACAGTTTGAATACACTATTTCTGTTGATGGAACTGATAATGTAATTTTACCAAAACTTAATAACTTAAACAACTTAGAAGTAGTTGATTCTACTAAAATTGATACCATAAAAAACAGCTTAATTAGAAAATATATTTTAACTGGTTTTGATAGTGGTGCATTTTACATTCCGCAACAACAAGTGTTTATAAAAAATCAGGCATATTTAACCGATTCTTTATTAATAAATGTTGCTACAATAGCTGTTGATACTACCAAAATTAAAAAATTTCCTATTAAAGGAATCAAAGGAGAACCTTATCAATTTAATGATTTTAAACATTATTTATGGTGGGTTTTAGCAGCATTAGTTATCATTGGATTATTACTTTATTATTTTGTTTTTAGAAAGAAAAAAGCTGAAGAAGAAATAGAAGTTGTTCCAGACATTCCTCCTTATGATGAAGCAATGCAAAAGTTAAAAGCATTGGATACTAAACTACTTTGGCAAAACAATAAGGTTAAAAAATACTATAGTGAGTTAACGGAAATTGTACGTGGATATATTGAGCGTGAACTAAAGATTCCTGCGCTTGAAATTACTACTGATGAAATTATTGAAACATTATCAGGTTTTCAAAAAACAGAAACTATAGATACTTCAAAAGAAACCATTAAAAAATTAAAAGGACTATTACAAGAAGCTGATTTAGTAAAATTTGCGAAATCTAAACCAATGGCTGAAGAAATTGAAGATGATAGAAGAGATGCGGAAAATATTGTCAATAATTTGAAACCAAAAATAATAGAAGAAGAAAATGAAGTGGAATAATTTTGAATTTCATAATCCAGAGTTTTTATGGCTTTTAGGAATCATTCCTTTATTAGCGGTATGGTATTTCTTTACCCGTAAAAAAGATGGAGCAAAATTAACCATTCCAAGTGTTAAAGGATTTTCGGTCAAAAATTCATTTCTATCAAAACTAAAACCTTTTTTATATCTATTAAGACTAGCGGCATTGGCAGTCTTAATTGTAGCTTTAGCAAGACCAAGAAATGTTTCGGTAAGTAAAAAGACAAAAACTAATAGAGGAATTGATATTGTTATGGCAATAGACGTTTCTGCCAGTATGTTAGCAAAAGATTTAAAACCAAATCGACTTGAAGCATTAAAAAAAGTAGCGACAGATTTTGTGAATCGTCGCCCTAATGATAGAATTGGAATTGTAGTTTACGCCGGAGAAAGTTTTACTCAAACACCAATAACTAGCGATAAAGGAATAGTAAAACGTACAATTTCTGAAATTAAATGGGGTCAATTAGAAGGAGGAACAGCTATAGGGATGGGCTTAGGATCTGCAGTTAATAGATTAAAAGAAAGTAAAGCAAAAAGTAAAATTATTATTCTTTTAACCGATGGCGTAAATAATTCTGGATTTGTAGATCCAAAAACTGCTACAGAATTAGCAAAAGAATTAAGTATTAAAGTATATACAATTGGAATTGGAACAAACGGAATGGCTCCTTTTCCATGGAGTAGAGATCCAAGAACAGGGAAATTACAATTCAGAAATCAACAGGTAGAAATTGACGAAGCTTTATTAAAACATATAGCAACAGAAACCGAAGGAAAGTATTTTAGAGCTACGAATAATACAAAGTTGAAAGATATTTATGATGAAATTGATACGCTAGAAAAAACAAAAATAGAAGAATTTAAATACTATAATTATCAAGAAAAATATAGATTACTAGTGTTTTTAGCTGGCGGATTATTGCTGTTAGAGTTTTTATTAAGAAACACTGTATTCAAAAGTTTTATATAGTTATTGTTGAAAAGTTAAATTGTTAAAACGTAAAATTGAATGCATACATTTTCATTTGAAAAATTAGAAGTTTGGAAAGAAGCAATTAGCCTTTCAAAAAACATCTATGGATTAACTGGAAAATTTCCGACATCTGAAAAATTTGGATTAATTAATCAATTAAGAAGAGCATCAGTTTCAATTTCATCTAATTTAGCTGAAGGAACATCACGAGCTACTAATAAAGATAAAGCTCATTTTACAACAATATCGTATAGTTCTACGATGGAAGTTTTAAATCAATTAATCCTTTCTAAAGAATTAAAGTATATTTCTGAAGCAGAATATATCAATTTAAGAACTAGTATTTATAAAATAACAAACATGCTTAATGCTTTGAGAAAAGCACAATTAAACAGTTAAACAAAAAACAATTAAACCATCCAAAGGATGTACAAAATAGAAGAACCAATATATTTTTACTTTTTTGCAATTATCCCTGTGATAATTGTCATATTTCTGTTGGTTTTATGGTGGAAAAAAAGAGCACAAAAAAAGTTTGCTTCACCAGAATTATTACAGCAATTAGCACCAAATTCATCAACGTTTAAATCAGTTTTAAAGTTAGTTTTTTTAATTATTGGTTTATCATTTTTAATACTTTCATTGGTGAATCCAAAAATGGGAACAAAGCTACAAACTGTAAAACGTGAAGGTGTAGACGTTGTTTTTGCGTTGGATGTTTCTAAAAGCATGTTAGCAGAAGATATTGCGCCAAACCGATTAGAAAAATCGAAACAAATCATTTCTAAAATCATAGATAAATTAGGTAGCGATAGAGTTGGGGTAATTATTTATGCGGGGAATTCATATCCTCTTTTACCAATTACAACAGATCATGCGGCAGCAAAAATGTTTTTGCAAAATGCGAATCCAGACATGGTTTCAAGCCAAGGAACAGCAATAAACGAAGCCTTAGAATTGGCTAAAACATATTATAATAATGATGAGCAAACCAATCGTTTTTTAATCATTATTTCTGATGGAGAAGATCATCAAGAAGAAACAAAACAAGTTGCTCAGAATATTGCTAACGAAGGCATAAAAGTTTATACTATTGGTGTTGGAACAGAAAGTGGTGGTCCAATTCCAATGAAATTAAACGGTTCTTTAATCGGTTATAAAAAGGATAGAAAGGGTGAAACGGTAATCACGAAAAGGAAACCTGATGTTTTACAAGGAATTGCAGATGCCGCAAACGGAAATTACATTGACGGAAACAAAACAGATAATCCAGTAAAAACTATTGAAGGAATTATTACGAATGCACAAAAAAGTGAATTTGAAACAAAACAATTTTCGGATTATAAAGATCAATTTCAATGGTTTATAGGAATAGGAATATTGTTTTTAGTGTTAGATATTTTCTTGTTTGACAAGAAAACTAAATGGCTACGGAAAGTTGATTTATTTAACGAAGAAAAGAAATAACATGAACCATTTACAAAACATACTATTGGTTATTTTGATGCTATTTTCATCAATAAATATTCATGCACAACAAGACACATTAAAACTACAACGTGAAGCTAGAACTTTATTACGTAATGGTAATAAATTATACAATCAGCAAAAATTTACAGATGCTTCAGTTGCGTATAAAAAAGCCTTAGGTAAAAATAGTAAGTACGATAAAGCAAGCTATAATCTAGGGAATGCTTTGTATCAAGAAAAAAATTATAAGGAAGCTGTTCCGCAATTTGAATTAACCACAAAGACTGCAAAAACGAAAGTAGAAAAATCTGAAGCATATCATAATATCGGGAATGCTATGATGGAACAAAAGCAATATCAACCTGCTGTAGATGCCTATAAAAATGCGTTAAGAAACAATCCTAATGATGATGAAACTCGCTATAATTTGGCTGTTGCTCAGAAACTATTAGAAAAAGAAAAGCAAAAAAATAAGGACAAGAAAGACGATAAAAACAAAGACAAGAATAAAGATAAAAAGGACGACAAGAACAAGGATAAAAAAGATAATAAAGACGGAAAGGATAAGGACAAAAAAGACGATCAAAACAAAGATAAAGGAGACAATAAGCAGGATAAAAACAAAAATCCTGACAAGAAGAAAGATCAGAAAGAAAAACCTAAGCCAAAGCAAGGTCAAATGACACCTCAACAAATAAAACAATTGTTAGAGAATTTAAATAATGAGGAAAAGAAAACTCAGAAAAAAATGAATCTTAAAAAGGCAAAAGGTAAAAAAGTAAAACAAGAAAAAGACTGGTAAAATAATAGTTGTTAATTACTATTTTTGCTCAGATTTATAAAATGAAATTACGTTTTTACATATCATTAATTATTACGCTACTTACGTTTAATTTATATGCGCAAGAAGGTACTTTGGTTGCTAAAGTGAGTAAAAATAAATTAGGGCTAAACCAACGTTTACGTGTAGAGTTTTCTATAAACAAACAAGGTTCAGATAATTTTACACCACCCAATTTTAGAGATTTTAAAGTAGTTGGTGGTCCAAATCAATCTGTAAGTCAGTCTTGGGTTAATGGACGAGCAAGTTTTTCGCAATCATATACATATATCATTCAACCAAAAAGAAAAGGAGAGCTTTATATTCAGTCTGCAACAGTAGAAATCGGTGGAAAAACGGTTAAATCTACTCCTGTAAAAGTAGTTGTTTTAGATGCTGTAGATCTTCCTAAAGATCCTAACGATCCAAATTATATTGCACAACAAAATATTCATTTAGTTGCAGAAGTTTCAAAATCTAGACCATATGTTGGTGAAGGAATTTATGTAGAATATAGATTATATGTTAGTCAAAATATTAATGTATATGATTTTAGTACATCCGAAGCACCGCAATACAATGGTTTTTGGAATCAAGAAATAAAAAGAGATGGGTTGTCTGTAAAAAACGGAACCTATAATGGTGAGAGTTATCGTTATGTCGTTTTACAAAAAGCCTTATTAGTACCAACAAAATCTGGAAAACTTACTATTGATCCGATGAAAATGGAAATCCTTATTGGTGTTCCAACGGGTAGAGCAGATTTTTTTGGAAATGTAATTACAAAAAATATTCGTCGAGATTTTGCATCGCCTAAAAAAACAATTATTGCTAAATCATTACCATTAGAAGGTAAACCAGATAATTTTAATGGTGCTGTTGGTGATTTCTCTTTTAGTGTAAACTTGAGTAAAAACGCTTTAAAAGCAAATGAATCTTCGCAAATAAAAGTACGTGTAAATGGAAAAGGAAACTTAAAATTATTTGAGATTCCTAAGATTACAACTCCAGAAGAATTAGAAGTGTATCAGCCAGAAAGAAAAGAAAAAACAAGAGTGACTTCTACCGGAATAAGAGGTGAAGTTTATGATTTGTATACGGTTGTTCCACAATATAAAGGAAAATATAAAATTCCAAGTACTTCTTTTTCTTACTTTAATGCAAAAGAAAAAAAATACCATACAATTACTACTGAAGATTTATTTGTAAATGTTTTAGAAGGAAAAGAATTAAAAAGTAATTCTGATGTAAGTTCAGTTGTAAAACAAAACGTAAATACTACAGGAAATAATTTTAGATACATACAAACTAAAACATCTTTTTCAACTATAAAAACAGACGATTTTTATAACTCTAAATTGTTTTATATTTTATTGTTACTCCCTTTAATTGCTATTCCAATAGGAATTTTTATCGCCAAGAAAAATGAAGCAAGAAGCAATGATATAATTGGTAATAAATTAAGAAAAGCAGAGCGTTTAGCTAAAAAATATTTAGCTGATGCTCAAAAACAATTAGGAAAAAAAGAAGCGTTTTATGAAGCTTTAGAACGTGCTTTGCACAATTATTTAAAAGCAAAATTAGGCGTTGAAACTTCTGATATTAGTAGAGATAAAATATCTCAAATTTTAACTGATAAGAATGTAGAAAATTCAACCATAGATCGATTTATTGATGTATTAAAAGATTGCGATTTTGCACGTTATACACCAATAACAAATGTGCAAATGAAGGAAGAGTACGAAAAAGCGAAACAGATAATCATGGATTTAGATAAACAACTATAAAATGAAAAAAATATTCTTTTTATTGTTTTTACTTCCCAGCATATTGTTGGCACAAACCGCTAATGATTTATTTACAACCGCAAATAATTTATACAAAGAAGGAAAGTATAAAGAAGCCATAAAGGTTTATCAAAAGATAGAAAAAAAAGACCAAGTTTCTTCAGATGTATACTATAATTTAGGGAATTGTTATTATAAATTAAATGAAGTGGCAGCAACCATTTATAACTATGAAAAAGCCTTATCTATTAACCCGTTACATAAAGATGCAACCAATAACTTAGTCTTTGCAAAACGATTAACTTTAGACAGAATTGAAGAATTACCGAAGTCTATTTTACAAAAATTCAATGAGAATTATTTGCAAAAACTCACGTATAATCAATGGGCAATTGTAGTTGTGGTACTATCTTTTTTAGCTTCCATACTGTTTTTATTATTCTATTTTTCTGAAATCCCAACTAAAAAAAGGTTCTACTTTATAAGTAGTATTCTTAGTTTTATCATGTTGTTCTCTAGCTTGTTAATCACCATAAATCAATATAATTTAAGTACCTCTAAAAGGCATGCAATTGTTTTTTCTAAAAAGATAGATGTAAAAAATGCACCAACTTTAAACGGAAATGATGTCTTTACAATACATGAAGGAACAAAAATTATGGTTTTAGATGAAGTAGATAACTGGAAAAAAGTTAAATTAGCTGACGGTAAAATTGGCTGGCTAATTGCTGATGAAATCAAAGAACTATAAATGATTACATTATTTAAACATCACATTTTTAAATTTATACTTTTAGCTGTATTATCGCTAAAGGTATGTGTGTTTGTAGCAGATAATCTTTCTATTCTTTCTGATACTCCAACAGCTTCTCATATTGTTTTAGACGATTTTGAGAATGAAAATGAAGAGAATAAAGAAGTTGATGAATCAGAGAAAATTAATCAATCAATGTATCCAAACGCTTCAGAATCATCCTATATTATTGATAAAAACTTATCAATACATATTATAGAGAATTATAGAATTCAATATTTAGAGTATACAACTCCGCCTCCAGAATTTAGTTAATCAGTTTCTGGAAAAAAATCAACATTAATTTACAAACACGACTTGTCTAAAAGCAAGTAATTTTAAAAAATTTTATTCATGAAAAATTTATTTTCAAACATAAAAGGTGACGCTTTTGGTGGAATTACAGCAGGAATTGTTGCTCTACCGTTAGCATTAGCTTTTGGAGTTTCATCTGGTTTAGGCCCAAGTGCTGGATTATATGGAGCCATATTTATTAGTTTTTTTGCTGCATTATTTGGCGGAACTAGCACACAAATTTCGGGACCAACTGCACCTATGACAGCAGTAAGTATGGTTGTAATTGCAAGTATTATTGCTGCTAATGATGGTGATGTAAATAAAGCACTACCTATTATTTTAACGGTGTTTTTATTAGCTGGATTAATGCAAATTGGTTTGGGAGCTATTGGTTTAGGGAAATATATACGATATATTCCATACCCTGTGGTTTCTGGTTTTATGACAGCAATTGGAGTTATCATTCTAGTAACTCAAATTTTACCATCTTTAGGATATTACGCAAAAGAAGATGCTCAATTTGTTGAACAATTTAAACCTCAAGCAGAAGAAATTATCCTTGAGAATATTCTTAAAGAAGAAGCTGGAGAAGGAATTTTAGTTTTAGAAAATTTCAAAGAAACAATTACTAGAGCTGAAAAGATTTCTCAAGCAGATATTCTAAAGGAATCTAAAACTTTGGCAGGTAAAGAAGCTTCTGGAGTTTTAGGCGCGTTTAAAGTATTACCTAAAGCGTTACAAAATATTAATTGGCTAGAATTACTATTAGCGTTGGGTACTATTATTATAATTTATGGGTTTAAACGGATTACCACGGCAGTTCCAAGTACATTAGTCGCCTTACTGGTAATGTCTGGAATAGCAGTCGGTTTTGGGCTAAATTATCGTCCAATTGAAGAAATTCCAAGCGGATTCCCAATTCCGAATCTAGAAATATTTTCTAGTTTCTCCTTATCAAGTATTACACCTTATATATTTACTGCTTTAACATTAGCGTTATTAGGTGCAATCGATTCTTTGTTAACTTCTGTTGTTGCAGATAATATGACAAAAACGAAACATAAACCCAATAAAGAATTGGTAGGTCAAGGTATTGGAAATAGTATTGCAGCTATTTTTGGAGGGATTCCAGGTGCTGGAGCAACCATTAGAACCGTTGTAAACATCAATTCTGGTGGAAAAACGAAACTTTCTGGTATGATAGCTGGTATTATGTTATTAGTTATTTTATTAGGTTTAGGTCCCATTGCTTCACAAATTCCTGCAGCAGTTTTAGCAGGTATTTTAATTACCGTAGGTATTGGTGTAATGGATTATAAAGGATTAAAAGCAATTCCTAGTTTACCAAAAGACATTAAACTAGGACCACTAAAATTAAGTTCAGAAGTATTAATTATGTTAATCGTATTATTACTTTCTACTTTTTGGAATTTAGTATATGCAGTAGGAATCGGATTGGTAATTGCTTCTTTAATGTTTATGAAAAAAATTGGGGATTTAACCGCAGAGCGATCGGACGTAAAATCATTAAAAGAAGAGCCATGGGCAGATGAAAAGGATTTCCCTAAAAACTTAATAGAAGAAGTATTTATTAAACACATTAAAGGGCCATTATTTTTTGGATCTACAAGTGATTTTCAAGCATTAGCAAAACAGATTCCTGATACCGCATCAACTGTTATTTTGCGATTAGGAAGAATGCAATACATGGATCAATCTGGATTGTATGCAATGGAGGATATGTTACAAGATTTAAAATCAAAAAATGTTGAAGTCTTATTTGTAGAGTTATTAAAACAACCTAAATATATGATGGAAAGAATCGACATCATTCCAGATTTTATTCCAGAAAATCATATCTTTAGTTCTTTTGATGAATGTGTAGAATGGGTAAAACAAAACGTAAAGGATAATAATTAAAAAATATTAGAAAGATGAAAAATATAGCAATTAATAAAGAAGTTCAAGGAAAATTATCTCCAAAAGGAGTTTTAGGAGATTTACTTGATGGTAACGAAAGATTTAGAAACAATGAGTTACAAGCAGCAGATTATAACGCCTTAGTAAAAGATACTGTTGGTGGTCAGTTTCCAAAAGCTGTAGTATTGTCTTGTATAGATTCTCGTGTGCCTGTAGAGCAAGTTTTTGACCAAACTATTGGTGATATTTTTGTTGCCAGAGTTGCTAGGAATTTTGAAAATACAGACATTTTAGGAAGTTTAGAATACTCGTGTAAAGTTGCAGGAAGTAAATTAATCTTAGTTTTAGGTCACGAAAGTTGTGGTGCTGTTAAAGCGGCATGTGATGGCGTAGAATTAGGTAATATTACCGAAATGCTAGACAATATTATGCCTGCTGTTAAGAAATCTTCTGATGAAGTAGATGGAGAAACAAATTCTTCGAATAAAGAGTTTGTGGCTAAAACAGTTGAAAATAACGTACTGTTAACTATTGATAGAATTCGTGAAAAAAGTGGAATTCTTAGAGAGATGGAAGACAATGGAGAAATTGAAATAGTTGGTGCTGTTTACAAACTTTCCAGTGGTAAAGTAGAATTAGTATAAAAAATGAAAGGCTGGTTTTAACCAGCCTTTTTTATTTTAAAGTCATTCTACCCTCCCAGGTATTACCACCAAGGGTTGACTTATAATAGATTTTTTTTCCTCTTTTTCCAGTAATCTTTACATGGAGTTTTGAGCCTAGTTTAAAAGGGAAATTTGGAAGTGTTGCTTCGTTTATAATTAAATAATACTCGCATTCTGAAATCCATTTAATATCAGATTGAATAATATATTTACCTTCTTCGTGATATTCTGTGTGTTTATCTTCATTAAAAACAACCAAAACTTTATCCTTACCTAGCTTATAGGTAAAAGAATTATTCTTTAAAACAGTACAGTCTTGTTTTATTGAAAATGAGGACAGTGCAAAAAAGAGGCACAGAAATAAAAAGAGTCTTACTACAACTTTCATTATTCTTATTTAGCGGATGAGCAAGATACAATTTTCTTATGAGAAAAAAATATTTTTGTTGTTAAACTAGCTAAATTTGTTGAGATCAATTTCTTTTTCTTCACCTTTGATTATTGATGGTAAAATAGTTGGTGCAATCATTTTAACTGGACCATAGAGAATTGACTTATCTAATGTCTCCTTTTTAATAAATGGAAGTGTATCATTCATCTTTCCAAAAAAGATAAAAACAACACTTAAAATCAGTCCAATTTTTAAAGCGCCAAACACACCGCCTAATATTTTATTAATAATACCTAGTGCTGCAAAATCTGCAATTTTTGTTAATATTTTTCCCAATAATCCAATGACAATAATAATAACAACAAACGTTCCTGCAAAAGCGGCTAACGATATATATTCTTCGCTCCAAGAAACAGATTCTTTTAAATAATCGCCAATAAAATAAGAGAAATGTATTGCGCCATAAACACCTCCAACTAAAGCAACCAATGAGGCTACTTCGACAAATAACCCTTTCATTAATCCTCTAACGAATCCAAATAATAATAACGCTGCGATAATAATATCAAAAATATTCATTTACTAAATTTTTAGGTAAATATACATAACTCATTTGTATCTTTGATTTTATATTAACAAGTATGACTGAAGTTACTAATTTAAAAGAAAAATGGAATCTTTTGGTTACAAAATTAACCGATCGATTTTCTGAAGGAGAAACCCTTAATGTAGATGGAATCATCTATTTAATTGGTGTACAAGAATTAGGGCAAGGGCATAGAACTTTTAAAAAAGATGAAAAAGTTAACTTAATGCATATTGCAATTTGTAAACTTTTAGAGCCTTATGGGTATTATGAGTTTGATTATTTTGATGGTGATGGTTGGCCACATTATAAAACAATAACTGAATTACCGAATCTAAAACCCGGTGAACAAACAGTTTTGATGAAAGAAGCTATTGTTAATTATTTTGATGGGTTAAAATACATTACCGATTAAGTAACACTTAATTTACGAATCATATACGATAACAATTTAGGATAAAAACGTTTTGCATACACGCCTGACTTCTCTTTTAAACCAGCAATATAAACTTCTTCTTTTTTCTTAAAAATCGCTTTTGCCATTAGTTTTGCAAACTTCTTTGGATGAATTCCGTTTTGAGTGGCAACATCCATTTTTTGCTGTGGAGAACCATCACCAGTTAAAGCATTTTTAGAAACATTTGTTTGTACAAAACCTGGACAAACTAACGTTACTGGTATATTATCTTGATAATGTTCTGCTCTAAGGCTATCAAAAAAACCATGCAAGGCATGTTTGCTTGCAGCGTAACTAGAACGTAAAGGTGTCCCAATTTTTCCAACTATACTGGTAGTTACTACAAATTGACCTTGTTTATTTTTTATAAAATGAGGTAAAATTGCTTTTGTTAGTGCAATAGTTCCTAAATAATTAATATCTAATAACCGTTTATCAACATCAATAGAAGTGTCTTTTGCAAAAGATCTTTGACTAATTCCACCATTATTTACCAAAATATCAACTTTATTAAAACAAGAAATAGCCTTATCAACTGTATTAGAAAAATTGGTGTAATTTTCTAAATCTAACGGAAGAACTTTCACTTCTGAAGGATGTTTACATTCATTTTTTACAAGTTCTAATGCTTCCTTTTTTCTAGAGGATAAAATAATTTTCGCATTTAAATTAGAAAGCTCAATTGCCAGTGTTTTTCCTATTCCAGAAGAAGCTCCAGTAATCCAAATAACTTTATTAGAAAAATCCATTTTTGTAAATTTTGACTTACAAGATACCTATTTTAACAGAGAAATAGTATTTTTGGTACGTTTCTTGAAATTCTTTAGATAAAATCAATATTGATGAAATATATTCTACTTCTTTTGTTATTCCCTTTTATAACAAACGCACAACACACGGTAAAAGGAACTTTTAAATCTCCTAAACAATATCAAACAGCTTTATTATATAAGGTTGAAGGAGCAAGACAATTATATAAAGCGCATAGTCCTATTACATCTATAAAAAACCCAATAATTCCTTCAAATCATATTGGTAGCTTCACCTTAAAAGTTCCAGAAAACTTAAAACCTGGAGCTTACAGAATATTTTATGATACACAAAATAACGGGTATGTAGATTTTCTTTATAATAAAGAAGATGTTGTTTTTGAGTTTATTCAGAAAATAGAAGGAGAAATAAAATTTAAAGAATCTAAAGAAAATTTATTGTACACTAATTTTTTAGATGAAATAACTCCTGCTCAATATGTAACAGATTCCTTACAGCAAGTCTATTTAAAAACTCCTAAAAAAAGTATTGTAAAACAATATAAAAAGTCCTTAAAAAAAACAAAATCTATTCAAAATTCGTATTTAGAAAAATCTAAAGAAACAATGGCTTTAGACTTTATTAAAGCTTCTTTTAACCATAGATCAGCATTGCCTTTACCTGCAAATGAATTAGTTGAATATAATAAAAAGCATTATTTTGATAACATAGATTTTACGAATCAAAATTTACTAAATTCTTCTTTTGTTATAGAACGAGTTGCTAACTATATAAATACTTATAAAACTGAAGGGAAATCATCGTTACCACTTATAAAAACAGCTTTAGATAAAATTAATGATACTGCTTTTAAAAGTGGTATTGTCATGTATTTTATATCTCAATATGCACATTTAAAAGATGCGGAAATTGTTAATGAATTGTTTGAAAATTACTTTGATAAGCTGCCTAAAGAACATCAAGATGCAAGCTTTAAAGAAAAAATGAAAGAGCAAATAAAGGTTGCTTATAATGTTGTTGCACCAGATTTTTCTTGGAAAGATGGTAAAAAAACTAGTAAACTTTCAGAATTAAAAGATGGAGAAAACTACATCCTAGTTTTTTATAGTACAGGGTGTTCTCATTGTGTAAGAGAAATTCCACAATTATATACATTTATGAAGCAATATAACAACATAAAAGTTGTTGCTTTTGCTATGGAAAAAGATGAATATGATTGGTTAAATTTTAAGGCTGATTTAGAAGATTGGCATCACGCAATTGGTTTAGGAAAGTGGGAAAATAAAACAGCTAGAACATACCAGGTTCACTCCACTCCAACCTATTACATTTTAGACAAAGACAAAAAATTTATTGATTTTCCAGATAGCTTAAAAGATTTAAAAAAGGGAATAAAAGCCTTGAATTAAAAATGCAAAAAAGCATCTTTTAAGTGCTCAATTTTTGATGTATTATTTTGATAAATGATCCCAATAATATCAAACCGTACTTCTACATCTAAATCTTTTTCTATCACATAATAATCGATTGCAGAAAGTAATAATTTTATTTTCTTTGGATTGACAAAATCTTGTGGATTCCCAAAATAATCGGTACTTCTTGTTTTAACCTCAACAACAGCTAAGATATCTTCTTTCTGAGCGATTATATCTACCTCTGCTTTTTGATAACGGTAATTTTTCTCAAGAATAAGATATCCTTCTTCAATTAGAAAATCAATAGCTAATTGCTCTCCTTTTTTGCCAAGTTCATTGTGGTCTGCCATTATTCAAAAACTACTGAAGACTGATTACTGCTAACGGCCAACTTAATACTTCTTCCTAAAATCATAGCTCTATTATCCGATTCGTGCCCCGCAGGAAAATCAAATAATACTGGAATGTCTTTAGGTACAACATCTAAAATTAATTGCTGAATAGAACTTCCCCAAGGTGTTGAGTTTTTCTTCACTTTTGTCATATCACCGACAATAACGGCTTTTACTTTCGTAAAATATGCTGCACGTTTTAAACTTTGTAACATTCTATCAATAGAATATTTATATTCTCCAATTTCTTCAATAAACAAAATTTTTCCTTCAGTAGAAATCTGACTTTTAGAACCCAACATCGAGGCTAAAATTGCAATATTACCACCCACTAATTGCCCGTTTACATTTCCGTTTCTATTGTATTTTGAGGAAGGAATTGTGTAAGATAAATTATCTCCAAAAAGTGCTTTCTTGTATGTAGCAATTGTTTTAATAATTTCTTCAGGTTTTTCTTCTAAACTAGTTGGCATCATTCCATGAATAGTTTCTACACCTAAATTATGAATATGGTTGTGAAATGCAGTAATATCAGAATATCCAATAATCCATTTCGGGTTTTTTAAAAATTGGGTAAAATCTAGTTTGTCTAAAATTCGTACAGAACCATATCCCCCACGAGCAGCCCAAATTGCTTTTATGTTTGGATTGTCTAAAGCTTTTTGAAAATCTTCGCAACGTTCATCATCTGTTCCTGCAAAATGATGCGCTTGAGTAAATAAATTCTTTCCTAAAACAACTTTTAAACCCCAACTTTCTGCTAATTTTTTTGCCTTAGCAATTACATCTTTTCTATTTTTTAAAATTCCAGCAGGCGCAACAATAGCAATAGTATCTCCTTCTTGTAAATATGCCGGAGTAATTAATTTTATAGGTTTAGTTTGTGCTGTTAAAGAAGCACTAATCATCAATAAGAAAAGTATTTTTTTCATAATTCTGGCTTAAATCTTTTGGAATAGCAATCTAAAAATCTATTAATTGTAAATGTATTTAATTTCAATCAGTTTAAAAAATTGCTTTTTTGTACTTTTGTCAACCAAAAATCAGTCCAAAAGAACATGAGTTCACCGAAAAGATATACAATTACAGCCGCATTACCTTATACAAATGGTCCAATTCATATTGGGCACTTAGCTGGAGTGTACGTTCCTGCAGATATTTATGCACGTTTTTTACGTTTAACAAGTAAAGATGTTGCCTACATCTGTGGTTCGGATGAACACGGTGTTGCCATACCAATGCGTGCTAAAAAAGAAGGTATTTCTCCACAAGATATTATTGATAAATACCATGGAATGATTAAAAAATCCTTTGCAGAATTTGGTATTTCTTTTGATAATTATTCACGTACATCTGCAGAAATTCATCATGAAACAGCATCAGAGTTTTTTACAAAAATGTACAATGATGGTGAGTTTGTAGAAGAAGTTACGGCTCAATTGTATGATGCTGAAGCAAATCAGTTTTTAGCAGATCGATTTGTAGTTGGAACTTGTCCTAAATGTAATTTTGAAGAAAGTTATGGAGATCAATGTGAAAATTGTGGAACTTCTCATAACGCTACCGATTTAATCAATCCAAAATCTGCTATTACTGGAAATGTTCCATCAATAAAAGAAACAAAACACTGGTTTTTACCCTTGGATAAACACGAAGATTTTTTACGTGAATGGATTTTAGAAGGGCATAAAAAAGATTGGAAACCGAATGTGTACGGACAAGTTAAAAGTTGGGTTGAAGACGGTTTAAGACCAAGAGCAGTAACTAGAGATTTAGATTGGGGAATTCCTGTTCCTGTTGAAGGAGCTGAAGGAAAAGTATTATATGTTTGGTTTGACGCGCCTATTGGATATATTTCATCAACTAAAGAATGGGCAGCAAGGGAAGGTAAAAACTGGGAAGATTATTGGAAAAAAGAGGATACAAAGTTGGTTCATTTTATAGGGAAAGACAATATTGTTTTTCACTGTATTATTTTTCCATCGATGTTAAAAGCGCATGGCGATTATATCTTACCAGAAAACGTTCCAGCAAACGAATTCTTAAATTTAGAAGGAAATAAATTATCAACATCTAAAAATTGGGCAGTTTGGTTGCATGAGTATTTGGAGGAATTTCCAAATCAGCAAGATGTATTACGTTATACCTTAACGGCAAATGCTCCTGAAAGCAAGGATAATGATTTTACTTGGAAAGATTTTCAAGCAAAAAACAACAATGAATTAGTTGCTATTTTTGGTAATTTTATCAATAGAGTAGTTGTATTAACAAATAAATATTATTCAGGAATTGTTCCAACTCCTAATGATTTTACTGAAGTTGATGAAGATGTTTTAGTGGCTGTAAAAGAGTTCCCAAATGTCATAGCTAAATCTATTGAACGTTACAGATTTAGAGAAGCAAGTCAAGAATTAATGAATCTTGCAAGACTTGGAAACAAATATTTAGCAGACGAAGAACCTTGGAAAGTAATTAAAGTTGATGAAGAACGAGTTAAAACAATTATGTATGTTGCTTTGCAAATTTCTGCTGCTTTAGCAGTAGTTTCTGAGCCTTTTTTACCCTTTACTTCAGATAAGTTAAAATCAATCCTTAACCTGTCACCTCGAGCGCAGTCGAGAGGTCTTAGGTGGAAAGACGTTTCTGAAAAAGCTGTTTTAATTCCAGCAGATCATCAATTAAACAAAGCAGAATTGTTGTTTTCTAAAATAGAAGACAAAACAATTGAAGCTCAATTAGCGAAATTAGAAGCAACAAAATTAGCCAACGAACAAGAAAATAAAGTTGTAGAACCGCAAAAAGAAACCATAGAGTTTGATGATTTTACAAAACTAGATATTAGAGTTGGTACTATTTTAGAAGCAACTAAAGTTCCGAAAACTAAAAAGTTATTGCAATTAAAAGTAGATGTTGGAATTGATGTTAGAACCATTGTTTCTGGAATTGCAGAAAGTTTTTCTCCTGAAGAAATTATCGGACAACAAGTAACAGTTTTATGTAATTTAGCTCCGAGAAAATTACGTGGTGTAGAAAGTCAAGGAATGATTTTAATGACCGATACTCCTGATGGAAAATTAGCTTTTGTTGAGCCTCAACAAGCTATTAGGAATGGAGAACAAATAAGTTAAAAAAAGCCGCTAATTAGCGGCTTTTCATCACAGCAATATTCCCACTTATTTATTACCCAGCATCAAAAGTTCATTACAAACTACCTCAGTAACATATCTCTTTTCTCCTTCTTTAGTTTCATAAGATCTAGAAGTTAATTTTCCTTCAATAGCAACTTCATTTCCTTTTTCTAGATATTTTTCTATGATTTCTGCTGTTTTATTCCAGGCAACTACATTGTGCCATTGTGTGTCGGTTATTTTTTCACCTTGCGCATTTTTATAACTTTCATTTGTAGCAATAGAAAATTTTGCTAATTTTTTTCCACTCTCTAAAGTGATGATTTCTGGATTGTTTCCTAAGTTTCCAATTAACTGTACTTTGTTTCTTAACGTATTCATAAGATAAGTTTTAATGATTTATAAATTGTCAATTCGTTTTGACATTGCAAAGATGAAACATGATAAAAATTTAAAATGGTTGTTAAATACTTGTTTTCGTTTGTAAACGAATGTTGTCGTTTAATTATTTTTAATATATTTGTAATCAAATAGTTATAAACATGAAGTTTTATTTAGAAACAGAACGGTTAATTTTAAGAGAGGTCTTAGATACAGATATTGAAGGAATGTTTACCTTAGATTCTAATGTTGAAGTACATAAATATTTAGGGAAAAAGCCGATAAAAAGTTTAGAACAAGCAAAAAAGAATCTCAATTTTATAAGACAACAATATCAAGAATTAGGAATTGGGCGTTTTGCCTGTATAGAAAAATCGACTGGAGATTTTATAGGTTGGTCTGGTTTAAAACTGAATGTCGGAGAAAAAGAAGCACTAAACGGATTTACAGATTTTGTTGATATTGGTTATCGATTTATTCCTAAATATTGGGGAAAAGGATATGGATATGAATCTGCAAAAGCTTGTTTAGAATATGGTTTTACTACCATGAAATACAACACAATTTACGGAGCAGCAGATATAGAAAATATAGGTTCGAATAAAATTTTACAAAAAATAGGATTACAATTTGTCAACGAATTTGAATTTAAAGGGGTGGATGTGAATTGGTATGAACTTACTAAAGAAAACTATGAGTGATAGAAAATGTTTAGAATGTTCGGATAAAGTTGTTGGCAGGATAGATAAAAAGTTCTGTTCAGATTATTGTAGAAATGCCTACAATAACAAAGTAAATAAAGAAAGTAAAAACTTAATTAGAAATACTAATAATAGGTTACGGAAAAACTATAAAATATTAACCGAATTAAATCCTTCTGGAAAAACAAAAGTATCTAGAAGGAAGCTATTTGATCATGGTTTCGACTTCCAGTTTTTTACATCAATCTACACCACAAAAACAGGTAATGTATATTACTATATTTACGACCAAGGATATTTAATTCTAGAAAACGAACTCTATTTATTAATTAAAAAAGACAATTAAATTGCTATTATTCCAAATTAATATTTCTGAATACTTATTTCCAATATTGATTATAAGTGTAATAATTATCTGCGCAATTTTGTATTACTATTTCAGTAACAAGCAAGTTATTATTAGGGTATTAAAAAAGTTGCCAAAAAAATCTATTGGCAGTATAAGAACCAATGAGTTTACTAAAATTACAGGTAAAGCATTACATGTAAAAGAACCCCTGATTGCTCCTTATAGTAAAAGAAAATGTATTTTTTATACAATAAAAATTGAACAAGAAAAGAATAGTGGTAAAAGTTCATATTGGGATACAATTGTAAAAGAAGAAAAATTTCAAAACTTCTTTATTGAACAAAATGGAGATTATGTAATGGTTAAACCTATTGATTTTCCTAAAAATTTTAAAAGTCATTTAGTCATTGATAAAAATACATCATCAGGTACTTTTAATGACCCGAATCCGAAATTTAAAGCGTTATTAGATTATTATGACATTAAAAGTGAAGGTTTTCTTGGTTTCAATAAATCTTTGCGATTTACTGAAGCAATTATTGAAGTTGGTGAACAGATAACTGTAGCAGGAATTGCAAAATGGAAAAGTATAAAAGAACCTATAGAAGGATATTCTTATTCTAAAATTGCAGCCTTAGAAGCTTCTGATAAACAAAAAATTATTATTACAGATTTACCCAATTTGGGATAAAAATTACCAAGTAGTTCCGCTTAATTTCATGGCAGCTTTTAATACATCTTTCTGACTAATTTGACCTATTAATTTACCGTTTTCTACTACTGGAAAACGTCTTCTTCTAGAATTGATAAACTTATTTGCAGCATCAAAAACATTCATGTTTTTATCAATAGTATCAACTTTTGTATTCATGTTTTTACCAACCGTATTGTCACTATCCATTGGCATATTGTAGTATTTGCTATCAGAAATGTGCTTTATACAATCGGTTTCAGAAATTATTCCAACTAATTCATTCTTATCGTTTACAACAGGTCCACCAGAAATTTTGTTATTAATAAGCGTGCTAATTACATGATCTATAGGGTCTTCAGCTTTAAAAGTAATCAGTTTTTTTGTCATATAATCAGACACTAAAATAGGTTCACTTTGTTTCCCTTGCGATGCGTCTCTTTTTCCTTGAAAGTTAATTATCCCCATAATATATAGTTTTTATTGTAACTAAAGTTACTGATTTTAGGCTGTTTATAACAATGTTTGAAGTACTTTTTTTAAATTCATTACTTTTATATAAAATATTTACGAATGAAATTCGCTTCAAAACTTATATCAATATTCATTATAATCGCAACAATCTATTGGGGTTTTTCTGACATGAAACCTTCGTTATCATCTTATAATGAATCTACAGATAAAACTACATTTTCTTTAAATAATGCATTACATCATCTAAAAAAAATTACTCAAAAAGCGCATCATGTTGGATCTGATGAACATACAATCGTTCAAAAATATTTAGTAAACGAATTAGAAAAATTAGGGTTAGAAACACAGATTCAAAAACAAGTTGCCTCAAACGAAAAGTGGTTAGCAGTAACGACAACCGAAAATATTATTGCCAGAATTAAAGGTTCTGAGAGCGGAAAAGCATTACTCCTTTTAACACATTACGATTCTAGTCAACATTCTTCTTTAGGAGCAAGTGATGCTGGTTCTGGGGTAGTGACAATATTAGAAGGAATTAGAGCTTTTTTAGCAAAGAATCAACAACCAAAAAATGATATAATCATTCTTATTTCTGATGCTGAAGAATTAGGCTTGTTAGGAGCAAAAGCATTTGTAACCAAACATGATTGGGCAAAAGATGTTGGTTTGGTATTAAATTTTGAAGCAAGAGGAAGCGGCGGTGCAAGTTATATGTTGATGGAAACTAATGGTAAAAACAGTTCACTTATTCAGGAGTTTTTAGAGGCAAAACCTAATTACCCTGCTGCAAATTCATTAATGTACAGTGTTTATAAAATGCTGCCCAATGATACAGATTTAACAGTTTTTAGAGAACAGGGGGATATTAACGGATTTAATTTTGCCTTTATTGGAGATCATTTTGATTATCATACAGCGCAAGATTCTTATGAAAGATTGGATAGAGAATCATTACTACATCAAGCAGATTATCTAGAAACTACTCTTAACTATTTTTCAAATTCCGACCTAAGCAATCTAAACAGTAATGAAGATTATGTGTATGTAAACTTTCCTTTTAAAGGGCTTTTAACCTTTCCTTTTTCTTGGATTAACTACTTATTAATTGCTGCAATACTATTGTTTTTTGTTTTATTATTTTTTGGAATCTCATTAAACAAATTTTCACTTTCTGGGATCGGAAAAGGATTTTTAGCATTTCTTTTATCATTAATACTATGTGTTGGAATTTCATTTGGTTTATGGAGATTGTTATTAATAATTCATCCGCATTATCAAGACATGCTACATGGGTTTACCTATAACGGATATCAATATATTATTGCCTTTAGCTTTTTAAACCTTTGGATACTATTTAAAATTTACAACCGATTTTTTAAAGAACAAAAAACAACTGATTTATTAATCGCTCCAATAACTTTTTGGATTATTATTAATGCCTTAGTATTATTTTATTTACCCGGTGCCGGATTTTTTATTATCCCTATTTTTTGTGCTTTATTGATTTTATCGATTCTTGTTTTTATGAGTCTTAAAGAAAAATCTAAACCTATTTTATTTGCTATTCTTTCTATTCCAACTATCTATATTTTTGCACCAATGGTAAAGTTATTTCCTGTTGGTTTAGGTTTAAAAAACTTATTTATTTCAGCCATTTTTATTGTGCTAATTTTTGGATTGATATTCCCAATTTTTCATCAGAAAAAAAGAAAAAACAGGTTACAAACTATATTCGGTTTCTTAACAATTATATTCTTCGGAATGGCAACGTATAACAGTGGTTTTTCAGTTGATAAAAAGAAACCTAATAGTTTGGTTTATATACAAAATAACGATACTAATTCTGCCTCTTTTGGCACATATAATAAAAAAATAGACGCATATACAGAACAAATTTTCGGAGAAAACCCATCAACTGAAAAAAAGAATAATGCGGAGACAAAAAGCAAGTATAACACTCGTTTTAATTATATCAAAAAAACTGAAAATAGAAATATTGCTAGCGCACTAATTACCACGCAAATTGATACACTAATTGGAGAAGAAAGAGTATTAGATTTGATAATCACACCCCAAAGAAAGGTTCATAAAATTGAATTAAAAACTGAAGGAAAAGTAACATTTACTTCTATTTGTGCAAACGGAATTTATTTAAACGATAAAAAACCGTTAACAAAAGAAAACAAGTCTTTTCTGATCTATCATTTAGGAAATTCTGATAAACAAATACATCTATCACTTTCATTTGACAAGATGGTTAATCCAACTATACTAATGAATGAGATATCTTATGATTTGTTAAAAAATCCTGCGTTTAATTTCCGTCCAAGAAATGAAGAAATGATGCCAATGCCTTTTGTAACAAATGATGCTATTATTTGCGTACAAAAACTAACCTTTTAATCAACTTCAGAAACACGTAGGGTATTCACCATCCCTTTTGCTTCAACTGGCATAGACGTTAAGTTAATCATTAATTCACCTGGTTTTACAAAACCTTTTTCTTTGGCAATTTTATTAATGTCAACAACAGTATCGTCTGTACTTAAGTTTTTATCATAATAAAAAGCTTTAACACCCCAAAGCAAGTTTAGTTTTCCTAAAATTCTTCTTTCTGATGAAAATGCTAATACATGAGATTTTGGACGCCAAGCTGAAATTTGAAATGCTGTATAACCACTATTTGTTAGGGTTGATATTGCTGCTGCATTCGTGTCATTTGCCATTAAGGCAGCATGATAACAAACCGATTTAGTAATAAATCTATTGGTTCTAATATGTGGTGGTTTATGTGATAATTGAATTAATGGAGACATTTCTACGCTTCCAATAATTTCAGTCATCTTTCTAATCACTTTTATAGGATGTTTACCAACCGAAGTTTCTCCAGATAACATTACTGCATCTGCACCATCCATAATAGAATTGGCAACATCATTAACTTCTGCTCTAGTTGGAACAGAATTTTCAATCATGGTTTCCATCATTTGCGTAGCAATAATTACAGGAATTCTTGCTTTTTTAGCACGCATCACTAACATTTTCTGTATTAATGGAACTTCTTGCATCGGAATTTCTACCCCTAAATCTCCACGAGCAACCATTAATCCATCGCAATACGGAATTAAAGCATCAATATTTTCTACAGCTTCAGGTTTTTCAATTTTAGCAATTACAGGAACTCTATAATCAGAATGCAATGCAATTAAATCGCGTAACATTCTTAAATCTTCAGGAGTTCTTACAAATGATAAAGCAATCCAATCTACTTGCTGCTCTAAAGCAAAAACAGCATCTTTTTTATCTTTATCGGTTAGAGCTGGTAAAGAAATTGCTGTATTAGGAAGATTCACTCCTTTTTTAGAATTTAAAGGCCCTCCATCAATAACTCTGGTAACAACTTCTGTTTCTTTATTGGTAGAAATTACTTCAAATAATAATTTACCATCATCAACTAATATTTGTTCTCCAACTTTTACATCCTTTGGAAATCGTTGATAGGTCATAAAAGCCTTTTCATTTGTTCCAATACATTGCTCTGTAGTAAAAGTAAATGTGTCTCCATCATTTAAAATAACCCCATCTTCCATCACTCCTACTCTAAGTTTTGGACCTTGTAAATCACCTAAAATGGCTACATTAAAATTATTCTCTTCATTAATTTCTCTAATGATTTTTACCTTTTCTTTTACATCGTCATAATCTGCATGTGAAAAGTTAATTCTAAAAACATTTACACCAGTATTTGCTAAATCAAATAAAATTTCTTTCGTATTTGTTGCTGGTCCTAATGTAGCTACTATTTTAGTCTTTTTGTTATGAGGCATATTAAAAAATTAAAAAGTCTTTAGACTTTAATGTTGTTGAATCTATTGTGTATGAGGTTATTACTTGACTAATATTTTGAATTGCATCTATAGTTTTAGAAATATAACTATACTCTACATCGCCAATAATTTTAATAAAATAATCTACTTTTTTTTTCTCTGGAATTAAATACGTAGTTATTTCACTATCAAATAATACTTCGTTTGTTGATTTTATATTTTCTTGTTTAAAGCTATTTGCGATTAAAAACCAATCGAAATCGTATTGCTGATTTGTATAATTGTAAACAGAAAATGATGCATTGTTCTTTTCACTTTCAAAATCTAAATTATAATCAGCTCTATTAAAATTTGTTCTTAAATTCTGATTCAATAAATAAGCAAGTTTGTAATCTTCTAATGTTGTATGAACACCAATTAATGTGTACGAATCTTCTTGAAAATCATTAAAATCTAAAGAATGTACTTGCATAAAAACGGTAACCTTTATTTAGCTTTATAACTAGCTAAATTAAACATTGTTTAGCAAACGTGTTAAAAAAATAACGAAAACGTTATCGGGAGTGTTTAAGAATTAGTAATTAAATGCTGAAATGTATAATACACTCTTTTAGATGCTTGCTCTTCAGCTTTTTTCTTAGATTTTGCTCTTCCTTTTGCAATTAATTCTCCATCAATACTAACTTTTACACTAAAGTGTTTTATAGCTTGATTTCCTGTATCTTCATAGGTATCAAAGGAATATTTCTTTTTTTGTTTCTGACACCATTCAATAATCAATCCTTTATAACTGGTAATTTTTCCTTCTAGTTTTTCTATATCAACATAAGGCACAATTACTTTATCATAAATAAATTGCTTACAATAATTATAACCTCTATCTAAATAAATTGCTCCAACAAGCGATTCGAAAATATTTCCATGAATGTTATCTCCAATATTTCTACTGTCAATATTACTTTTTACATATTTTATTAACTCTAAATCTTTTCCTAACTCATTTAGATGTTCTCTACTTACAACTTTAGATCGCATTTGAGTTAAGTATCCTTCTGTACCATTTGGTACTTTTTGATAAAGATAAGAAGCAATTACAGAACCCAACATGGCATCACCTAAGAATTCTAGTCTTTCGTAATTTATTGGGATCCCTTTTTTATCAACCATTTTTACAGAACGATGTGTAAACGCCTTTTTGTAATGTGATAATTTTATGGGTTTAAAATTGAGAAGTTCTTTTATCTTATAATAGAATTCCTCATCTTCTTTATTCTGAGGTTTTACAATTCTACGAAGATAATTCATATGTTATTCCTCTAATTTTTTAAAGGCTACACAAGCATTATGTCCTCCAAAACCAAAAGTATTACTCATAGCAATGTTAACTTCTCGCTTTTGAGCTTTATTTAACGTAAGGTTTAAATCTGGATTGATTTTTTCATCAATAGTAGCATGATTAATTGTTGGTGGAATAATTCCATGTTTCATAGCTAAAATGGAAGCAATAGATTCAATTGCACCAGCAGCACCCAACAAATGACCTGTCATTGATTTTGTAGAGTTTATATTGATATTCTTTGCGTGATCTCCAAAAACTTCAGAAATAGCTTTTAATTCTGCTACATCACCTAATGGTGTCGAAGTTCCATGTGTATTAATATGATCTACATCTTCTGGATTAATTCCAGCGTTTTCTAAACAGTTTTTCATCACAGCAATTACACCTATTCCTTCTGGATGTGGTGCGGTAATATGATGTGCATCAGAAGACATTCCGCCTCCAATAACTTCTGCATAGATTTTTGCACCTCGTGCTTTTGCGTGCTCGTATTCTTCTAAAATAATAGCACCTGCACCTTCACCTAAAACAAAACCATCACGTTCTGCATCAAAAGGTCTTGATGCCGTTTCTGGACTTTCATTTCTTGTTGATAAAGCTTGTAAGGCATTAAAACCACCGATTCCTGAAATGGCAACCGCAGCTTCCGAGCCACCAGTTACAATAACATCACAATGTCCTAATCTAATATAATTTAGCGCATCAATCATTGCATTTGCAGATGATGCACAAGCAGATACGGTAGTAAAGTTAGGCCCCATAAATCCATTTTTTATAGAAATATGTCCTGGCGCTATATCTGCAATCATTTTTGGAATAAAGAAAGGGTTAAATCTTGGTGTTCCGTCTCCAGCACCATAATTTATAGCTTCGTTCTGAAAAGTTTCTAATCCACCAATTCCTGCTCCCCAAATTACGCCTACTCGTAATTTATTAAGTTTGTCTAAATCAAACTCAGCATCAGCAATTGCTTCATCGGAAGCAACAACAGCATACTGCGTAAATTTATCCATTTTACGAGCTTCTTTCCTGTGAATAAAATCATTCACAGTAAAGTTTTTAACTTCACATGCAAAACGAGTCTTGAACTTGGTAGCATCAAAATGTGTAATTGGTGCAGACCCGCTAACTCCGTTAACTAAGTTATTCCAATATTCTTCAATATTGTTACCAATTGGTGTTAATGCACCAAGTCCAGTGACTACAACTCGTTTTAATTGCATATAAATATTACTTTTTTGCTTCTTCTATATAGCTAACTGCTTGACCAACAGTTCCAATATTTTCTGCTTGATCGTCTGGAATTTGAATATCAAATTCTTTTTCGAATTCCATAATTAACTCAACAGTATCTAAAGAATCTGCTCCTAAATCGTTAGTGAAGCTAGCTTCTGAAGTTACTTCGTTATCGTCTACTCCTAGTTTGTCTACGATAATCGCTTTTACTCTTGATGCAATGTCTGACATAATTTTCTAATTTTTAAATTTAAAATCGAGGCAAAAATACCAATTTTATCAATTTAATCTAGTATTTACTCGAAAAATGAATCCCAATGTAAAGAAAAATGTTTAATCTTTCTTCTTAGAACCCATTATTGTTAATAATAATTCTTTTTTTTGTACCCATAAAATAGTTTGAAAAATATGAAACGTATTGTGATTTTTGCTTCTGGTTCTGGCACCAATGCTGAAAATATTATTAAGTACTTTCAATCATCTGAAACTATTCTGGTTACCAAAGTGCTAACTAACAATGAACATGCCAAAGTTATAGATAAGTGTAAAAATCTAAAAATCAATCATTTACATTTTGACAAAAATGCATTTTCAATTACTGACAGCGTACTAAACCTATTAAAAACAGAGGCTGATTACATAATACTTGCAGGGTTTTTATGGAAAATACCATCAAAAATAGTAGAAGCTTTCCCTAATAAAATCATTAATATTCATCCTGCGTTGTTACCTAATTATGGTGGAAAAGGAATGTATGGAATGAATGTTCATAAAGCGGTAAAAAAGAATAATGATAAAGAATCTGGTATCACAATTCATTATGTAAATGAAAATTATGATGAAGGCGCAATTATTTTTCAAGCAAAAACATCTATTTATGCAAATGATACTCCAGAAGATATTGCAAAAAAAATTCACAAATTAGAGTATAAGTACTTTCCAAAAATTATTGAAAAAGTAATTTTAAAAAATGGCTAAAAAAAAGTTTTATGTAGTTTGGAAGGGTCGTAAAAAAGGAGTTTTTACGTCTTGGAATGATTGCAAAAAACAAATAGATGGTTTTGAAGGTGCCCAATACAAATCTTTTATAAATAAGAAAGAAGCAGAAGATGCTCTTAAAAAAAACTACATCGATTATAAAGGGAAAAACACAAAGAAAGTAACACTAACTGCTACAGAAAAAGCTGCATATGGTTCTCCTATTTTAGAAAGTATATCTGTTGATGCTGCTTGTGCAGGAAACCCTGGTAAAATGGAGTATAGAGGTGTTTTAACCCATAACAAAAAACAAATTTTTATTAAAGGACCTTTTAAAAAAGGTACTAATAATATTGGTGAGTTTTTAGCTTTAGTGCACGGAATTGCCTTATTAAAAAGTAAAAACAATACTTCAACTCCTATTTATTCCGATTCAAAAATTGCCATGAGTTGGGTAAAAAAGAAACAATGTAGGACTAATATTGTCTTTGATGCTTCCAACAAAGATTTATTGGAATTGATAAAAAGAGCTGAAAAATGGCTCAACGAAAATACATACACAAATCCAATTTTGAAATGGGAAACAAAAGCTTGGGGAGAAATTCCTGCAGATTTTGGTAGAAAATAAAAACCCACTTTAATTAAATAAAGTGGGAAATTGCTATGAAAAAGAAAAAGAATGTGGTTAATAAATTAACCACACTCAAAGATACTTTTTATTTTTTATAAAAAAAAGTCTTTACAATTCTTAAAAGTCAAAATACCAATTAAATAATTCTGCTCTTAATCCAACTGTAAACCAAAGATTATTTCCTGGTGTTATTCTGGCTAAAGCAATATCTGATGTTAACTTTCTATAAGAAAGCCCAGAAAATAAACTTAAACCATTAGCTGGATTTAAAAGATAATTTACTTGTGTATCAATATGTAATATTATTGCTGTATTTCCTTGTGCTAAAGAGTTATTGGTATCGCTAAACCTATTATCATAAGATTGATAAATATTTCCACCATAACTTACTGTTTCATCTAAATCAAATCCTTTTTTTCCTAAAATAACCTTTCCGAAACCACTCCATCTATCTTTCTTATAACGAGCTATTCCAATAACTTCCCAGAAGTTTGAACCCCATAAATGACCTAGTGGTTGACTATAATGTGCGTAATTTAAAACTGGACTTCTATGCGCAAAAGTATAAGGTCTAGCGGTATTAAATTCCCCTTGTAAAAATAAATTCTCTACACCAAAAGCATCAAAATATTTTGCTCCAAATTGAAGCGCAAACTTATTTCTCCAATCTGATAAATTTCCTAAGTTTCCAACGGAAAATTCATCAATAACTAATTGAGAATATAAAGAAATATTATCGTTTAACTTATATTTAGTTGTTAATCCTACCATTGCATTTCCAGAATCTTCACCTCTATTAAACTCAACAGCTCGGTAAAAAATTATTGGATTTAAAAACCCTGCATCAAATCCATTTTGTCCAGCAGAAATAGCCGTTTCAAATAATCCGATATTCAACCTATCAGTAATATTAATACTTAAATAATGTGCAGCAATATATTTTCGTGCGTGTTCATTATTTATTACAGCTGGCGCCCTTACATCTCTTCCCCAAAGCCAAACGTTTGTATACTGAAACTTCCAGAAATCTACCTTCATTTTTAAATATAATGATGGTGCGCTAACATCTGATAGTAAAAAAGATCGATATCCATCACCTATAAAATTCTTTCCGTGTCCAAACTGGAAATTCATATATTTTGTTGGTGTAAAGGATAAATATCCTTCTGCAACAGGGTAATCAAATGCATCTGCTTTAAAACCTTTAGCTTTTCCTCTTCCTGGAACTAAACCTTCAGAAAAAGCTGGTTTAAAAAGTCCTGATTTATTACCTATATAATTATTAACATATTCAGCAAATCGTCCTTGACTTTCATAAATCGTTGCAGAAAATGAAAAATTATTACCAAAACCTCCATTAGCATTAAATACTCTTGTATTATTAAATGTATAGGCAACATTAGAATTATCTTTTCCTAATTGTACGTCTAATAATGCATCAATTGTAAACCAATAATCTTGATGTTTTATCTGCAATAAGTGTTCGTTCCATAATTTTTTACCCCACCAAGAATTCATTTCGGGTTTTAAAAATTGCCTTTTCTCGGCTGCAATATCAAAATGTTTTGAAATTTCACTATATAAATAGGGTTTTGAAGCTGTATGTGTTCCACTAGATTTATGTAAAGCAAATTCATAATCTACATATTTCTGATGTACAAACGGAATATTCAATTGACTGTTAACTTGTAGAAATATAGAATCTGTTTCTATACTAGTATCAACAACCTCTCTAATATCTTTTTTTTCCGATTGATAATTTGTTGTTGTTTCTACTTCGTCTTCGGTTACAACTTTGACTGAATTTTCTGAATATGGAAATACAAGCGGTAATGCAAACCTCATTTCTATATTATGATTATTATAAGTTGCTGGTTGTATTTCTGGAAATCTTTTAAAGGTTCTTTTTAATTCTGTCTTTAGTTCTTTATAAGGTGAATTTGCATAGATATAATTAAAAGTTCCGTCTGAATTTACTAGAAAAATAACATTGACAACTCCACGATAATTTTCATTTAATAAAATTGGTGGCACAATAAATTCTGAGAAAAAAGTTTCTTTAGTTTGTTTTAAAAAACAATTTTTTAATGCAGTTTGTGATGAACCTCTACAAGCATCAAAAACAGGAAATTTTTCTGATTGACTATAAGAAACCAGTGTAAAAAATAACACTAAAAAAAGACATAATTTTTTCATTATAACTTACTTACTTTTTCTTCTATTAATTGATATGTATCTTTTGATTCTGGGCAAATTGCCATTCCTTTTTCATCAAATTCTAACCGATGCCCATATTCACTTATCCAACCAATTTGCTTTGATGGATTTCCAACAACGAGCGCAAATGGTTTTACTTCTTTTACTACTACGGCTCCTGCACCTATAAATGCATATTCTCCAATATCATTTCCGCAAACAATAGTTGCATTTGCACCAATACTTGCGCCTTTTTTTACTTTTGTTTTTAAATATTGATCTCTTCTTTTGATAGCACTTCTAGGATTGATAACATTTGTAAAAACCATTGATGGTCCTAAAAAAACATCATCCTCACAAATAACGCCTGTATAAATTGATACGTTATTCTGAACTTTAACATTATTTCCTAAAACTACTTCTGGAGAAACCACTACATTCTGACCAATATTGCAATTTTCTCCAATCACACAATTAGACATAATATGACTAAAATGCCAGATTTTTGTTCCGTTTTTTATGGTGCAATTATCATCTATAACTGCTGTTTCATGCGCAAAATAATCGTTCATTACCAATCAAAAAGATTTAGCGTGAAAATACAATTATTTATTGATTTAGAAAGGTAAATGAAAAACCCAACTTAAAAAGTTGGGTTTATAATTATTGAATCATAAAAGTAATTGGAAGATTGTATTTTACTTTTACTGGTTTTGTTTGCATTTTTCCGGGAGTAAACTTAGGAAATAATTGAACTAGTTTTTTAGCTTCTTTCTTTAATTTTATATGTGGTGCTCTTACTTTTACATCGACCACATTTCCTTGTTTATCAATTATAAATTCTGTTTGTATTCTATATTTTCCTGATGCTAAACCTAGGTTTTCTGCCATTTCTATATTAAACTTTCTTTGAATATGTTTTTTTACTTTTTTATCGAAACATTTTTTGTTTTCTATTTCCGATAAACCTTCGCAGCCTTTATATATTGGTGTTTACTCTACTAACATATAAGGGATATCATTATCAATAACAGGCGGCTCAATTATTTCTACTATGTCATCAGCATTAATTATTTCTGGAATATCATTATCGGTAGGTATATCAATAATATCTTCAAATTTAATATCATCTCCTTTTGTTATTATATCTAAAATTTGAGGTTTTATTTTTTTAGGCTTAGTTACTTTTGGGTTATCTGTTTTAATAATTATAGGGTTATCTATAGGAATAAAATCTTCTTTGTGAATCCTTTCAGAAATAGTAGGAGAAATCTGTTTAAATAATGTTTTATGCTCTAGGGTAACATACACTATAAAAAGAGCTAATACTAGTCCTAACTGCATAAAAACAGCAGAATACTTTTCTAATTGTTTTCTTTGATACTTTTTTTTTGCTTTCATAATTATATTTTTTTAATGTTAAAATTATGTTAATCCAAAAAGTATGCCAATAAAAAAACCCAACCGTTAGGTTGGGTTTCGTATATGTTTTAACGAAATTTATTCTACAATTAAAGTAAAAGGAATTGCGTATTTAACTCCTACTGGTTTTCCACGTTGTTTCCCTGGTGTCATTTTTGGTAGTTTATTCATCACCTTAAGAACTTCTTTCTTAATTTTTGGGTGTGGTGCTCTAGCCATAATGTTAGTTACTTTTCCACTTCTATCAATTACAAATTGTATAGAAACTCTTTTTCTTCCTGGTGATAATCCTAATTCATTAGGTAACTCAGCATCAAATTTTCTAGTAAAGTGCTTTTGTACTTTTTTACTAAAACATTTTCTAAGCTCTGTATTACTTCCTTTACATCCTGGAAAAACTGGTACATTTTCAATAACCATAAAGTTTACATCTCCAACAATTTCTTCTTCTTCTTCTTCTTCTACAATGTCTTCAACCTCAACAGCTTCCGTTTCATCAGTTTCAGTAGATTCAATTACTGTTTCTTCAACTTCTTTTTCATCCTCAACAACTTCAATTTTTTCTGGAGCTGGTGGTGGTGGAGTTTTTGGTTTTGGTTGTTCTATACGCTCCGTGATTGGAATTTCTTCCTCTAATTCATCAGACATATTTGCCATTCCTAAGTCACCAAAAGTTCTATCATAGGTTTTTTGCTCAATGGCTGCATAGGTTACAAATAACGCTAGGACTAAACCAATTTGCATAAAAATCTTACTGTAGTTCTCCAAATTAGATTTTGGATTTTTCTTTATTTCCATCCTAAAAAGTTTTTAATAGTTTGCTAATTTAATTAAATTATTGTGTTTTAAACAAACGATATTGTTAATTAACTAATTTTTTTTGAAAAAACTTGTTAAAAATCAATAAAGCTATCAATACTCCTATAGAATTTGCAATCATATCTTTCCAGTCTGCTGTTCTATATGAAGTTAAAGTTCCTTGAAGAACCTCAAGAAGTATGCCATAAGAAATACACAGAAAAAAAACAGTTTTCTTAAGAGAATTATTTTTTGTTTTTAAATGAATTGTACAGAACCAACATATAGCAAGTACAAAATATGCTATTATATGTTCAATTTTATCTAAATATGTAAATTTGATAGATGGTTGATGAATCTTTACTAAACTTAATACTGCAATTAAAATAGTAATTGCAATAGAAAAGTATACAATACTACCCTTCAATAAGCTTTTTATATGCTTCTGCATCAATTAAATCATCTATTTGTGATGTATCAGAAATTTTCACTTTTATCATCCAACCTTTACCGTAAGGATCTGTATTTACTGATTCTGGTTCATCTTCTAATTCTTCATTAAATTCGATTACTTCTCCTGTTAACGGCATAAATAAATCAGACACTGTTTTTACTGCTTCTACAGAGCCAAAAACTTCTCCTTCTTCAACAGTATCATCTAGTGTATCAACATCTACATAAACAATATCACCCAATTCACTTTGTGCAAAGTCTGTAATACCAATTGTTGCTACATCATCTTCAATAAGAATCCATTCGTGGTCTTTTGTGTATTTTAATTCTGATGGAATATTCATCTTAATCTATTATTTTGTTAGTTTCCTAAGTTATAAATTATATTAAATCCTGCGTTTATCGATTGTCTAGGGAATGTTGTTGAAATAGCATACTTAGACGATTGATGGTTGTAATAAAACGATGCGGTTAAATTACTATTTAATCTGTAATCTGCTGTAAATTTTATTGAAAATAAATTTTGCCCACCACTTACTTGATTATTGTCTAAATCAACCGAACGTATCAAGGTAATATTATCTCTTAATGAAACATCTGCGCGTAAATTAATATCTCCTTTTAATGTTTCTTTTTTCCCAGTAAATCGTGTACTAAATTTAACGTCTTTAATAACATAACCAACTCCAAAAACATATTCTGTCCCTTTGATATCTGTTAATGTACTATTATTAAAATTTAATGTTAACGCTCTATCTCTTTTGATTTCTCCTCTTAATGAAATTGAATTTTTCATTTTCATATCCACTTTAATTAATGGCGAAAATTCATCAATTAAACTTACTGAAGAAATTAGTAATTCTGGCTCAAAATCTCCCGCAGCATTTTTTACTGGTTGATTATTAGTATCTAAACCGTATTGTAAATTATTAGTAAAACTTGCTACTGTATAAGATGATTTATAACCATGAGACACTACAAAAGTGCTAAAGTTTTTCTTAAACCATTTAAATTTCATGAATCCATTATAACGTAATGTCCAGTTTGGAATTGGTATATTCTTAAATAAACCAGTACTAACAGAATTTGGACTGTCGCCAGAGTAAGCAGCAACAAATGCTGGCATTAATACTTGTTGACTATTTGCTCCAAATCCTTTTATTGTTCCATCAATAGCATCAACATTATTAGGATCGTTTATATCGATTCCATTTTCTACAGCTAATCTTGAAGATAAAGCAACTCTATTATCTTTCATTTTCTGAAACAAAACATCCGAATCAGAAAAAACAGTTGATAGCATAGAATAACTAGTACTAAAGTTTCCGGTTTCTAATCCAGGAATACTTCTGTCTATTACTCCATTTAAATTACTTGGATCGCTATAATCTTTAATAATATCTAGTTGTTGAGATAAATCTCTTGTTTTAATTCTATTGGCTCTTAAATCGATATTTAAATCTCTTACAGGTTTTACAGTTAGATTATAATCAAACTTATTATAATGTGTTCTACTGTACGTTTTATTAAAATAAGCATTAGCGATTGGATCTGCCGTAGAAATTGTATCTCTCGGCGTAATTAACCAACCATTTTGTAAGGCTGTATTTCTGATATCTACTTGACTACCAAAAGCAAAACTTGTACTTGGTCCACCTAAGAAACCAAATTGCTCTCCGTAACCAGGTAAAAACTGTCCGTTATTTTCAGAATAACTCAGTTTTGCAGTTTTTACAGATGTAATAACATCATACAATCCTTTTAAAATTTTTGCTCCAGTTTTTTGCTTTTTCTTTACTCCTGTTTTTGCTTTACCTGGTACAGATGGTAAACCAGGTGTTTTTGGTGCTGTCTTTTTAGAACGCTTAGTCAGTAATTTATCTAAACCAATAGTTTTATAAAACTTAGAAAAGTTAATATTTGCGTTTAAATTATGTGTGTTTGCATTTTGTACAACATTCCCGATTTTATCAGAGATAGAAGTATCTTGAGAGGATGCTTCCCAATTAAAATCAGCGGTATACCCATAATCAGCAGTTAAAAAACCTAAATAAGGAATCTTATTTAAAGGTAATTTATAAGTAGCATTTAACTTTTGATTATACCTATTTGCATTCCCTGTATTAAAGAAATTATCAAATATTTCTAACTCTTCTCCACTTCCAAATGCATCATAGATATAACTATTAGTCGCATTAAAGTTAAACTGTAATGATTTTGTTAAATCAAAACCAATAGCATAATCCCAATCAAATAAAAATCTTCGTTGCGCCAATCTTGGTTGTGCCGCTAATCCTTGAATTAAATTTCTTGACCGTTGCGCTGTAAAATTTCTATTAATAGTAGAATTTACTGCAAAGGTTTTTGGAAAAGGATTTACATTAATATCTCTAATAAACTTCCAATATTTTCCTTTAAAAAAGTCTGACTTTTTAAACGGTTCATACGATTTTGCTGGAAAACTAAAATTATAAGATGCCGATGCACGAACACTCTTGTTTTCGTAACGTTCTATATTGTAATCTCTATGTTCTTCTTTATTAAATGCATAAGAAACCGACACATTTTCTACATCATAAAACTTAGGTTTTTTAGATGAGTTCGGATTTCTATTCTTTTTAACATTATTAAAACTAATACTTGTTCTTTTAGTATAATCACTAGAAAATTTACTGTTTGGGTTTTGATCTATTGCATCTTCTAATTTTACATCTTGGTATTGTGGATCAAATTTTGGGTTGATAAATTCTTCACCAATACTATAATTCATAGGTAATTGAATACCCCATTTTTTTGGCGTAAACATTTTTCCTAAATTTAAACTAGTATTAACAGTATATTGTTTTGTTTCGTCTAAACTACGTTGCTGTACTCTATCTTCTACATTTCCAAAACCTATGGTTTGCATTCTACCAGATAATGAAACATTAGCAACATCTGCAAAGTTTGCATCAGCATTAATTACTGCTGCCCAACCACCTTTGTTATCAAAACCAACAGACCTCAACTCATTAAACCAAACTTCTGCACTTTTAGTTTGTGACGAACGGTTTTTTACTCCTAACATAATTGTTCTTAATTGTGCTAAGGTTGGATTTCCTTTCACTTTAATAACAACTCCTGAAGGATCTGTATTATTTATTGAAGTATAGAGTTCATTTGGCAATAAACCCAAACCATCTCTTTCTAATTTTACTTTACCTAACTCTTCTAGTGCAGCATCTAAATTATTAGCTTCTGGCCAAACTTCTAGTGGAGATAAACTTCCTGAAGATTTTTGAAGTGGAATTTCTAATTGATAAAAGTTATCATTTAAATCAGTTCCTAAACGTATAATAGCAAGTAAATCAGTATTATCAACATTAGAATTTAAGATTTCTTCCATATGCACAAACATTTTTAATTGCTTGTATCTACGTAAATCTACACTAATGTTTTTGTAAATAGCTCTAATACCATCAGACGGTAAATCTTTTACTTTTAAAGAAACCGATTGTTCATTTTGTTGTTGTATCGTTGTTGTTCCTTGTAATTGTTCTCTAACAATTCCAGGAGGTAATACATACCTGTTTTCATTTTGTTCAATATTAACAACACCTACTTCAAAATCATTTAATTCTGGTTGTGTTAATTCTCTATCAGGATCAATGTTTTCATCTAAAGTTCTAGTGTAACGTCTCCAATCTCCTCTAACCAAACCTAATTCTCCAAAACGTAAAACAACTGGCATTTTAAAATTCGTCATAAACATTCTTATAAAACGAATGCTATTAAAATCTGAAACGCCATTTACTGGAGTTCCACTTCTTACAGGTACTCTAAATTGATACCATTTTGTGTTTTGAGTTCCTCCGTTTTCTAAAGTAACAGTGGTTGTTTTTTCATCAACAACAAAATTTCTTCCTACCACCAAATCACTTTTATTCATAGAGATTTTATATTCAAAATAACTCTCTACGGTATTCATGGTTTGATCTCTGTTGATGTCTTCTACATCTGGATATGTATTTGCTGATGTTGGAAACGCCTCTGGTGATTGATTTGATGTTGGCGAATTCCCTTGTGTATTATTAAACTTTTTATAACGCTTTAAGATTGAAGCATTTTCATTATCTAATTCAGTTCCTCTAAAAAACTGGTAATTATCATTAGATGGATCGTTTTGATCTAACCTAGAAAAATTCGGAATTAATGGATGATTCTGATATTTATTAATTTCTTCCGTATCATTTAAACCATCAAAACCAACATCTTGATTCACTCTTGCAGCATCATCTTCATCAAAAGCATAAACTATAGATTGATTTATTGGTACAAATCCCCATTTAAGATTATCATTAAAATCTTTAGGCTCTAATACATTTAATTTATCAATTTTATTACCATCAGCAGGTAATCCGTTTTCATACATTTTAAATCCATCTCTATTGATGTCTTCAGATACATTTCCTAAATTAATATATAAATCTCCTACTTGATTTGTTTGATCTTGTGGATTAACGCCAGGTCGTAAACCTTCTTCTTCTGTAATTGAATAATTTTCATATGGATCCATAATCCAAAACTGAATATATTCTACGTTTGCTTGATCGAAGTTATTAGTATTTAACGGGCGCATAATTCCACCCCATTGATCTTGCGGATTTAAAAAGTTACCGTTTCCATCAACTGTGTTATTTCTAGTATCAAAATTATAAGAACCTCTTTCACTTGGAAAATATGCTAAATCTAAGGTTCTAACTAACGTATTTTGAGTGATATCTAATTGTGTATTTGGAAATAATTCTTGGAAACTAATTTGTCTTGTTTCTGCTCTAGATAATTCATCTGCATCAACACTATTTGGTGTTTGTCCAGCACCATAAAATATCTGATCTACGCTATACCAAGCCAATCTAGATCGTTTAAAATTATAGCTTAAATCGTTACTTGCTCCATTATAAGTATTTGCTTGATTTTGTGGTGTACTTGCATTATACCATTGTAATGGCGACAATAAACTTATAGGAATTTGAGATGCTTCAAAATCATCTACATATGAAGTTGCTGCACCGGCTACATCAATACCGCTTGGACTCCCAGGAATTAAATATGCCATATCTGCTTTTACAGATATTTTAGACTCAACTTCGGTATCTACAAAAGGTAATTTATTTGCCCATTTAGTAAAGATTGGCATGTCTCTAGAAAAGTCTAAATTCAAACCTAAAATCGTATTATCTATAGGTTCTGCACCAAAATTAACTTTAGGTGTTATTGGTCTTTCATTTACATTTAAAAATGTACCTCCAACAACTAAATTATCTGAGAATTTATGCTCAACATCAATTCCGAAAAATGTTTTTCTTTGTTGATTAAAAATTGAATTATTCTCTGTAGAAACATTAATAGGTATTCCAGATGATTGTAATCCTGGATCAATAATTTGAACTCTTCCTAATTGATAATCTACCACATAATCAACACCTTCTACTAATTGACGTCCGCCAGCGGTTACTTTTACCGAACCTCTAGGAACATTAAATGCTCCAATAGGAATTCCGCCAGAATTTTCTGATTTAAAATATCCTTTTAATAAATATTTATCTTTATTCTGAAAATTGTTTTTTACGTTAATTTTTGTGTTTAAATATAGTTCGTTAAACAAATATTTTTTCTTGTCATCTGGAGTAGTTAATTGACTATCTAAATCTTCTCCAAAAGGTTCTGGTTCAGGAAAAATTACATATCCGTTTTGAGAATTTACAGTAATTCCTTCAACATAATCAAAAAATCCATCAGCAGTTTTAAACTGACTTTGATCTAATTGATCTAATCCAAAAACTTGTATTAATGGATCAATCGATAAATTAGGTGTTGTAGCATTTTGCAAGGTATTAGATGGAATACCTGTTTCATCATCTCTATATTGAATTTCAAACCGAAAACCTTCTTGTGTTAGCGGAAAAGCGCCTAATGCATATACGTTTTTCATCATTAATTTCCATGTTGGAAATGCTACATCAACACCACCTACTTCTCTTTTGGTTTGTAAAATTTCACTACGTAATAACTTTACTGCTAAATTATCTGGAGCCTGAATTCCATCATTAGAAAATTCACCAACTTTAAAAGAAGTATTTCCTCCTGAAGCACCAACAACGGTATATTCATAAGAAACAGCTAAAACTTCACCATCATTTAATCTTCTGTTTAACGAAATAAATCCTAGTTGCGGGTTTAACGTAAACTCATCTTGCTCTAATTTTCTTGCATTTTGTAGCAAAGAATAATCTGTTCCTTGTTGCATTTGAAAAGCTCCAAGATCTAATGTTTGACTTACTGAAGAAACATCTCGTATTCCACCTGACTGTACTAATAATGTTGATAGATTATTTGCTTCGTTTGCAGGTAAATTATTTGCTCCTACTCTTGGTGGATTTGTCGCTTGAATAGAACCGTTTGTACTTACTAAATTAACATTTTTAGACTCACCAATATCTGCAAAGGCAACAATACTTCTAAAATCTTCTACACTTGCATTTCTATTAGTAATCCAAACTTCAATTCTTGTAATATTTATAGGACTGTTTATTAACGGATATTGACTTAAGGCCTGCTTGTAATTTTCTCTAAAATATTGACCAAGAAAAAAGTGTCGGTCATTATCGTAATCTGTTGCTCTAATTTCAAAAGGTTGAATAGATGCTCCCGCTTCTGCAGTTACAGTTTTACTTTCTGAGTTTTGCTGAGAAAATACTGCCGTAATATTTGTATTTCCAAACTTTAATTGGGTTTTTACACCAAATAAACTTTGCGCTCCGTTTATTAACGAATTCTTAATTGGCATTGCAACATTACCAGCTTCAAATCCTTGCAGAATATCATCTTCTGTTGGCGTAAATTCTACTTTTACTAAATTTTGAAAATCAAACGTAGATTGCGTATCGTAATTTGCAGTAAAAGTTAATCGTTTTCCAACTTTAGCCTGAATACTTGCATTAATTTGTTGATCAAAATCAAACGTAAAACTACTTCTGTTTTCTTCTGATAGCTGTGGATTATCAGTATTCTGATAAATAAACCCAAGTTTTAAATTTAAATTTCCAGTTGGTGTAACTTTTATCGTATTTCCACCAAAAATAGATTCAAAAAAATCTGAATTTACATAATAGGTTGGTAATAAATTTCTTTGTGCAGCTTTAGATCCTTTTTTCTTACTATTTGTTGCGCTTACTTTAGATTTATAATAATCTAACATGTCTCGTTGAAGACGATACTTTCCGTATTCTCTAGGTGACATAAAAATAGGGTTACGTGCATAGTAATCTCCTATTTTTTCCACCAATACATATTTGTTTAAGTTCTTGTCAAATATGATGTCATACTTCGCTGGATCTTTTAAAAATAAGCCACCATTCTGAGCATGTTTAAAGTTATACTTTAATTTTATGGTATCTTTTTTTACTGCTAGTGTATCTTTTTTAGCATCTGCTTGTGAGAATGCAAATGTAGTCACCAAAAAGGCGCATATTAAAAATATGTGTTTTAAAAATTTACTCAATTTTATAAATTCTTTAATGCTAGTTTAATCAGCTGTTCTACTGTTGCACCTGCGTTTTCTTTTAAAATAGTTGTAATTACTTTATCAGATTGCTTTCTTGCAAACCCTAAAACTTCTAAAGCAGATAACGCTTCTTCTTTGTTTGTATTGCTTGCAGACACAGAAACTTCATCAAAATCAAAGGTTTTTAAGATTTTATCTTTTAAATCTACAATAACACGTTGGGCTGTTTTAGCCCCGATTCCTTTTACAGATTGAATAACAGCAACGTTTTCCGACGCAATTGCTTGTTGAATTTCTTCTGAAGTCATAGAAGATAACATCGTTCTTGCAATACTTGGACCAACACCCGAAACAGAAATTAAAAATTTAAAAATTTCTCTTTCTGTTTTATTAATAAATCCGAAAAGTGTGTGTGCATCTTCTCTTATTGATAAATGTGTGTATAATAAAACTGCTTCAGTATCTGGTAAACTAGAAAAAGTATTTAACGATATATGTAGTAAATATCCAACACCATTACAATCAACAACTGCATACGTTGGATTTTTTTCTACCAGCTTCCCCCTAACCTGTGTAATCATCTATTTATTTTAAGCGCACTAATGTAACAATTATTTACTTCTTTTTTCTCTTTCTTGCGCATCAACTACTGCTAACGCCGCCATATTTACCATTTCATCTACACTTGCTCCTAATTGCAATACGTGAACGGCTTTACTTAATCCTAAAATAACAGGTCCAATAGACTCTGCTTTATTCACTTCTTTTAAAAGTTTATAAGTAATGTTTGCTGATTCTAAGTTGGGGAAAATCAACGCATTTACTTTTTTACCATTTAATTTAGAAAACGGAAATTCCTTCGCTAACATTTCTGAATTTAAGGCAAAATCTGCTTGAATTTCACCATCTATAACCACTTTCGGAAAATGTCTATGAATATATGAAACTGCTTCTCTAATCTTTTTTGAAGTTTCAGTATTTGAAGATCCAAAATTAGAAAACGATAACATGGCAATGTTTGGTTTCATCCCAAACATAGAAACTAATTTAGATGTTAACTGTGATATTTTTGCTAAATCTTTAGCTGTAGGATTAATATTAATCGTAGTATCTGCTAAAAATAAAGGCCCCTGCTTTGTTAACATTATATTTGCCGCAGCAACTTTAGAAACACCTTTGTCTTTTTCAATTAGCTCTAAAATTGGCTTTACCACTGTTGGATACGGTCTAGAATACCCAGTAATTAATGCATCTGCTTCACCCTCATTAACCATCATTGCTGCAAAATAATTTCGCTCTCGCATTAATTTTTTTGCTTCAGATAAAGTTCTTCCTTTTCGTTGACGTCTTTTCCAATAAGCTTCTCCAAAACGATCTCTACGCTCGTTTTCTTCATCAGTTTTTGGATCGATAATAGGCACATTCGCTGTAAAACCTATTTCTTCTTTTAATTCTTGAATTAATTCTTTTCTTCCCAATAAAATTGGTTTTCCAAGTTTTTCATCATGTATTCTTTGGGCAGCTTTTAACACATCTAAATGATCTGCTTCTGCAAACACAACTCTTTTTGGTTTTCTTTTTGCTCTATTATGAATTAATCTAATTTCTTTACTTCCCGAACCAGAACGTTCCATTAATTCTTCTCGGTACTTTTTCCAATCAGTTATTGGCTCTAACGCAACTCCAGAATCCATTGCTGCTTTTGCAATTGCTGGTGGAATTTCATAGATTAACCTTGGATCAAAAGGTTTTGGAATGATATATTCTTTTCCGAATGATAAACTTACCTCATCATACACAATATTGACTTGTTCTGGTACCGATTTTTTAGCTAAATCTGCTAATGCATGTACAGCAGCCATCTTCATTTCTTCATTAATCTTAGTAGCTCTAACATCTAAAGCACCTCTAAAAATAAACGGAAATCCAAGAACATTGTTTACTTGGTTAGGATGATCTGATCTTCCAGTTGCCATTATAATATCCTCTCTTGTATCTATGGCTAAATCATAGGTTATTTCTGGGTCTGGATTTGCCATTGCAAACACAATTGGATCTTTTGCCATAGATAATAACATCTTAGGCGTTACTACATCTGCAGCTGATAATCCAATAAAAACATCTGCATTATGCATTGCCTCCTCTAATGTGTTTAAGTCTTGATTAGTAGCAAATTCTGCTTTTTGAGACGTTAAGTTATCCCTATCTTTTCTAATCACACCTTTGCTATCACACATAACGATGTTCTCTAGTTTTGCACCTAATTTCACATATAATCTGGTACAAGAAATAGCGGCAGCTCCAGCTCCATTAACAACTATTTTAACTTTAGAAATACTTTTTTCAGTAATTTCAATGGCATTTTTTAGTGCAGCAGCAGAAATAATTGCTGTTCCGTGCTGATCATCATGCATTACAGGAATATCTAACTCTTCTTTCAGCCTTCTTTCTATTTCAAAAGCCTCAGGAGCTTTAATATCTTCCAAATTAATTCCGCCAAAAGTTGGTGCAATTGCTTTAACAGTTTCCACAAATTTATCTACATCTGTTGCATCAACTTCAATATCAAAAACATCAATATCTGCAAAAATTTTGAAAAGCAATCCTTTTCCTTCCATCACAGGTTTTGAAGCTTCAGGACCAATGTTACCAAGTCCTAAAACAGCTGTTCCGTTAGAAATTACAGCAACTAAATTTCCTTTAGAAGTGTATTTGTAAACGTTGTTTTTATCTTTTGCTATTTCTAGACATGGTTCTGCAACACCTGGTGAATACGCCAAAGCCAAATCATGCTGAGTCGCATATTTTTTTGTAGGTACAACCTCAATTTTACCTGGTTTTGGTTTTGCGTGATATAGTAATGCTTCGCTTCTTTGTCTAGATTTGCTCATAAATTATTATTTCTAAGAGCCAACAAATATAATGTTATTCAATGAAAAGCAAACATTAATAAAGAAGCGTTTACTAACTTTAAAGTTTAATTAATTGAACTTTATCGTAGGTATTATTAAGTTTAAATAATTTAATTTTTTGACTTTGATTTGGTTTACTCCAATTGTAATATGTAGTTACCTTAAAGTATGTTGGTACTACTTTTTTATTTCCGTAATACTGTAAGTTTATTAACCAGTTTCCTTTATTTAATTCATCAATATAAAACTCTTTACTAGAAAATCCTTTGGTTTTTTCTTTATTAATAAGTTCTTGATTATCGGTTAAGGTATGTTGAAACTTAAACACCCTTTTGTCTGGATTTACAAATTCTATATCAAATTCTGCTTCAGAAGTATTCCATTCAAATACTAATCTTACATCTTTACTAAACTCTTTTACATCTTTATTTTTAGGAATAAAAGCTCTTTTTATTCCTGCTTGATTTTTTCTATTAAAAAACATCCACTCCATTTCGTTATAGATTGTTTCTCCAATACCTTCATCATTTGTGTCGTTGCCTTTTAACACATAACTCATATACAATCTCCAAGCTTTACTATACTGATCATTATCTATATATGCATTCGATAAGTCTCTAACAGACTGTGCATACTTAGGTCGTAATCTATAAGTTTTCTCATACAATTTAATTGCATCTCTTTTTAAACCAAGATCTTGCATTTGGTATGCTATTGCTTTTAAAATTTCTGGATTTTTTTGATATTTCTCAGTTAAGTTATTAAATATCAAATAACCCGTTTGTGGATCTTTAAAATGCTTAATAAATTTTTCTGCAACACCTAATTGAATATTAAAGTCAACCTTATCTTCTAATTCTTCTAAATAATATTTTTTTGCAGCCACTTTATCTTTAAATGTCAACAACTTGGTTTCGTATTTACTCAAAGTAGTTACATCGCCTGAAACCGCATCATCTTCATAAAAATTTTGATTTCTATATTTTTCTGCTACTTTCTCTTGTGCGGCTTTCGGGTTATAATTTCCTAATGAAGTTTTTATAACGATTACACCTCCAGCTCCTAAAGTTCCATATTTGTTGGTGGCAGAAAGACCTTTTAATGCATAGACGTTACTTATTTGGTCTAAATCTAATGCAACTGGCGGGTCACTTGTAAAAACTCCATCTACTTCCCATGCTACTGGTATAACATTATTAATAGACATACCAACACCCCTCATAAATGCTTTTTCTGTTACTTGATCGTAGACATATCCAGGTATCTTTCCATTTAATGCTTGTTGGATATTTGAATATAAACTTCCAATTTTTTTACCATCTACAAAAGAAACTGCATACCCGGCTTTTTTAGCGCTAAATTTTCCTCTCGAAGTAGAAAATTCTTTTTCTGCATTTAAACTATTATTATAACCCTCTCTACCAGAAGTTGATTTACCTTTTATAATAACCTCGTCTAATTTATTATTCTTAGGAACAAGATTGATAATTAATTCAGAAGTAATGTCTTCTACTAATATTTTAATTGTCTTAAAAGAAACATGACTATATTTAATTGATTCTCCAATTTTAGCCTCTATACTATAATTACCTTTGTTATCAGATTTTACAATTCTATTGGTATTTTCAATAAGAATATTTACATCTGATATTGGAGAACCTTGATACAAGGTTTTTCCATAGACAGTTCGCTCAGTAGATTGTGAAAATCCATGTTGAACAATATTAAAATAACTAATAAAAAGTATAGAAAATAATATAGCAGTCTTAATCTGTGGGGTTTTAAATAATTTCATTTTTCATTTTTTTTTTGCAAAACAAAGAAAACATCTTTTATTAAAATAATAAGTTAAAAAAAATAAAAAAATTACTATTTTGTTAAAAATTTAACATTTCTGGTTAGCGTCTTAAATGTTGTTCTTATTACTGCCGATTTATTAAAAACTCTATCAAAAATTTCTTCTATAATTTCTAATCAATTATTTTTTGGTTGAAAAAAATGTTTCATGGTGCAATTTTAAAAATCAATTCCAAGGACAAATATCTCCAGTTTTCTATTCATGATACTTCTTCTTCTAAAAAAACTGCTTTGTAAATTCGACAATCTAAAAAAAACCTAACCTTTTGGCTTGCTTTTTGATTAAATTGGAATATTATACTTAATATTTCAAATAGAAATGAAAAATTAAATTTAAGACTTTATTGTATCTTGTTTAACAAAATTTAAAGAATGCTTTTTCTTAGATAAAGTATGTTTGCAAATTATCAACCAAACCAGTTATGAAAAAAATCACTTTACTTTTTTGTATCCTTAATTCTTTTCTGACCTTTTCTCAAGTAAAGGGAAAAGTGACCGATACAAAAAATAAATCTTTATCCTTTGTTAATATTTATTTAGAAAATTCTTTAACAGGAACTTCTTCCAATGATAATGGCGAATATCTATTAGCAATTAACAAAAAAGGAAAACATACTATTGTTTTTCAATTCTTAGGATATAAAACCTTTAAAAAAACGATTAATATTCAAAAATTTCCGCATCAATTAAATGTAAAATTAGAGGAAGAGCAAATGATGTTGGATGAAATCTCAATCACTTCAGGAGAAAACCCAGCCATTAAAATTATTAGAAACGTCATTTCATCAAAAGAAAAAAACACCAATAATTTATCGAAATATACAGCAGATTTTTATTCTCGAGGGTTGTTTAAAATAAAAGATGCTCCAAAGAAAATATTGGGACAAGAATTGGGTGATTTAGGTGGCGGATTAGATTCTACCAGAAGTGGAATCATCTATCTTTCTGAAACAGTTTCTAAAATTACCTCGCTAAAAAAACCAAAGAAATTTAAAGAGATTATTGTTGCTTCTAAAGTAAGTGGAAGAGATAATGGTATTTCTTTTAATCAGGCTGCAGAAGTGAATTTTAACTTATATGAAAATCAAGTTCTGATTGCAGAATCTAAACTTTTTTCTCCAATTTCTGATTATGCTTTTTCATATTACAACTATAAATTGACAGGTAGTTTTTATGATAAAGAAAAACGATTAATCAATAAAATTGAATTAATTCCTAAACGAAAAAATGATCGGGTTTTTGGAGGTTTTTTATATGTTGTTGAAGATTCTTGGGCAATTTACGGATCAGATCTAACTGCAACAGGAGCGCAAATTGGAAATCCTGGAATTGATGTTTTACATATTAAACAAAATTATAATTTTGATCATAAAACAACTTCCTGGCCACTTATTTTACAAACCATCGATTTTAAAGTTGGGGCTTTAGGATTTTATTTAAATGGTCGGTTTTCGGCAGCATATTCAAACTATAATTTTAACCCAACTTTTACAGATAAAACTTTTGGAAACGAAATTTTAGCTTTCGAAGAAAATGCTACTAAAAAAGATGCTGCGTATTGGAATAATTTACGATCTGTTCCACTAACTAAAGAAGAAACGAACGATTATAAATTAAAAGACAGTATAAAAACAATTCGAAAGTCTAAAAAATATTTAGATTCTGTTGATAGTAAGAGAAATCGATTTAAAATTACCTCACCTATTTTAGGCTACACCAAAAGAAATACATTTGAAAAAAAATGGTTTAATTATAGTGGTATTATAGACAACTTAGGTTTTAATACAGTTCAAGGATTTAACACAACCGTGAATTTTAATTTCTTTAAACGTAAAAATGACAAAGGAAATTGGTGGACAATTGGCTCAGACATCGGCTACGGTTTGTCTGACAAAAAAATTAGACCTGTTCTATATTTCACAAAAAAATGGAACAGTATTACGAAAGATAGATTAGGTATTTCTGGCGGAAATACAATTCAACAATTTGATGCTAGAAATCCTATCTCAAATAGAGATAATAGTATTTATTCGGTATTCTATAAACGAAACTTTGCTAAGTTTTATGAAAAGACTTTTGCTAAAATTTATTTTTCTAAAGATATCGCCAATGGTGTTTATCTGTATTCTTCATTAGAATACGCTAATAGAAAACCGTTAACTAACACTACCGATTATTCTTTTTTTAAAAAAGATAGAGTTTATCAAACAAATAATCCATTAAATCCTATAAGTACTGCAGCTATCTTTAATCCTCATAAAATAATTACTGCCGAAGTTTCTACACGAATAAATTTTGGAAACAAATACTTGAGCTACCCAAATTTTAGAGCCAATATTAGCAACACTAAATATCCAATATTAATTTTGGGATATAGAAAGGCTTTTGGAACAAGTAATTCAAACTTAAATCATGATATTGTATTTACAAGAATTTACCAAAATGTTTCTTTAAGTAATTTTGGTGAGTTTAAATACAACACCCGTGGAGGCATCTTTTTACAACAAAAAAATATTGCATTTATGGATTATTATCATCCGTTAGGAAATGAAATAGATTTTGCACCAGAAAATAGAATGAGCAGCTTTAATTTATTGCCTTATTATACATTTAGTACCAATGATAAATATGCAGAAATGCATGTAGGGCATAATTTTAAAGGGTTTATTTTAGGGAAAGTTCCGCTACTAAATAAACTGAATTTTCATGTAGTTGGTGGAACAAAAGCATTATTTTCTGGTGGAAGAAAACCCTATACGGAATATTCAATTGGAATAGATAATATTGGCTGGGGAAAATGGCGTTTTCTAAGAGTAGATTATGTGCGTTCTAATTTTGGAGGCGTTAAAAATGATGGGTTCTTATTTGGAATTAGTTTGTAGTACTAATTTAGCTTGTTTCTAAGCGAAAAAATCTCGAACTTCGCTAACTCCGAATCTAAATCATTGAAACGATGCATATTCGTAAAGTTGCCCACCATTTGAAAAAAAATCGAAATGAAAATTAAAATTCTGATTTTAATAATGTTTACTAACATTAGTTGTCGACAAAAAGGTGTTGATATTTTGGAAACAAAAGTGAATCAAATTAATAGATTAGAAACAAAATCAAAACACAACCAGATTCCGGAGAAATGGAATATGGAACTTTATAAAAATGATAAAAAATGGTTAAAAAATACGAATTCTAAACCTCTGAATTCTTTAGCCTTTCCTGTTGAAAAATATGAATATTACGTTTTTAATGAACCTTTTAATTTTCAAATAAATGGTTTTCATTTTTCTGGAATTTCATTCGGAGAAAATACTGGAGGAAAAGATGACAAGTTTATATTCAAACATGAATTAACTTTAATATTTTATTCGGGGGAAAAAGATTATCAAATAAATGGAGATGTTTCTTCAAGAAATTTTCCTTATTTAACAATTCAAGGACAACTAAAATTGAATAATATTTATGATTTCATTGGAGTAAAAAGCCCTGAAAACTCTGGATATCTGATTGTTAATCTAAAATCTTTTGATTTGAAGTTTGGGCAAACTGTTATTATTTTTCCTAATAAAGATAATTCATTCTATTATTTACAATCAAATGAAAAACCCCAAATTAATGAAGACATTAAGAAATATGTTTACAGATTAAAAACAGACAAAAGAATTATGAAAATGATTAAATTGGCTGAAGAATAAAAAACGGTGGGCAACAAAGTACTGTGGTAAAAAACAAGTAAAAACTCATTAAATATTCACTAAAGTACTTCTATAAGTATCATCATATATTAATCCTGATTTAGCAATGGCAAATGCTTGTTTTAATAGTTTATTACACACCGCTATTAATGCTAATTTTTTACTCTTTCCTTTGGCAACTATTCGTTCATAAATTTCTCTACAAGCCTTGTTGTATTTACAAGCATTAAAACTACACATAAATAATAAATTTCGAAGCTTCTGGTTGCCTATTTTACTTATTCTGGATCGTCCATTTATACTACTTCCACTTTGTCTAATTACAGGAGTTAATCCAGCATAACTACACAATTCACTTCCGCTTTTAAAACGATCAAATCCATCTGTTAAAACAACTAACATTAGCGCTGTTTTATTTCCAATTCCAGGTATTGTTTTTAGGCGTGTTAAAACATCTTGATGTAGCTTTCTTACTAAAATTAATAATGCTGCCTCTACCTTTTCTATTTGTTATGTTACCTGTCTCAAACTACTTTTTAATGAGCTCGTAACTACTTTACTTGGATTGCCCAAAACTTCTTCTCCATGTATTTTGTTTTTTAACATAGTACTCTGTTTTGTATACACAGAAAGAAGTCTTGTCATTTGTAAGCTTTCTAACTGATGTTTTGAATTACCTTGCCATAACTTTAATTCAACTTGTTTTGCATACTCACAAATCAATCTTGAATCGCTTTTATCTGTCTTTATTTTTGATAACTTCATCTGGATAAAGCGTTTCACCGACAGAGGGTTTTCTACAGATACTTTTATACTGTTTTCCTGTAAAAAATAAGCCAACCTGTAATGGTAATAACCTGTAGCTTCCATTACACAATGACTATTGTAATCTAGATGTTTTACAAATTTTTTAAATCCAGTTACATTGTTTTTAAACTGATAATAATTACCAGAAGAATCTGTAACATCAAATACTAAATGACTAATGTCTATTCCAAAATATTTAATATCTTTATTCATAAGAAAATGTTTTAACGAAAGGACAACCTACGCGAGTTTCAACGACTTAAAATCGAGGTCTGAAGCCTCATAAAACTGTACGAAATCTGTGTAGAAAAGATAGGGGATTTTTAATGTTGACGAGATCAATAGTCTCTCCGTGTATAATAACCTTAATCCTCTCTTTTGTGCTTTCTAATTTATATGGCTTAAGTTAACCTTTTTATTAAAATGCTCACTTGCGAAATTCCTTCGGAATTTTGTCGTTCGTGTTTTATTTAGTAAATTTATTGCTTAAACAACGCATCAAAGCTTATACAAACACGTTAGCGAAACTCTAAAAAATGACCATTAAACTTTTACTTTTCGGAATCTCTTCAGATCTATTAGAAACCTCTTCTTTAGATTTTGAAGTAGCGAATAAGCATTCTGTTCAGAATTTAAAAAATGATTTATTAGAAAAATATCCGCAGTTAGAAAATATCGATTCTTATGCAATTGCCGTTAATGAAACCTATGCTACAGATGATGTAATTATACAAGAAAATGATATTGTGGCTATTATTCCACCAGTTAGTGGAGGGTAATTCATGTTATGTGATTCTGAAACAAGTTCAGAATGACGAAATGTTAACGTAAATACTTTTTATCAATATAAAAAGTACCAAAAGGAATTATTGAAGCTAATAAAACAATTCCTAACGTTTTGTTATCCCAATTCATTTGTTTTTTAATTACAATTGCCAAAACTATATATAACATAAAAAGAATTCCATGTGGCATTCCTAACATTTTTACATAGGCTTCATGTCCTTGTAAATACTTAATTGGAGTTGCAATAAATAATAAAAGCAGGTAAGAAACACCTTCTAAAACACTTACAATTCTAAATATATTTTTCATTGAAAACATTATTTAACACGTCATTGCAAATAAAATGAAGCAATCTCATAATTAAAAAAAGATTACTTCGTCGTTTCTCCTCGTAATGACAAATTTTGACGCAAAGATACATTTTGATTTCCTATTTTTGCGATAGTTATGAGTCAAACATCTATAAAAATAACTTCAGAAAAACTCGATTTACAAGAATGTTACAATTTTGTAAGGGATGATTCTTGTGGCGGAATTTCTGCATTTCTTGGCACTGTTAGAAATGACACAAAAGGAAAAGAAGTTCTTCAATTAGATTTTTCTACTTACAAACCAATGGCGATTAAAGAAATGCAAAAAATTGCAGATATCGCTTTAGACAAATTTGATATTAAAAAAATTGCGATTCATCATGCAGAAGGCATGTTGCAGATTGGTGATATTCCTGTAATTATTACTGTTTCTTCTAAACATAGAAAAGCTGCTTTTGATGCCTGTGAATTTGCAATTGACACCTTAAAAGAAACAGTTCCTATCTGGAAAAAAGAGCATTTTAAAGATGGTGAAGTTTGGGTTAATGCACATCCATAATTAAACAATCTCCATTTTCTTCAATAAAAAGGAAGCGTTCATATTTTTACAAATTCCGTTTTTTAAAGTATAATCAAAATGTAATTCGTCATTGATAATTTCCGCATCAAAATAGCAGTTTTTAATTTCAGAAAATTCATTTTCTAATTCACACAAACTCACATCATGCGTAGCAATAATTCCTGTCGATTTAGACTTGGTTAATTTCTCAACAAACTTTTTAGACCCAATTGCCTTGTCTTTACTATTGGTTCCTTTTAAAATTTCATCAAGAATGATGAAGTATTTCTCAGTATTAATTTCATCAACAATAAATTTTAGTCGTTTTAATTCCGAATAAAAATACGATTCATCTTCTGTTAAAGAATCTGAAGTTCGCATGCTGGTTATCAATTTTATAGGCGAATAATCAAATTTCTCAGCACAAACAGGCAAGCCACAATTTACCATAACAATCGATAAAGAAACCGTTCTTAAAAAAGTACTTTTTCCTGCCATATTTGCTCCTGTAACAATAAAAAATTGCTCGTCCTCAATTATAAAATCGTTGTCTATTCTTTTATTAGCATCTAATAAAGGATGCCCTAAATTGATTCCGTTTATGATTTCTTTATTTGTGTTTAATTCTGGAAAAACAAAACTTGGATGATTAAATTTAAAATTTGCTAACGAATTTTGAGCATCAAAATAGGCAACAACTTCAAACCAGTTTTCTACAATATCTTTGTACTTAAAAATCCACTGTTCTACTTTAGAAGCACTTCTAAGATCCCACAAGAAAAAACCATTTCCGATTACGGCAATTATAATATTATTTCGTTGATCGAAAGCATCTAGAATTTTAGCAAACTCTTTAAAAATTGATGATGCTTTTTTATCTTCAGACTTTATTATTTCTTGTTGATGATTTAAATTCTCAGCAGAAAAATTCTCTGTTTCAATCTCATTTAATAAAAGATGATATTGCTTAAATGTTTCTCTAAACAAGTCTGTTTCTGTATATAATTTTTGAGTTTTTTTAAAGAACTTTCCAGAGATAGAAAGGCCTATAAAAAACCATGCTATTAAAACAGAAAAAGGTAGTATACTAAAAGAGATTAAACCAATTAACACTAAAGATACTAGTGAAAATACTTTAGTTAATATTGATATATAACTTGGTAATTTCTTTGTGTAATTCGATACCCAATCAACAATTAATTTAGAGCTAGTTTTAACTGTAACCAAACTTGCCAATGCAGAAAAATGTTGACACCAAGTTACTTTTTTTGAAAGCTCGTTTATAGCATTCTGTTTTTCTAAAATTGCATCAATATTGTTTTCTGTAAATAAATTTGCTAATCTATTTTTACCATCAATAGTTGTAGTTCTATTCGTATATTGAAAAAACGAACCTTTCCCAAAAAGATCAATATCATTGCTATAAAAATGTACAGGATTTACAAATTCTTGTCCTGAATCTAAATGAAAAAAATCACGATTTAAAACCTTTATTTCAGTTTTGGTGATATTAATTTTTGCATCTACAATAGCTTTATCTCTTTTTAAATTGATGTATTTCAACACTAAAAAAGAAAATAATAATATTCCTAAAAAAGCAATAATAAAAACATCTGGATAGTTACCAAAAGTGAGATAAATTAAAAAACATATTCCTAAAAAAACGAATAATCTAACAACTCCCAAATTGATAAGTTTTTTCTTAAGATTAGAAGATTGATTTTCTAAATCAGAAAGTTGTTGCTTGTAAAATTCTAGTGGATTTTTCATTTATATAAAACTAATTATAGCTAGAAATTCCGCCAGTTAAATTCAATACTTCTAATTCTGGATATTCCTCTTTTAATAATTTTGTAGCCTTATAACTATTAAATCCACGTTGGCAAACCATTACATATGTTTTGGTTTTATCTACCTCAATATTATCAACATTAAAACTCTGAATAGGTATTGTTTTATCAACTTTAAAAGGTAATTTTAAATTAGGTAAAACTGCTATAATTTCTAGATTTCTCGACTCCGCTCGAAATGACAAACGTTCTTTTAATTCTGATGGAGAAATTTGCCAATCAGAATTTTGAGAACTACAAGCAGCATCAAAATAAGTTTGAAGTTTAAAAATTTTAGCAATCTTATCTTTTAAAACGGTTGGTTTCAATTTCATTTTTAGTTGCGAATTTTGAAGCGAATTATAGATCAATAATTCATTTGTTAAGGGTTTACCAATTCCTGTAATTAGTTTTAAAACTTCGTTTACTTGCTGAGTTGCAATCATTCCAACAATAGCATTTAACGTTCCTGCTTCCTCGCAATTTGGGACATCAGTTGCCATTTCTGGAAAAGCATCTCGTAAGTTTGCAGAATAACTTCCGTCATTTTGCAAAACATTAAAAGTAGCAATATATCCATCAAATTTATACAAAGAACCATAAACTAAAGGCTTCCCATTCATCACACAAGCGTCATTAAGCAAGTATTTTGTTGGTAAGGAATCTGTTCCGTCAACTACAATATCAAAATCTGAAATAATTTCAATCACATTTTCTTTTGTGATGGGTTTATTGGTATAACTAACTTCTGTAAAAGGTGCTCTTTTTTTTATAAATTCTGATAAAACTGCTGCTTTTGATTTACCAACATCATGTAAACTATAAAAAACCTGTCTATGCAAATTAGTTTCATCTATGGTGTCAAAATCCACTAAATGAATTTTCCCAATACCACTTGATGCTAAATAAACCGCTATCGGACTTCCTAAACCTCCACAACCAACTACCAAAACAGATGCGTTTTGTAGTTTTAGTTGCCCAACTTCACCAATATCAGACAAAGTAATTTGACGTTTAAAAAGTTGATTTTTTGTTATTTTCATTTTTTGTCATTGCGAAACTTTTAAAAAAGTTGTGGCAATCTCATTTTAATTAATAGATTACTTCGTCTTTCATCCTCGTAATGACGAACTATTTATCTCTTTTTTAGCAATTTCAAACTCTTCAGGAGTATTAATATTTCTGATAAAAGAATCGTCAATTTCTACAATTTCTACATCAGAATTAATCAACATTTTACGTGGACAAGAATATCCTTGCGCTAAATATTGTAATAAAATTGGATATGCTTTTGGCTCATAAATGGTAATTAACGGCTCAACAAATTCTTTGTTTTTTCCTTTTATTGCTGTTGCAACTTTAGATGAATTTCTTTTTTGTAACAACAACTGAATTATTTCATCATTTACAAAAGGAACATCAGTTGCTAACACAAACCAAGCGGAATTTGGGTCTTTTTGAAAGGCAGAACAGATTCCACCAAATGGTCCTAAATTCAAAAAAGTATCGTGAATTTCAGTTACATATTCAGAAGAATTTTGAACAGAATAAGACGTTTCTAAATTATTACTTTGTAGCAAATCTTTAGCAACTTCTTTTTGAGGTTTTCCAAAATAAATTAATTCAGATTTATCTTTCCCCATTCTTGTGCTTTTTCCTCCAACCAAAACTAATCCTTTTATGGGTGCAATTTTTTCTTGAATTAAATTATTGATATGATTTGCTATTTTATCAACTTCATCAATTGTATAAGAAATAAGGTTTCTTATATGAGGATATTTTTCCTCTAAAAAAGGAAAAAATTCTGTTTCAGATTTTAACTTTATAACAAACTGAATTCTATCTAATTGCTCCAATCTTTTTAAAACAGAAGCTTCTTTTGTTTTGTCTAAAATTAAAATTTGTTTTGCTCCTTGATAATGATTTCCGTTGATAAAAACATAATCGTATTGTGAGAAATTTAATCGTTGTTGAAACTTATTTATAGTTCCAGAAGTTGTAATCTGCACATTTCCTTGATGGTGAAAAGTATATTCTGATAACTGATAAGTGTCATCTCGAGCGGAGTCGAGAGATTTTGCATGAGAAGCATCAAAATATGCCAATTTATAATTGGATAGTTTTTCAGAAACTTGATTTACTAAATCAGAAATTACACCACAATTTGATCCTAAAATAGCAATCTCATTTGGTGCGAAAATGTCATTATCTCGCCTTTCTAAATTTGTATGTTTTTTGTGTTTTTTCAAATTTATTGTTCATTTTTTCATTCATTGACAAGTTAAGAAATCCGAAGACAAAATTAGCAATAATAAATTTTGTTGAATTAATAACTTTTAAGAATTAATTTTAGTTTTAAAAAATCAAAAAAGTAGGAGAGGAGTTGATAATCTTAATTCAAATTACTAGTTAGTATTTAAAACACTTTTTGATTTCAATATTATTCTTAAGAATTAAATGAAACAATAGAATTAAAATAAAGATTTCGTATTTTCGAAAAATTTACAAAACAAATGAACTGGCAACAATTACTTTCTTTAAAACGATTTGGCGATACCGAAAAACGTTTACGTGCAGCACAAGATGAAACACGTTCTGGTTTTGAAGTAGATTTTGATAGAATCATATTTTCATCCCCTTTTAGAAGTTTACAAGATAAAACACAGGTAATTCCGCTATCAGAAACCGATTTTGTACATACGCGTTTAACACACAGTTTAGAAGTTTCTGTTGTAGGAAGAACGCTAGGAAGACGTGTTGGAAAAGTACTGTTAGAACGTCATCCAGAATTGATTGAATTAGGATATACCTTCAACGATTTTGGGGCAATTGTTGCAGCAGCTTCTGTAACGCATGATATTGGAAACCCACCTTTTGGTCATTCTGGAGAAAAAGCAATCGGTGAATACTTTAAAACAGGAAATGGCGTAAAATATAAAGATCAGTTATCCGATAAAGAATATCAAGATTTAATTGATTTTGAAGGAAATGCAAACGGATTTAAAATCTTAACCGAAAGCAGAGAAGGAATTTCTGGCGGTTTGCGATTAAGTTATGCAACCTTAGGGGCTTTTTTAAAGTACCCTAAAGAGAGTTTACCAAAAAAACCAACCCAACATGTAGTAGATAAAAAATATGGCTTTTTTCAGTCTGAAAAAGCAGAATTTTTAGATGTTGCTACAGATTTAGGGCTACAAAAGAAATCAACCACTAATGATGTTTCTTTTTACCGTCATCCACTAGCTTATTTGGTGGAAGCAGCAGATGATATTTGCTATACAATTATCGATTTTGAAGACGGAATTAACTTAGGCTTAATCGACGAAAGTTACACATTAGAGTACATGTCTAAGTTGATAAAAAACATCAACAGAGAAAAATATTACGCATTACAACATAAAAAAGATAGAGCTGGTTATTTAAGAGCAATCGCTATAAATGCATTAATTGACGAAGCTGTCAATATCTTTTTAGACAATGAAAAATTGATTTTAAAAGGTAATTTTGATAGAGGTTTGTTAGATCGATGTCAATATGAAGCTCAGATAAATGATATTATAAAAATTAGTGTTGATAAAATTTACAACAGTAAAGAAGTAATAGAAAAAGAGGTTGCTGGGTATAAAATTATTGCTGATTTATTAGATGTTTTTGTTACCGCTTTAAATAATAAATTTGACGGAAAACCTTCTAATTTTGACAAACTAGTACTGAATTTATTACCGAAAGAATATCAAACAAAAACATCCAAATTGTATAGTAGAATTATGGCTATTTGCAGTTATGTTGCAGGAATGTCTGATGGATATGCCATGCGATTACATAAAAAATTAACGGGGAATATTTTCTAGTGTCTGGTTGAGTGTAATCGAAACCTATTTGTCTGAGACCTCTCGACTACGCTCGAGGTGACATATATTGGTTAATTTTTTTAGCAATAGATTTTGCATCTAAACCACAAATTTCTTCTAATTCTGTAACTTTTCCATGATGGATGAATTCATCAGGAACACCTAACAATTCAATTTTATTCTTATAGTTGTTTTTTGCAGCAAACTCAAGAACAGTTGAGCCAAATCCACCTTTTATCGTTCCATCTTCAATGGTAATGATGTTTTTATATTTCTTAAAAACTTCGTGTAATAAATTTTCATCTAAAGGTTTTACAAAACGCATATCATAATGCCCAATTTCTGATGAATTTTCTAAATTATTGATGGCTTTTGAAACATTATTTGCAATCGTTCCAATAGATAAAACTGCAATATCTTTTCCTTCTTGTAAACAAACTCCTTTTCCAAGTTCTATTTCTTGAAAAGGTTTTTGCCAATCGATTAAATTTCCTCTTCCACGAGGATAACGAATTGCAATCGGATTGTTTAATCCTAATTGCGCTGTGTACATGATGTTCCGTAATTCAATTTCGTTTCTAGGAGCAAAAACAATCAAATTAGGAATGCAACGTATATACGCCAAATCAAAAACACCGTGATGTGTTGCGCCATCTTCACCAACCAAACCAGCTCTATCTAAACAGAAAATTACTGGTAAATTTTGCAAGGCAACATCATGAATAACCTGATCGTAAGCCCGTTGTAAAAAAGTAGAATAAATATTACAAAACGGCACTAAACCTTGTGTTGCCATTCCTGCTGCCAACGTAACGGCGTGTTGTTCGGCAATACCGACATCAAAGGTTCTTTTAGGAAATTCTTGCATCATAAATTTTAATGAACTTCCTGTTAACATCGCTGGAGTAATACCTACTATATTTTTGTTTTCTACTGCTAATTCAACAATCGTTTTTCCAAAAATATCTTGAAATTTCGAATAGTTACTTTCTTCTTTTTTGATTCTCTCTCCAGAAATTTTATCAAATTTACCTGGTGCATGATATGTTACTTGATCTTTTTCAGCTTGCTCTAACCCTTTTCCTTTCGTAGTAATAACATGCAAAAATTTTGGTCCTTTTACCGTTTTTAAACGTTCTAATTCTGATAAAACCTTTGGTAAATTATGCCCGTCTATTGGACCTGAATAATCAAAATTCAAAGCTTTTATAATATTATTTTGTGCTGCTAATCGTTTATCAGATTTTACTTTTGTTAAATACTCTTTTAAAGCTCCTACCGCAGGATCAATTCCGATGGCATTATCATTTAAAATAATCAGAAGATTTATATCAGAAACACCTGCATGATTCAATGCTTCAAAGGCCATTCCGCTTGCAATTGAAGCATCACCAATAACCGCAATATGATGTTTTTCTAAATCACCTTTTAAATTAGAAGCAATTGCCATTCCTAAAGCTGCCGAAATTGACGTAGAAGAATGACCAACACCAAAAGTATCAAATTTACTTTCGCTTCTTTTTGGGAATCCTGAAATTCCGTTTAATTGACGATTGGTATGAAAATTTGCTTTTCTATCAGTTAATATTTTATGTCCGTATGCTTGATGTCCAACATCCCAAACCAATAAATCGTTTGGTGTATCAAACAAATAATGAAGTGCAATTGTGAGCTCAACAACGCCTAAACTAGCGCCTAAATGACCTTCTTTAGTTGCAACAATATCAATAATAAAATCACGTAACTCTTTTGCAACCTGTACAAGCTGCTCTGGATTTAATTTTCTTAAATCAGACGGATTATTGATATGTTGTAACAAATTATTTGTCATCCTGCAAAAATACAATTTTAGGCATCAAAAAGATTTTGTAATATTACTTTTTAAATATTTAGCATGATTCAACCTTTTGACGATACTTATTTTATGAAAAAAGCTTTTCAAGAAGCTGAAGCCGCTTTTGATAAAGGTGAAGTTCCTGTTGGTGCAATTATCGTTTTTAAAGATCAAATTATTGCAAGAGCACATAATCTTACGGAAACGTTAACTGATGTGACTGCTCATGCAGAAATGCAAGCATTTACTGCTGCTGCAGACTTTTTAGGTGGAAAATATTTAAAAGAATGTACGTTGTATGTTACTTTAGAGCCTTGCCAAATGTGCGCTGGCGCAAGTTATTGGACACAAATCGGTAAAATAGTTTTTGGTGCTTCAGAACCTGAACGTGGATTTGTAAATCTAAAAACAACCTTACACCCTAAAACAAAAGTAATTTCAGGAATCTTAGAAAACGAGTGTTCGCAATTGTTAAAACGGTTTTTTATTGAGAAACGGAATTTGAATTAATCGTTATTATATTCTAAAATATCAGCTGGTTGACACTCTAAAGCTTTGCAAATTGCCTCTAAAGTAGAAAAACGAATGGCTTTTGCTTTTCCAGATTTTAAGATGGATAAGTTTGCTGTTGTAATGCCAATTATTCCTGCCAATTCTTTACTTCGCATTTTACGTTTGGCAAGCATTACATCTAAATTTACTATGATTGCCATATTATATTGTTAATTCATTTTCTTTTTGAAGTATTTTAGCATTCTCAAATGATTTACTAAAAATTAAAAAGAATAAGCCTATAATAATTAGAAATGTCATACCTATATCTATTGATGATAAGTAAGATATAGCAATAGCATTTTGAATAGATTCATACATAGCTAATACATTAAGGAACTTTATTAAAATAGTAATTATACCAATAAAAAAAAATAAGTAACCAACTACCTTCAGATTTTTTATTACACTTTCAGAGAAAAATAAATTGTTTTTAAAAGGAATTATACATTTTTTTAAAAGTAATATAGCGTAAATAAAAACAAAGAAATTAATTAATGTAGTTATTGGTATTATAAAAAAACGCCAATCATTCATAAGATTAAAGACTTGTTTAAATTGTCTTAAATTATAAGGTAGGTAACTTTCGAAAAACATAAGCCCAAATATTAAAAATACTATTATTAAGGCAAAAATCACTAAGGTGTAAAATAAAAGATTAATTAAAAATCCAAGTGTATTTATAGTTTTCATAGTTATATTGTTAAGTCATTTTCAGATTGAACTTTCACTTCTTTTTTAAGTAGATAAATAATAAAAACAACCAAGAAATGAATAAAGAAAAAGAAGTGGGTTCATCAAAATTTAAATTTTTGTATTTAATAAAACTAATTACAATACCAAAGCCAAAAACTAAAAGAGAAAAAAATAATACAAATCCTGAAAAGAGACTAAACCCCCAAAAGAATATTTTTGATAATTGATATGCTATATTTTTCATCACAATAATTTATTTGATGAGACAAATATATAAAAATAATCGTAAAACGATAATAAATTATCAAAAAAGAGTAATTTTATATTTTTTTAATGACATTTGTTACAATTCCCCAAATAACAAAATCGTTGTCTTCAGTAATGTTTATAATTGGGTAATTAGGGTTTTCTGGTTGTAGCCAAACTTCATTTTTTTCTACTCTTAAACGTTTCACAGTAAACTCGCCATCTAAAAAACAAACAGCAATTTTGTTGTTTTTTGGTTCTAAACTTCTATCGATAACCAATAAATCATTGTCATCTAATCCAGCACCAATCATAGATTGCCCACTAACTTTAGCAAAAAAAGTAGCTTCTTTATTACTTATTAATTCTTCATCTAAAGAAATACGTGTTTCTCTAAAATCATCCGCTGGAGACGGAAAACCTGCAGAAATACCGGAATCAATAAAAATAGCACCGTTTGAATCTGTAGATTTTGGTGTAAAAAAAGTCAAACGATGTTGTGTTTTTGTAGTCATTTTATTTTTGTTATATGCTTAAATAAAGATTGTTAAAGTTAAAAAACATTTTTCACATTCTTTTAGTAACCTAAAATTAATCTCACAAACAAAATAATACCTATTGCAGATTGTGACTGCTAACCCACTATATTTACAATTTTACCTGGGACAACAATAATTTTCTTTGGTTCTCGTCCTGCGAGTTGCGCAATTGTTTTTTCGTGTGCCATTACTGTTTTTTCTATTTCTTCTTTAGATAAATCCAAAGGAAGTTCTAGGGTAAAACGCATTTTACCGTTAAAAGAAATCGGGTAATTTTTAGCACTTTCTACCAAATGTTTTGCATCAAAAACTGGAAATTGAGCAGTTGAAATACTTTCTTTATTTCCTAACTTGTTCCATAATTCTTCTGCAATATGTGGCGCATATGGCGATAATAAAACCAATAAAAGCTCTAAAATTTCACGCTTATTACATTTTAAAGTTGTTAACTCATTTACTGCAATCATAAAAGTAGAAACAGATGTATTAAAAGAGAAATTCTCGATGTCTTCTTCTACTTTTTTAATAGTTTTATGTAATGTTTTTAATTCGTCTTTTGTAGCTTTATCTTCTGAAACTTCAAATACTTCTCCATTAAAATACAGTTTCCATAATTTTTTTAAGAATGATGAAACTCCAGAAATACCTGAGGTTTTCCAAGGTTTAGCTTGCTCTAAAGGCCCTAAAAACATTTCAAACAAACGCAATGCATCAGCTCCATATTCTTCACAAATAGCATCTGGATTTACAACATTGTACTTAGATTTAGACATTTTTTCTACTTCTCTAGAAACTTTAAAAGTGCCATCTTCTTCTGTTATAAATTCTGCATCATTAAATTCTGCTCTCCAATTTTTAAAAGCTTCAATATCTAATTCATCAGAAGAGTTTACAAATGAAACATCAGTGTGTAATGAAAAAATTCCGTCTATTTTATCTTTTCCTGTTATTTGATAAACAGGATCTAACATTTTAAATAAAAACTTGCTTAAATCTTTTTCCTTACTCTTCGAATCTAATGTTAATAAATCAGAAGAAATAAAAATTGGACCTCCAGAATATCCTTTAATATTTAATCTATTCACAAAAGCAGAAGTCCCCAAAATCATTCCTTGGTTAATCAGTTTTTTAGCAAACTCATCAACAGGTACAATTCCTTTATCAAACAAGAATTTTTGCCAAAAACGTGCGTATAATAAATGTCCTGTTGCGTGTTCAGATCCACCAATATATAAATCAACTTCTTTCCAATAATCTAATGCTTCTTTGCTTGCAAACTCACTTTCGTTATTCGCATCCATGTATCGGTTAAAATACCAAGAACTTCCTGCCCAACCTGGCATAGTGTTCAACTCTAAAGGATAGACGGTTTTATTTTTTAGTTTTTCGTTGCTTACTACTTTATTTGCACGCGAATCCCAAGCCCATTCTGTTGCGTTTCCTAAAGGTGGTTTTCCATCTTCGGTTGGTAAGTATTTTTCTACTTCTGGCAACACAATTGGCAAGTGTTTTGCATCAATCATTTGCGGCATTCCGTCTTTATAATAGACAGGAAAAGGTTCTCCCCAATAACGTTGTCTGCTAAAAACAGCATCACGCAATCGGTAGTTTATTTTTCCTTCTCCATAACCTTGCTTTTCTAATTCGTAAATGGCAAGTTTCATCGCTTTTTTGTACGATAATCCATTTAAAAAATCTGAGTTTGCAATTTTGGTTCCTTCTTTATCTGCATGAGCGGCTTCAGAAATATCTACATTTTCAAAAATGTTAGGAATTTCGATTCCAAAATGTTTTGCGAAATCGTAATCACGTTGATCTCCACATGGAACCGCCATAACAGCACCTGTTCCGTAATTTGCTAGAACGTAATCTCCGATCCAAATCGGTACTTTTTTTCCCGTAAACGGATGCAATGCATACGCACCTGTAAAAGCACCTGAAATAGTTTTTACATCTGCCATTCTATCACGTTCAGAACGTTTTGCTGTTGCTTTTATATAAGCTTCAACTTCTACTTTTTGAGCGTCGGTTGTAATTTTTGAAACTAATTCGTGTTCTGGAGCAAGTGTCATAAATGAAACTCCGAAAATTGTATCTGGACGTGTAGTAAATACATCTATATTATGAGATTTCTCGACTGCGCTCGAAATGACATCCTTCTTAGTTTTCTTTTTTTCAATTTTTGGAAATTGAATTGCAAAATTAATTTCAGAAACTACTTTTTCAACATTTTTAATTATTTCATCGTTCGTAAAACGAATAACGTTAAAACCTTCATTATTGAAATATTCAGTTCTTGCATCTTCATCTTCTTTTCCCGAAAATTCAACAATTAAACTCTTTGCTAAACACACGTAATCAACCAAAAAAGCACCAATTGTGTATTTTTTTCTGAATTTTGAAGCACCTTTTTTATTTTTTAATTCTCCCCAAAGTGTGTTTTCTGCTTTGGAAGAGTTTAAACGTAATTCTTTTAAAGCTTCGAGCTCTTTATAAGATAATTTTACTTCTGAATTCTCTTTAGAAGGAAGTCCTTCAACTTTAAAGGTCACCATTGCACCTTGACTTCTTCCAATCCAATTTGTTTGCGAATCTTTTAAAGGTTGCGGCCAATCAATTGTATTTAAACCATCCAATAAACGTTGTGCATATGCAGAAATTCGCATAGACCATTGTGTCATTTTTTTTCTGACTACAGGATGACCTCCTCTTTCTGAAACTCCGTTTATAATTTCGTCATTTGCTAAAACAGTTCCTAAAGCAGGACACCAATTTACTTCGGTATCTGATAAAAACGTTAGTCGATATTGTAATAAAATTTCTTCTTGTTCTGTTTTTGAAAACGCTTTCCATTCATCCGAAGAAAAAGGTTTTATGTCTTCATCGCAAACAGCATTTACAGTTGCATTTCCTTCTTTTTTAAAGATTTTAATCAATGTAGCAACATCTTCTGCTTTGTCTGAATCTTTATTATACCAAGAGTTAAAAAGCTGAATAAAAATCCACTGAGTCCATTTGTAATATTCTGGACTTGAAGTTCTTACTTCTTTACTCCAATCAAAAGAAAAACCTATTTGATCTAATTGTCTTCTATAGGTTTTTATGTTTTCTTCGGTAGTTTTTGCAGGATGCTGTCCTGTTTGAATAGCATACTGTTCTGCTGGTAATCCAAACGAATCATAGCCTTGTGGATGCAACACATTAAAGCCTTTATGGCGTTTATAACGCGCATAAATATCGGACGCAATATATCCTAACGGATGTCCAACATGCAGCCCTGCTCCACTTGGATAAGGAAACATATCTAACACATAATATTTAGGTTTTTCACTTTCATTACTGGCTTTAAAAGTTTGGTTTTTAGCCCAAAATTGTTGCCATTTCTTTTCTATCTCTTGATGATTGTATTGCATTGCGTTTCTTTATGAAGCTGCAAATTTACGTTTATTGTTTGGAAGTAGAAAGCATAAAAAAACCGCAAACTTTGTTTGCGGTTTTTAACTCTTTCAAAAAAAGTTTTTTATCCTTTTAAAGGAAGAGATACTAATACCTTCCCCCATCCTAAATACATAGTTGCGTTGTTATCTTCACCTTCAAAAGCAATACCAAACTCCTCTAAAGTTTTTTCTGAAGTGGAAACCTCTGCACTTACTCTTACAACATCTTCCGATTCTTTATAAAAATAAGAACCCCAAACGTTAGAAGCTGTACTTAAAATAACAGTCCAATTTTCTTTATTTGGAATTGTAAATAGAGTATACGTTCCTGCTTTTACTTCTTTCCCTCCAAAGGTTACATCTTTATAAAAAGTAATTTCCGCTGCTTCGTTTGCACCCGTTCTCCAAACTTTTCCTTCTGGGGCTAATTTAGAAATACTTCTTCCTTTTAATTGCGGTCGACTGTACACTACTTTTACTAGTTTATTAGAAACTCTATAGCTACTTGGAAACGATGCTGCATCCATAGGGCTTTTGTCTAAATTTGGGAATTTTTGAGCAACTGTATCTAAAGAAAAGATAAGTGTCATTGCAATAACTGCAATTGATAAGATTGATTTTTTCATTTTTAGTATATTTTTATATTAAATTTCGGTTTAATCAGTCTTCAAAAATAAATTTCCTTACTAACAAGACTATTAATATTTTGTTAAGTTTTATGTTAACATCCACAGTCTGTACTACAATTTTTATCTTTTTTTGTTGGTAATAAAAACTTCTTCACAAGAAAAACAACTGCTAAAACAACTAAAATATAAGTAACTATTTCTTGCATTAACTTAGTATTTGATAAATGATAAGTGAGGAAATATAGGCTAAAGCTCCCATTCCAAATAATTGAATAAGTGGCCATTTCCAACTTTTTGTTTCGCGCTTAACAATGGCTAAAGTTGCCATACATTGCATAGCAAATGCATAGAAAATTAGTAAGGACATTCCGGTTGCAAAATTGAACCGTTTTTTACCAGTATCTGGATTTATTTCTGCTGCCATTTTTTGCTTAATGGTTGTTGTATTTTCCTCGTCAGCTTCAACACTATAAATAGTTGCTAGCGTTCCAATAAAAACTTCTCTTGCAGCAAAAGATGCAAGTAAACCAATCCCAATTTTCCAATCGTACCCTAATGGTTTTACAACAGGTTCTATGGTTTTCCCCATAATACCGATATAGGAATTTTCTAATTTTTTAGAAGCAATTTTTTGTTGAACTTCTTTTGAAGTTAACAATGAGTTTTCGCTATTTTCTATCACATTTTTTTCAACTTCATCAAAGGAATTTGGTCCATGAGAAGCCAAAAACCACAATACAATTGAAATTGCTAAGATGATTTTACCCGCATCAAAAACAAACGATTTGGTTTTTTCTAGTACCGAAAAAAGTACATTTTTTATTGAAGGAATTTTATAGTCTGGCATTTCAATTACAAAAAACGATTTGGTATTTATTTTCAATGTTTTTTGTAAAATAAATGCCGCTAGTATCGCAGTAGCAAAACCTAAAATGTATAGTGCTAATAAAGTTAATCCTTGATAGCCAAAAACACCTCCAATTGTTTTCTGTGGAATTACCAATGCTATTAAAATTGCATATACAGGTAATCTTGCAGAACATGTTGTAAATGGCGTTACTAAGATGGTAATTAAGCGCTCTTTCCAACTAGATATTGTTCTAGTTGCCATAATTGCTGGTATGGCACATGCTGTACCAGAAATTAGTGGAATTACGCTTTTCCCATTCATCCCAAAACGACGCATTATTTTATCCATTAAAAAGACAACTCTACTCATATAACCTGTTTCTTCTAAAATGGCAATAAATAAAAATAGAATGGCGATTTGTGGTATAAAAATAATAACTCCTCCAATACCTGGAATGATTCCATCTGTTAATAAATCTGTAAGAATTCCTTGTGATAGATTGTTTTTTACAAATTGTGATAATTTTGCAAATTGCGTATCTATAAAATCCATCGGAACACTAGCCCACTCAAAAATAGATTGAAAAATCAATAATAAAATTCCGAAGAAAATTACATATCCAAATATTTTATGGGTAAAAATTTTATCTAATTTTGCTCTCGTTCCTGTTGCTTTTTTCGCATCAATTTTATACGTTTTTTTAAGGATTTCATTTATTCGTTGATAGCGATAAATGGTTTCTTTATGTTGATACTTTTTTAGCTTAAAAATATCTTCTTTAAACGCTAATAATTGTTCTTTTTCTTCTTTCGTAACGCTTGATGGAAAATTATTTTGAGTTATCATTAGCCACAATTCATACAAGGTATAATTTGGACTTACCTTTTTTAACTCGGCAAAATAATCAGCATCAATTTTAGTGTTTACCGCACACATGGGTGCCGTTTTTGAAGCTACAAAACAAGTAACAATCGCTTTTTTTAAGTTTTTAAAGCCTTCATTTTTTCTCGCGCTAACTAAAACGATATCAGATTTTATTTCTTTTTCTAGCTGTTTAATATCAATAAAAATACCTTTACGTTCCATTTGATCTGCCATGTTAATCACCAATAATGTTGGAATGGCTAAATCTTTTATTTGAGAAAATAGTAAGAGATTTCTTTTTAAGTTTTGAGGTTCTGCTACTACTACAATTACATCAGGAGAATCGGCATCCTTCTTTTCTAACAAAGTTTTTAAAACAATACTTTCATCCAACGATGTTGGATTAATACTATACGTTCCTGGTAAATCTGTAATTGTTGCAGATTGTTGATCGGAAAGTTTAGAAGTTCCTTCTTTTTTATCAACTGTAACACCAGGATAGTTTCCTACTTTTTGATGTAATCCTGTAAGTTGATTAAAAAGTGATGTTTTTCCAGTATTTGGATTTCCTATTAAAGCTACTTTTATGTTTTTTTTTGTAGCCATTATTCTTTAATAATTGAAATTTTTGCAGCGGTTTCTTCTCTAATTGCTAAATGACTTCCATTTACACAGATATATAATGGATCTTTTAAGGGAGCAATTTGAATTAGTGTAACTTCTGCTCCAGGTAAACAACCCATTTCTAGTAATTTTAACGGAATATTATCTAAAGCAACTTCAGTAATAATTCCAGTTTCACCAATTTCTAAAGAAGCAATTGTATTCAATTATTGTTTTTTATAAAAAAATCCCTGAAAATGCAGGAATTATAAATGAAGTACAAAGATATGAATTTAGAATGATTCTAAACAAGTTATTTTCTGCTATACTCTTCTTTTAATAATGCAATGTCGTCCATGATTTTTTTCATGTCTTTTTGTTTTGTTCCATCGTACAACCCTACAATTCTTCGTTCTTTATCAATCAAAACAAAGTTTTCTGTATGAATGAAATCGTTTTCATCACCATTTCCTTCATCCAAAGCTGCAAAATAGCTTTTCCTAGCTAAGGCATAAATCTGCTTTTTATCTCCCGTAGTAACATGCCATTTAGCATCATTAACACCTTTTTCAATAGCATATTTTTTAAGTATAGAAACGCTATCAATTTTTGGTGTAACCGAGTGTGATAAAAACATAATATCATCATCATTTTTATAATAATCTTGTAACTCACTCATATTATAAGCCATCATGATACATATAGATTGGCAACGAGTGAAAAAGAAATCAGCGATATAAATTTTGTCTTTAAATGTATTATTAGTGACAAACTCTCCGTTTTGATTGATTAATTTAAAATCTGCAATGGTATGATTCTTCTTTTTATTTCTAACCGAAATATCCACTAAACGTGGGTTGATATCAATCGGATTTAAACGAGGTAACTTTTTATCAACCTTTAATAAATTATAAAAAACTGGAATTACAATGGCTGAGAAAACCACAAAAAAAAGGATGGTGAATTTAGATTTTTTTAAAAACTGTAGATTCATTTTGTAAACATCTTCTGCAAATTTAATACTTAAAAAATCACTGTAAAACTAAAGCGAGTTAATACTTATCAAAAAACTTTGTTAAAACAAAAATTCATTGATTTTAGGGCTTTTACAACTCTTTTTAAAAACGTACATTTGTGGCTATCTAAAAATTGAATTACAGCAGATGGAAATATTAATTAAGGCGTCGCAATTTATTTTAAGCCTTTCTTTATTAATTGTACTACACGAATTAGGACATTTTATACCCGCAAAAATATTTAAAACCAAAGTAGAGAAATTCTATTTATTTTTTGATTATAAATTCTCATTATTCAAGAAAAAAATAGGCGAAACTGTCTATGGTATTGGTTGGATTCCGTTAGGTGGTTATGTAAAAATTGCTGGAATGATTGATGAAAGTATGGATACCGAGCAATTAAAAGAAGAACCTAAACCTTGGGAATTTAGATCTAAACCAGCATGGCAACGTTTAATTATTATGCTAGGTGGAGTATTTGTAAATTTTGTTTTAGGTATCTTAATTTATATCTGTTTAATGTGGGCGTATGGTGAACAATATTTACCAAATGAAAATGTAAAAGATGGTGTTTGGGTACAAGATCAACTAGCTGTTGATTTAGGTTTAGAAACTGGAGATAAAATTTTAACCATTGATGGACAAACAATTAAAAAATTTAGAGATTTACCTATTGAATTTATTAATGGAAACAACTATCAAATAGAGAGAAATGGTCAAGTTTTAGATAAAGAAATTCCGATTGATTTTATTTCTAAATTAGTTGATAGAGGTAAAGATGCAGGTGGATTTTTATTTCCGAGATACCCTTTTGTTATTAGAAATCTAGAAAAAGATTCTTTAAATAGTAATGCCGATATAAATCCGAAAGATATTATTACTGCAATAAACGGTAAAAACCTACCTTATTATGATTTAGCTAAAGAAGAATTGGCAAAATATAAAGGTCAAGATATTTCTTTAACTATTAAACGAGGTAATGAAATTAAAGAAGTTTCTGTTAAAGTTTCTGATTATGGAAATATTGGTGTTGGTTTTGCAGGCACTACAAACAAAGATTTAGAAAAATTAGGGTATTACAAATTAGAAGATATTAACTATTCTTTTACAGAAGCTATTCCAGCTGGAACTAAAAAAGCATGGACTACATTAACTAGTTATATTAAACAATTAAAGAAAATTTTTAACCCAAGTACGGGAGCTTATAAAGGTTTAGGTGGTTTTATTTCTATTGGAAGTATTTTCCCATCAGAATGGAGTGCCCAATCTTTTTGGAACATTACAGCGTTCTTATCAATTATGTTAGGTTTTATGAACTTATTACCAATACCTGCTTTAGATGGTGGACATGTAATGTTTACTTTATGGGAAATGATTACAGGGAAAAAACCGAGTGATAAATTCCTTGAATATGCGCAAGTAACTGGTTTTATTTTATTAATTATATTATTGGTTTTCGCAAACGGAAATGATATTTTTAGACTATTCAATTAGTAATAAGAACTACTTTATTGATTTTTTAATATTTATAGAAAGGTTAAATGGCTTGATATAAAGATATCTTGCAAGGCATTTTTCGCATATATATGCTTTAGACATAGGAATAAATTTAAGTATAAATTTACGCTTACGTCTTTCTCTTTCTTTTGAGCCACAAGTTGGGCATGCTTTCATAAATTGGGGAACTTTAAAAGCAAGTTACATTATTTCTCATTAAAAAGAAAAAATAAAGCACTTGAACTTTATAGGGGAAACACCTGTTTTTAAAGAATATACTATTTATTTGTTCGTAAAATTGCTTGTTTATTTTTCCATTTTAGTATCAATTGTTGTAAAAACAGAAAATCATCAATAATTTTATTGATGATTTTTATAGTCTAAAAAGTAAAATAAAACTTACACGGTAATTTTTTTCCCTTTCAATTTTGCAGCTTCATTTCTATCAATTTTATGATCTGGTCTTGTCCATTTAGGCTTTTCTCCTAAAGATTGAAATTGAGAATCTTCTGCTTCAACAGTTTGAGGTTGCACCTTTTTTGTAAATGGTTTTTGAGGATGTAACCCTAAAAGTTTAAACATTTTCATGTCTTCATTTACATCAGGATTAGGTGTAGTCAATAATTTATCGCCTGCAAAAATTGAATTTGCACCAGCAAAGAAACACATTGCTTGTCCTTCTCTGCTCATTTGTGTTCTTCCTGCTGATAATCGAACTTGAGTTTCCGGTAATACAATTCTAGTTGTTGCAACCATACGAATCATATCCCAAATTTCAACAGGTTTTTCATCTTCTAAAGGCGTTCCTTCAACAGCAACTAAAGCATTAATTGGTGTAGATTCTGGCTGTGGATTCAACGTTGATAATGCCACCAACATTCCAGCTCTATCTTCAGCAGATTCTCCCATTCCAATAATTCCACCAGAACAAACAGTAACATTTGTTTTACGAACGTTATCAATCGTATCTAATCGATCTTGATACCCACGCGTAGAAATTACTTCTTTATAATATTCTTCAGACGAATCTAAATTATGATTGTATGCATACAAACCGGCTTCGGCTAATCGTTGTGCTTGATTTTCGGTAACCATTCCAAGCGTACAACAAACTTCCATATCTAATTTGTTGATACTTCTAACCATATCTAAAACTTGATCGAATTCTGGTCCATCTTTTACATTTCTCCAAGCAGCACCCATACAAACACGAGAACTTCCACTTTCTTTTGCTCGTAATGCCTGTGCTTTTACTTGATTCACAGTCATTAAATCATTCCCTTCTACACCAGTATGATAACGTGCTGCTTGCGGGCAATATCCACAATCTTCTGAGCATCCACCAGTTTTAATAGATAATAACGTTGAAACTTGAACCACATTAGGGTCGTGTTGTTTTCTGTGAATTGTTGCTGCCTCATACAGCAATTCCATCATCGGTTTATTATATATTTCTAGAATTTCTTCTTTGGTCCAATTATGTCTTACTTCGCTCATAAATATTGAGTTAATTTGGTGTCAAAAATAAGGATTATGAATTGTAATTTACGAATTATTTTGTCAATAAAATAGAAACTGCATTTCCGCCAAAACCAACGGCATTAACCAATATTTTTTTAACGGATTTTGGTTTGACTTGCTCTTCAGCAAAAGGGACAGGTATTACTTTTTGATATTGCAACATTAAGATTCCTAATTCTAGACTTAGCAAACCTGACGCCCCAAAAGTATGTCCGAGTTTCCATTTATTAGTAGTTAGAAAAGGAATTTTGTTACAAAAAAAATTTTTTATCGCGTTAATTTCCGATTGATCTCCTTTTATAGTTCCTGGTGCGTGCATTACAATAACATCAATTTCATCTAAAGAAATATCTCCTAAAGCCATTTTCATAGATTTCTGAAAACAAATTGCATTTGTAGAAATAGACGTATTATGTTTTAACACTTCTGTAGCAAAACCAATTCCCGAAATCTGCGCGATTGCATTCTTAGAGATACCTTTTTCTAAGCAAATAGCTGAAGCGCCTTCACCTAAAACCATCGTATTTTTTTTCTTCGTTAGATCAAAAGCTTTACATGGATAAAACTGCTTTGTCATTTCGAACGTAGTCGAGAAATCTATTTTATTTTGATGAGATTCTGAAACAAGTTCAGAATGACGGTTTGCATACACTTTTAACGCTTGCATCTGCGCGATTGTAAAATCGGTTAAAGCTGCTTCGCTTCCGCCAACTAAAAACTTGTCGGACATTCCTGAATTAATCCAAGCAACGCCATTTAGCAAGGAATGTAAAGCTGTGGAACAAGTAATAGAATGTGAAATTTCAGGACCGTTAGTTTGTAAATCATGGGCTACCCAAGATGAAATATTTCCCAATGTTGTTGTTGGCGAACTTAACGTTGAAGATTTTTTTGTGTCTAAAAATTCTTTGTAATAATTTTCAAAAAGCGTTGTTGCTCCTCTCGAAGATCCAAAGTTTACTCCAAAATTATCATCTTCTTTCCAGTCCGTTTGTTCAATTGCTTTCCTAGAAACATATATTGCAAAAAGAACCGTATCATCTAAATTTTTGTACTTAGAATCAGTATTCTTTAATAGCTCTATTTCTTTTTTATCTTCTTTAGAAAGTTGGGCTACTAAAGCTGAAAAATGATCAAACTTCTTTTCTGTTAGAAAATGATTATCGTTTAGATAATTATTCCAAATTTGAGTTTGATTACTTCCTAACGCAGAAAGTGATGCAATAGCTGTTATAGAAATTGGTTGCTTCATAAATAGATTGCAAAACTACACTATTTCTAAAGCTGCTTCAATAGTTTTATATACTTTTTGCAGTTCTAAGTCTGTAATTATATAAGGTGGCTGAATGTAAATTGTATTTCCCAACGGTCTTAGAAAAACACCTCTATCCATAAAAAACTGTAATAACTGATCGCGTAATGTACCGTAACGGCTAGAATTTGTATTCAAATCGATAGCAAGAATAACGCCTTTAGATCGTGTTGCGTTTACTTTAGAATGATTTTTTATACGTGCTTCAAATGCTTTATGTGCGTTTGAAATCTGTTTAATGTTTTTTTGAATTTCATCAGTTTGTAATAATTCAATGGCTGCTATAGCTGCGCTACAAGCAATTGGATTTGCAGAATACGTATGACAATGAAAAAAACCTTTTGCCATGTCATTACTCAAAAACCGACTATAAATTTCTTCTGTACATGAGGTAATTGCCATAGGAATCAAGCCTGCTGTTAATGCTTTGCTTAAACAAATAATGTCGGGTTTGGTAGCTATTTCGTTGGATGCAAAATGATTTCCTGTTTTACCAAAGCCAGTCATTACCTCATCTGCAATAGTTAAAATTTTATTTTCTGAACAGAATTTTAGGATTTCATTTAAATCGTCTGCTTTATGAATTTGCATCCCTGCGGCACCTTGTACTAAAGGCTCATAAATAAATCCTGCGATATTATTTTCTGCAATTATTTTTTCTAGTTGATGTATTATTTCTTTGTTATTTGTTCCATTTGGAACAGGAATTCGTTCAATATCCATCAGAAAATCTTCGAATGGGCCATTGTAAACAGACAATCCAGAAACAGACATAGCACCAAAAGTATCACCATGAAATCCGTTTTCTAAAGCAATAAAAGTATTTCGTTTTTCCCCTTTATTAAAATAGTATTGCAATGCCATTTTAATACCGGCTTCAACTGCGGTTGATCCATTATCGTTAAAGAAAATTCGATTCTGATTTTCTGGCAAAATTTTAATTAATTCTTCTGATAATTTTACGGCAGGTTCATGCGTAAAGTCACTAAACATTATTTGATCTAATGTTTGCATTTGTTTGTAAACACAACTCGTAATAAATTCATTACAATGACCAAACATGCAGGTGTACCAAGAAGAAATGGCATCTATATATTCGTTGCCTTTTTCATCGGTTAAAATGCATCCTTTTGCTTTTACAATACCTAAACTATTTGGATGCGTTTGATGCTGTTTTAATGGATGCCACAGATGTTTTTTGTCTCTTTCTTGTAAACTCATAACTTTTCTTTAAACAATTCTGCGTATTCTTTTATCACATTTTTATCAAAATAAGGTTCTTCATCTATGCGTCCAATAATTGGAATGTTTGTCATTTTTTTGATAATGCCTTCTGTTGTTTTATGTTCGCTTCCAGAGAAAATAATGGAGACATTAAAACCTCTTTCTTTTAATAAATTTACGGTTAATAAGGTGTGATTTATACTTCCTAAATAATGACGTGAAACCACAACTACATGATATTCAGGTTGAATAATATCTAAAATTGTATCAGTATCGTTTAGCGGAACTAGCAATCCGCCAGCTCCTTCAATTACTAAATTGTTACTAGTTTTAGGCGCTGTAATTTCATTTAAATCAATTGTGATTTTATCAATTTCAGCTGCTGCATGCGGACTTATAGGAGTTTCTAGCGCATACCTATTTTTATGAAAAACGGATTTAGAATTTGAGATTAAACTTTTAACTTTTTTGGTATCGCAAAACTCTAATTCTCCCGCTTGTACAGGCTTCCAATAATCGGCTTCTAAAGCTTCTGTTATAATAGCAGAAGCGACGGTTTTACCTACTTCAGTAGAAATTCCGGTGATGAAATATATTTTTTGTTTTTTCATGTTTTGGCAAAAGTATTGAACAACTCTAAAACTTTAGTTATTTCTTTTTTTGAATTGTAGCTATGTAAACAAAAACGTAAGCGTTCTCGATTTTTAGGAACCGTTGGTGATAAAATTGATTTCACGTCAAATCCACTTTTTTGTAAATTTTCTGAAATTGATTTTACTTTTTCATTTCCAGAAATTACACAGCAGTGAATTGCAGAACAACTCGGTATAAAACTTAATTGCAGACGTTTTATTTCAGCTATAAAATGATGGATATTTTCTTGTAATTTTTGTTGATGAGACTTAGAAGACTTCAACTCATTATAACTCATCTTAATAGTTGCTAAACTATGAGGCGAAAGCCCTGTTGTGTAAATAAAACTACGTGCAAAATTTACTAAATATGTTTTTAAATCTTCACTTCCTAAAATAGCCGCGCCATGACATCCAAAAGCTTTTCCAAAAGTAATTATTCTGGCAAAAACATCATTTTCTATGTTCATTTTTTGAACTAAGCCTTCATTAAAAACACCTACAGAATGCGCTTCGTCAACAATTAAAAAAGCATTGTTTTTAGTGCTTAATTCGGCTATTTTTTTTAAATCAGGAGAATCGCCATCCATAGAAAAAACAGCTTCAGTTACAATATAAATTTCGGATTCCTTAGTTCTCGACTGCGCTCGAACTGACAATACTCGTTTTTCTAAATTTGTAACATCATTATGTTTAAATTTATATGCTTTTGCATTACTTAATTGAATGCCGTCACGAATAGAAGCGTGTATAAATTCATCATATAAAATAATATCTCCTCGTTGTGGGATTGTTGAGAAAAACCCCAAATTTGCATCGTAACCAGAATTAAAAATAATAGCTGATTCTGATTGATGACATTCAGAAAGCATGTTTTCTACATCTTGATATAGAGAATGATTCCCTGATAGCAACCTGCTTCCGGTAGCGCCGTTAACTTTAATATTTTGATCGATTAAAAATTGATGAGTGTTATCGAAAATGGTTTCCGATTTTGCAAAGCCTAAATAATCATTTGATGAAAAATCAACGAGTTCAGATTGCTCTTTAAGCGTCCGTAAAGCGTTATTAGATAAGCGCGCATTTAATTTTTCTTTATTTTTTTTAGAAAGAGATTTCATCATTACAAAAATACAAAATAGGTTTCCTAAATTAGTGGAATATTTTCATTGATTATGATTCGCTATCACAGAGTAAAAAATGACGAAGATTTAGAAGATATATTAGCGCTTCAAAAAAGAAATTTAGGTATTAACCTGTCAGATGATGAAAAACTACATGAAGGTTTTGTAACCTTACAACACGATTTTGAAATTCTTAAAAAAATGAATGACGCTTGTCCTCATTTTGTAGCTAAAAAAGAAGGTAAAATTATTGGTTTTGCATTATCTATGTTAAAAGAATTTAAAGATGAAATTCCTTTATTAATACCCATTTTTAAAGAAATTGATACTGAAATTAGAAATCAGAATATCAATGATAATTATATTGCTATGGGTCAAGTTTGTATTGCTAAAGAAGCTAGAGGAAAAGGAGTATTTAGAGGCTTATACACAACAATGCAATCTGAATTCAAAAATAAATTTGATTCCATAATTACAGAAGTAGACACCAAAAACCTTCGTTCTTCTAACGCCCACAAGTCTATGGGGTTTAAATTACTTAAAAATTACACGAGTAATCATCAACTTTGGGAAATAATTATTTTAAAAGTATAGTTTCAAAAATCATTTTTTGGTACTTTTATAGACATGTTTGCTCTTGTAGATTGTAATAACTTTTATGCTTCTTGCGAGCGGGTTTTTAACCCTGCCTTGCAAAAAAAACCAATGGCTATTCTTAGCAATAATGATGGTTGTGTAATTTCTATGAGTGATGAAGCAAAGGAAATTAAACTTCCTTTTGGTGCTCCTATTTTTAAATGGGAACAGTTTTGCAAAGAAAATAATATTACAATTTTATCTTCTAATTATCCTTTATACGGCGATATGAGCGAACGTATTATGAAAATTTTAGCGCAATTTTCTCCAGATATTGAAGTATATTCTATAGATGAAGCTTTTTTGCAGTTTAAAGGCTTTGATAAATACGATTTTAATGAATACGGAAATACCATTAGGAAACGGATTCTAAAATGGACAGGAATTCCGACTTGTGTTGGTGTTGCACCTACTAAAGCATTGAGTAAAATTGCCAATAAAGTAGCGAGAAAGTTCCCTAAAGAAACAAATGGGGTTTATCTAATTGATTCTGAAGAAAAACGCATAAAAGCGTTAAAATGGATAAAGATTGAAGATGTTTGGGGAATTGGACGTCGTTTATCTAAAAAATTACGCGCGAAAGGGTGTAAAAACGGATTTGACTTTACACAGCTGTCAGAAGATTGGGTACGTAAAAACTTTTCCATTGTTGAGTGGAAACTTCAAAAAGAGTTGAAAGGAATTTCTAAAATTCCGTTAGAAGAAATTACATCTAAAAAGATGATTGCAACTACAAGAAGCTTTGAATATACGTATGCAGATATTGACAATATTAAAGAACGAATTTCTACGTTTGCAGCAAGTTGTGCAGAGAAATTGAGAAAGCAACAATCAAGTTGTCATATGGTTATTGTACAACTTTCTAGCAATCGTCATAAAAAAGAATTAGAACAACATAGAGTTAGTAAAACAGTTGTTTTTCCATATCCAACAGATTCTACTTTATTGATTAGCGAAGCTGCTGTCAAAGCTGTTGCCACAATTTTTAAAAGTGGAATAAAATACAAACGTGCAGGTGTTTTGGTTACTGGTTTAGTGCCGAATGATAATTTTCAGTTAGATTTATTTTCTCACGAAAACCCAAAACATAAACCATTAATGTCGGCAATTGATAAGTTGAATCATAAATTTAAGTCAGATAAAATTAAGTTAGGAAATCAAGATTTAAAAAGGACTTGGAAAATGCGTCAAGAAAGATTATCTCCAAAATTTACAACCAATATTAAAGAAGTAATTGTTGTGAAGTAGTGTATTTTCTATACATTCAAAAATAATATTATTTACCTATCTTGTCATTCTAAACTATTATAAAAAATGAAAACTAAAACTTTTTTGTTTTTATCAATTTTAGGAATACTTTTTGTTAGTTGTAAACAAGAAAAACCATTACAAGATTTTATGATAAATTCTTGGGAAACTACCTACTTAAAAATAGAAATGCCAACGGTAAATAATACAGATTCATTATCGGTTTATGAAGATAAATTTGATGCTAATCCACAGCAAATTGCGCAGTCTAATTATAATGCAGACGGAACTTTTTCTGCATGGTTTATAAAACCTGATAAAGTGAAATTTGGTGAATCTAAAGGCACATGGAAAACAGTAAATGATTCATTATTTATTGAATATGTTTACGGAGGTAGAGAAGTAAAAGTAAGCTATCATATTACAAAAACACCAGAAGGTTTTCTAGGGAAAAGCAAATATGATTGGGACGAAGATGGCGCATTTGATGATCTTTTAATTATGAAAACGAAGCGAATAAAAAACACAAATTAATTTGTTTAAAATCAGTAATATATCTCTTAGAATTAGGATATTTTTAGCAATGATTTTGCTAATTTTATTAGCGTCAGTGTTAATTCTGGGCGTGACTATTTATCAATATGATGAGCAAACAAAAGAATATAATATTCATCGATTTGGACGTAAAGAACAAGCTACAAATCAAAGTATAGATTTAGAGCTGAAAACGAAGACATCCTATCCAGTAAATACTAAAAATTTACCTAAAATTTTTCAAGAGCGTATTTATGAAATCTCTTCTATTCATAAGTTAAATATCACTATTTATGATATGAATGGAAAGCTTTTAAAATCATCTATACCAGCCGCTTTCGAAAAAGTTGAACAAATACCATTATCAAAAGAAGTAATTGCAGAATTAGCCAATAATTCTAACCATAGAATTTTAAAAATTGATAACAAAAAAGAAATAAGCTATCAATCTTCATACGCCTATATAAATGACCCAAAATTTAAGAGAATTGGAATTTTAGAACTTGAGTTTTCACAAGATAATTCGGAGCAAGAAAGAGAGCTAAGAGAGTTTATGTATCGCCTTGGTTTGGTGTATTTATTAATGTTTGTTATAGCTATTGCATTTGCGTATTTTTTATCTAGTTATATTACAAGATCAATTAAAAAAGTATCTGATAAAATGCAGCAAACACGTTTAAATAAACGTAATGAAAAGATCACTTTAGATGCAGCAAGTTCAGAAATAAATAATTTGGTAGATGCCTATAATAGCATGATAGATGATTTGCAAGAAAGTGCAGTGAAATTGGCAAAAAGTGAGCGTGAACAAGCATGGAGAGAAATGGCAAAACAAGTAGCGCACGAGATTAAAAATCCGTTAACGCCCATGCGATTATCTGTCCAAAGTTTTGAAAGAAAATTTGACCCAGAAGATCCAAAAATAAAAGAGAAATTAACAGAATATAGTCAGACATTAATTCAGCAAATAGACGTGATGAGTTCCATTGCATCAGCATTTTCAGATTTTGCTAAAATGCCAACTCAAAAACGTGAAAAAATTGAGGTGATTTCAGTTGTAAAATTGGCTTTAGATATTTTTAATGAAGAAGGAGTTTCTTACGTGCCTTTAGAAAATGAATTATATGCTAATCTAGACAAAACACAGCTGATTAGAATCGTTACAAATTTGATTAAAAATGCATTACAAGCATCAGAAAAAGAAGAAAAACCCATCATTGAAGTAAAAGTGAAATCAGAAAAAAACAATGTAAAAATTATAGTTTCTGATAACGGAAAAGGGATTTCTGAAGAAGTAAAAGACTTGATTTTTGAACCTAAGTTCACCACTAAATCAAGTGGAATGGGACTTGGTTTACCAATGATAAAAAATATAATTGAAGCTTATGACGGAACAATTTCTTTTACTTCAAAAGAAGGAATTGGAACTGTTTTTACTGTGATGCTACCTAAAACTTAATTTTAATCAGTCACCTTGAGCAAAGTCGAAAGGTCTTAAAATAAAAATATCATGAATTTCGAAAATTTACTTGTTACTATTGAAAACGGATTAGCAACAATAACGATCAATAGACCTAAAAAATTAAACGCATTAAATAAAGTTACTATAGAAGAATTAAATACAGTTTTTGAAGCTTTAGAAGATGACACATCTGTAAAAGTTATTGTGTTAACGGGTAGTGGAGATAAAGCTTTTGTTGCCGGAGCAGATATTTCTGAATTTGCACATTTTTCTGCTGAAGAAGGAGGAAGGTTAGCAAAAAATGGACAAGAAATGTTATTTGATTTTGTAGAAAATTTATCAACACCAATAATTGCTGCCATTAATGGTTTTGCTTTAGGCGGAGGTTTAGAATTAGCGATGTCTTGTCATTTTAGAATAGCATCAGAAAATGCAAAAATGGGCTTACCAGAAGTTTCTTTAGGTGTAATACCAGGGTATGGTGGCACACAGCGATTACCTCAATTAATAGGGAAAGGAAGAGCTATGGAAATGATTATGTCTGCCAATATGATTTCTGCTGAAGATGCAAAAGAGTATGGTTTGGTAAACCATGTAGTTTCCCCCGAAGAATTACTGCCGCTAGCAGAAAAAATAGCGAGTAGAATTATGCGTAACTCTTCAGTTGCCATATCAGCAGCAATAAAAGCAATTAATGATAATTTTAAGGACGGAATTAATGGTTTTGAAACTGAAATTAATGAGTTTGGAAATTGTTTTTCTACACAAGATTTTAAAGAAGGGACATCTGCTTTTTTAGAAAAGAGAAAGCCAAAATTTTCGTAAAAAAAAAACAATATATATGCAAAAAAGCAAGTCAAACTTGACTTGCTTTTTCTAACTAAAATAAATATGAAATAATTAACGTTACTTTTTCTTTTTTCTAGATTTTAAAGTTTTTAACATAGCTTCTATTATTATTTAAAATAACTAAACTATAATTCCCTTTTTCTTTTTCATCTAGTTTATAAACTCTATTGATTATTTTATCATTAGTTAAAGTTTCATTATAAATTATAGCGTCTTTATAATATAAAATAACTTTAAGAGGGGTTTTATCAAAAGATATTTTAGAAATCATCACCAGGTTTTTTTCATTTCGTATTACTGGTTTTAAAATAGACTCTTCTAAATTTTTATAAAAATTTACCTGATTCGAATTCACCTTAAAAGGCTTTATTAAGATTTCAAAATCTTTGTTTAACTCTATCTTGTAGTTACCATCTTTTAAAGAAGAAAAGTCAAAGAATTTAGTTAAATTTCCTTGTGCAATTACATTCTCTGTATGAAGTGTGAACCCACTTTCGTCTTTTATAGTTAATGTGTGTCCTTTTTTTACATTTTTAAATACAACCTTTACTTTTTTTGAGCTAGCTGTGTAAATAAAATCATTCTTGTCGTTTGCGTAGTTAAATAATGTTCCTAACATAAATACTACTACTAAAATTTTTCTTTCTATTGTTTTCATGATATAAACTTTTTAAAGATTTATACTGCAAATTTATAACAGGTTTTTGATTTTGATATCAACAGAATTGGCATATATATACGCTAAATTAACCCAAAAACTTATGTTAAATTAATGTAAAGTTAAAATAGAACACATTAATGGTAATTCTAAATACTTTTTCATTATTTTAGTGTTGTATTTTTGTATAAAGGATGAAACAGAAAAAACCTACATTAGAAAAGATTACTCCAAGTTTTAATAGCTCAATTTTAGTGAAAAAACATGTCGAGTTTTTAAAAACAAATACTCCTTTATGGCATTTTCATCCAGAAATGGAATTGGTATATGTTAATAAAGGAAAAGGAAAGAGGCATATTGGCAATCATGTAAGTTATTTTAATAATAGTCAATTAGTATTAATAGGTTCTAATCTTCCGCATGTTGGGTATATGGACAGGTTAACTAATAATGGATCTGAAACATTAATTCAATTTAAACCTAATTTTTTAGGTGATGTTTTTTTTGATATCCCAGAAATGGTAGCAGTTAAAACACTTTTTGAAAGAGCAAAAAAAGGAATTCGTTTTAATATAGATATAAAAAAAAGAGTAGGTCCAAAAATTGAAGAACTTGTTGATTTGGAAGGAGCTAATAGAATTATTTCTTTTTTAGAAATCTTAAAAGAACTTGCCCTAACAGAAGATTATACGTTGTTAAACGCAAATGGTTTTGCTTTTGAAACGTTACCACAAGACAGTGATAAAATAGAAGTAATTTATAAATATATAAATCAGCATTTTCAAGAACATATTAGTTTAGATGATATAGCAAATTTGGTAAGTATGACAGTACCAGCTTTTTGTAGGTATTTTAAAAAATCTACTGGGAAAACATTCACAAAATTAGTCAATGAATATAGAGTAGTACACGCTACAAAATTATTAGCAGAAAGTACCATGAGTATTACTGATGTTTGTTATGAATGTGGATTTAATAATTTCTCACATTTTAATAAATTATTTAAAGAATTTACAAGTAAAAGTGCTTCAGTGTATAGAAATGAAATGAAAAACCTGATTCAGTAATTAAAAGAAAAAAAACATGAAAGATAAAATTGATTTAGCATTAGAATATTATTCATTTAGAAGTAAAAAAGTGTTAGATTTTGTAAATTCTAATCAAAATTTAACACCAGATCAAATAATAGAATCTGGAGAAAAATTATCTATTTTAGAATATAAAATTACCTCTTTGGAAGTGGCAAAAGAAAATTAATTTTTAAGTAATTAAAAGGTGTTTTTCTAGAAAAAAGTAATTTTTACAATAAGTCAAAAAAAGCGAATTTTACTTAAAAACAGGTCAAAAAAGAAATAAAATAACTAAAAAAACATCAAAAACAGCATTTTTTAATAATTTTCGTTTTTGCTAAAAAAATCACTTTTCACCATTCCATTCATCAAAAAAACGTTGTAAAAAACCTTCCATAAATACATGTCTATCAGAGGCGATTTGCCTCCCAGTTTTTGTGTTCATTTTGTCTTTTAAAAGTAATAATTTTTCATAAAAATGATTAATGGTTGGCGATGTAGAATTTTTATATTCCTCTTTAGTCATGTTTAAATTTGGAGCAATATCAGGATTGTATAAACTTCTGTTTTTAAATCCACCATAATTAAAACATCTAGCAATTCCTATAGCACCAATTGCATCTAACCGATCTGCATCCTGAATAACTTCTAACTCTTTCGACGTAAATTTTTTATCAGAAGAAAAACTTGTCTTAAAAGAAATAAAGTTGATGATGTTTTCTATATGAACAATAGTTTCTTCATCAACATGTTCATTTTCTAAAAATAATCGTGCTTTTTTTGGTCCAATAGATTCATCACCATCATAAAATTTAGCATCAGCAATATCATGCAATAAAGAACCTAAAGAAATAATAAAAAGATCTACAGGTTCATGTTTTGCAATTAATAAGGCATTTTTATAGACACGTTCTATATGAAACCAATCATGACCCCCTTCAGCATTTTTTAAAGTTTCTTTTACAAAGATAATTGTGTTGGCTATAATTTGTTTTTTATTCATTAGTTAAAAATAAAAAAATCCATTCGTATTGAATGGATTTTTGTCTTAATTCTTATTCTCTAAAATCGTGCTTCTTTTAAAATATCTTCCTTTAGGGAAGGATTTAGGAAAGGATTAACAGAATTCTTCGTAAGCACCTGCTAAATTTTGTGCAATCATTTGTGCCGATCTTCCTTCTATGTGATGACGTTCTAACATATGAACTAAAGCACCATCTTTAAACAATGCAATAGCTGGAGAAGAAGGAGGAAAAGGAATCATAAACTCTCTTGCTTTAGAAGTAGATTCTTTTTCTACACCAGCAAAAACAGTAGTTAAGTTATCTGGGAATTTATCTGCGCCTAAAGAAGCAATGGCTCCCGGTCTTGCAGTTCCTGCTGCACAACCACAAACAGAATTTACCATTACTAAAGTTGTTCCTTCTTTTGCTAAAGCAGTTTCTACATCTTCCGCTGTATATAAAGCATCAAAACCAGCGTTAATTAATTCGTCACGCATTGGTTTTACTAATTCTTCTGGATACATAAATATTTATTTTTAGAGTACAAAGATACTGATAAAATCGAAATGTTTTTAGCTATATTTGAATCTAAATAAAATAAGAGTATGGCAAGTTTTGCAAAATGGTTAGGAGCAAGTTTAGGATTTTCTTTTGGTGGTCCAATAGGTGGTATTATTGGTTTTGCAGTAGGAAGTTTTGTTGATGGTTTTTCTGGAGACGATTTTTCTAAAGAACAAGAAAAATATGCTAGGCAATCTAGAGTAGGAGGAAAGGCGGAAATACAATCTGGTGATTTTGAAATAAGTTTATTAGTCTTAGCGGCTATCGTAATAAAAGCAGATGGTAAAATAGATAAAAGAGAATTAGAATATGTGAGACAGCAATTTATTGGCATGTATGGCAAGCAAAGAGCAGAAAATGCATTTAAGTTGTTTAAAGGAATCATAAAAAAACAAATCTCTGCCAGACAAGTATGTATGCAAATTAGACAGCATATGCCACATGCTTCTAGATTACAATTAATTCATTTTCTTTTTGGAATTGCAAAAGCAGATAATTTTGTTGAAACATCTGAAGTAGACGAAATAAAAAAAATAGCTGGATATCTATATATAAATCAACGAGATTTTGACTCTATAAAAGCCATGTTTTTTAATGAAATAAATAACGCATATACCATCTTAGAAATTGATAAAAATGCAACTGTTGCAGAGATAAAAAAAGCCTATAGAAAAATGGTTAAAAAATATCATCCAGATAAGCTTCAAGGTATGGGAAAAGAGCATATTAATGGTGCAGAAGCTAAATTTCAGAAGGTTCAAGAGGCATATGACCAGTTAAAAAAGGAGAAAAACTTCTAAAAAATACAATCGTATGTATTGATTTTATTGGAGTTGTAATTTTTTTTAAAGTTTTTGCGGTTTTTGTTTGGATATTTAAAAAAAATATTCATAGATTTGAACCGTAACTTATTCGTAGACTATAGATAGCTACATTTTAAGTTTCTTATTATAACATTTTAGTCCCCGCAAAGAAGAATTAACGTTCCTCTTCGTGACCCTTGTAAAACACAAGAAAATACATTACGATTGCTATCCCAAAAAAAGAACTTTAAATAGTTCATCCAATTAGGTATTATATTTAAGTTATTATTAACTTAAAGTTTAAAATTTAGGTGTTCACTCACCTAAACAAGTAAACATCCCTCATTATACCAAAATAGTATGCAAAAAACTATGTTGTAAAAACATAACATGGCTTTTGCCTATAAAATAATATTTTGATATGAAATTTTGCGCCCCACAAAGAAGAAGTAACATTCCTCTTCGTGATTCTTGTTAAGAACAAGAACACAGATTACGATTGCTATCCCAAAAATGAACTTTTAATAGTTCACCCAATTAGGTATTTTATTTAAGTTGTTTTTTACTTAAAGCTTATTATTTAAGCATTCCCTCATAATACCAAAAAGAATATGTAAAAAATTATGTTGTAAAAAAACATAACATGGCTATGCCTATAAATAATATTTTGATATGAAAATTCGCACCCCACAAATATCTGATCTTTTAAGATCATGTAAACAATACTTGAAAAAGAGTAGAAGTTTATGGAGTATTAATAATACTTCCAACAATGAAGTTTTCTTTATCAGAAGGTCAGTTTATCTAGCTCCAATTTTGGTGCTAGATAAATATGACCATTTTCAGTATGTGAATAAACAAACATCTCCCAAATACATTTTTTCAGAAAATAGAGTAAGTAAAAAATAAACAACGAGTAAGAGGATTTTATTAATGCCTCTATAATAAAAATTAAAAAATTTTAAAGATGAGAAAAAAGTTACATTTATTAGTAGTCTTATTGGCTTTTGGTTTTAACCAAACCCTAAAAGCAAATGTGTCCCTAGACCATAACGGCAGTATTTCTAAAACTATTACTACAAATACTCATAATTCAGGGACGAAATTTTTGAGTATTAACCCATTCTTCAAAGGGAAAAGAGGTACATGTTTGGTTGCTGCCGTTTCTAATAACTATTATTTAGAAACGAACGTCCAAGAAAAAACTCATCTTATATCAGCGTTAGAAAAACAAAGCGCTAATAAAACGTTTCACCTATTTACACATGGTAAATCAGGAGAACTTTTTATTAATAATAAATGGTTAAACGCTAGTCAGATAGCAGAATTTTTAAAAGAAAAAAATCTTTTAAAGAACAACAAACATCTTAATATATATGGTTGTGAATTTGCCAAAGGAGAAAAAGGTGAAAAAGCAGTATTACTTTTAGAGCATGAGCTTAAAATAATTATTTCGGCTTCAACTAATATTACCGGTAAAAAAGGAGATTGGATCTTAGAAACTAATAAAACGAATACTTCTGTACAACCTAAAAACTACAACTATAGTTTACAATGTGCAGGTACTGTTGGTGGAAAAGACGATGGCGATGATTTTGATGGAGACGGTATATGTAACGATACAGATCTTGATGATGATAATGATGGTGTTTTAGATACAGATGAATGTGGTTTATCTACTGGAGGAGGACAGTTTTTAACTCACTTAACAGATATTGTTCAATCATCTTTTCATTCTGTAATTGTAAAAACGGGTTCAGAGTTTACTGTGCATGGTGAGAATTCTAGAGCTAATGGAACCTCCGACCATTTGGTTCCTACACCAATAACTTCAGCAAATAGCTATAATTATACAGGAACACCACTTCATGCTACTTTAGGTTCTAATGGTGATGCTAAAGTGCAATTTGCCTTGATGACAACTACTGGTTTATATGTATGGGGTAATTATGATGTTTTTTCATCAGTAGGAAATAGTTTTCAGTCTCTAAATATGCCGCCTTCAGTTAGTCCTACAGATGTTAAAAAAATAACAGCTTCATCAAAAGCAATTATGATATTAACTAATTCTGGAGATGTTTGGGTATTAAATGATGGTGCAAATTCTATAAATGCTGTTTTAGGAAATGGAGGAGATGATCAAAATGACGATACAATATGGAAAAAAGCAAATTTAACATCAGTAAAAGAAGTTCGTTATAATGGACGATCTGCTTTTGCTCTTACTAATAGTGGAGATCTTTATACATGGGGTAGAGGAGGTTATCTTGGAAATGGAACAGGTATAGATGATGAAGATGGATTACTTGTCCCTACATTAATGACAAACCCTTTACCTTCTGGAGTTACGGCTATTCAAATTGCAACAAGTTATAGTGCAGAAGTATCAGCATCTGTATATTATGTTTTAGGAAGTAATGGTAAAGTATATAGTTTAGGAGCTAATAATGTTGGTCAATTAGGAATTGGTTCAAATATAACAGAATCAAGAACATGGGTAACTGTTCAAAACCCAGCTGGTACAGCAGACTTAGATAATGTTGTTTTTCTTTCTGCACAAGATAACGATGGAGAATCAAACGCTACTGCTTCAGTATTATTATCAGATAAATCTTTATTAAGTTGGGGTTTTAATGATGAAAGAAAAATAGTTGGACTAGATAATGACATTGAGAGATTACCATCAATTCCAAATGGTACAGCGTCTAATACTTACGATTTAGTAGAAAACGGAGGACATTTAACTCCATTAATATCTGCATCTGGAGATTATTGTAATGTTGGTCATAATTCAAATGGAGCTTTTGGAGATGGTACTACTACAAACAGGTCTTCATATATATGTAATAATATAAATAATTTTACTGTAGATACCTCAGTACCTACTTGTAATACAGATAATGATGCAGATGAAAATCGTTTCGATTTAGACAGTGATGGAGATGGTTGTTCGGATGCACTAGAAGCAGGAGCAACAACAGATACAACAGCTGATTATAAGTTTCCTGATGTAGATACTAATAACGATGGATTAGTAGATGCAGTAGATAATGGAGCTAATGGAGGTACTGCAAACGATGGTACAACAGATTATACGTTAACTTATGCAAAAGCCATAGACAATACTTTAAAAGATTGTACAGACACAGACGGAGATGGTGTATTAGATGGTGTAGATTTAGATGATGATAATGACGGCGTTTTAGACACCGTAGAAAACATGTGTAGTTCTTTTGTAAATGGAAACTCAACAACTGGATCTGTAGGTGTAGATCTCGAAAGTAATTCAACAGGAGCAATTTTGGCAGAAGGTACAACAGCAACAAATGCAAATAGTGCATATTTAAGAGCAAACGATATTCTTGTACTTACGCTACCTTCAGAAATAGCTACAGGTGGTGTTATCACATTAAGCATGGCAGATAGAAATGGCTCAGGTACAATCACTGTTACAGACGAAGGTACAGGTAGTTTAAGTGTTACCAGTTGGACAGCAGAAGATCAATTACAATATTTTAGTTTTACAGTAACAGCGCCAACAGATGTTTTAACATTTACAAGAAATACAGGTTCAGTATGGGTAGATGGTGTAAGTACATGTCAAACTTCAAACTTTTTAGACATAGATAATGATGGTATTATAAATAGTTTAGACTTAGATTCTGATGGCGATGGATGCCCAGATACTTTAGAAGCAGGAGTTCCAACGAACAATTCAGATTTACTAGCAGCAACTGTAACTAATGGAAATGGAACAGATGCAAGTGCAAACACTACATCTAGTATAGATAATGCGCAATTAAACGCTAATGGTACAGATACAAATAATGATGGTTTAAATGACAGTGTAGATAATACCCCAAAAGATGGGACTCCAGATTATGCACCTTCCTATGCAGCAAATGCATTAGATAAAAATGTACAAGGAGCAAATTGCCCGCTACCAGCATGTTCAGATCCAAATAAATATGCAGACAACTGTGATTTTGATGGAGATGGAATTGTTAATAGTTTAGATTTAGACGATGATAATGATGGAGTTTTAGATACTGAAGAGAAACATCAAAATTGCGTAGTACCACCGTCTGAAACATGTATGGTTGATAGACAATTTGATCAATTTATTACTTGGATAGAGGTAGACCCAACAGATTCAAATAAATTACTAGGAGAACTAGTAGTAGAAGGAGTTACAATAGATGTGAGCTTAAAATTTCCTACAGGTATAAATGCAGTTATTGGGATTCAAAATCATCCTCCTTATTTTGATGACCCTACGGGTTTCTGTCCTGCAACTCCTGATATAACAAAACGAAAAGTACCTCAAATTACAAAAGCTGGAGATTATAAACTTACCTTTTCTGAGGCTGTACTTTCGCCTAGAATTCATATATGGTCTTTGGGAGGTTTAGGTGTTACTCCAATTATGACTTTTAATCAACAGGTTACATTAGAGAAAAACTTTTCATTAACTCAGCTAGATTCTTTTAAAATACAAGCGCAAAATAATCCTTCACAAGGAGGTAATGGAACATTAGAAGTTAATGGAGCACAAACAGAATTAAATTTTAATTTTGATAGAAACGAAACATGGTTTGGTTTTTCTGTATCAACAATCCCTTTTGCGGGTTCTGCTGATTTATTAGCATGTAATATTGATACTGATAATGATGGTGTTCCGAATCATTTTGATTTAGATAGTGATGGTGATGGTTGCCCAGATGCTTTAGAAGCAGGAGTACCAGCAAACAATGTTGATTTTCAATCAGCCACTGTTACTAATGGTAATGGTACAGATGCCAGTGCAAACACAATGTCAAGTATAAATAATGCACAATTAAACCCAAGTGCAGGGAATACTAATGGATTAAATACTAGTGTAGATTCTGGTGGAGATGGAACAACAGACTATACATCAACGTATACAACATATGCGTTAGATAAAGATATACAAGGAAACAACTGCCCTTGTCCAGATCCAAATCATTACGGTGATAGTTGTGATTTTGACGGTGATGGAGTAAGTAATAGAGATGATTTAGATGATGATAATGATGGTGTATTAGATACAGATGAATGTAATCCTGTTGGTACAATAACAAGTTTTAAAGAATATGATGGTAAATGGTTAGATGATGATGGAAACGTAGCTGTTAGTCTAACAGCTAACAATGATACTTTTCCGCAATTAGTTGCAGATAAAGATGATGATGGTCAACTAACAGTAAATACAAATTCTTGGAGTGTTGGGCAAACACTACCAGAAGAACTTAGCTTACCGCTTACTGTTGCATGGCATAAAAGAGGTGATAATAGTGATTTCTTTTTAAATATATTTCCTTATGCTAATATTGGTACAGATGATCCAGCATATACATTAAGTACAGCTTTATCAATACAATCAAATACAGGTTTAGGAGCCTTTACATGGGGATTGTTTGGAGTTGGGGTTGGTGGTTGGAATGGTTTAGATGATCATGATTTTAAAATTGAAGTTTTTGATGCTGGAAATGGAACATCAACGGCACAATTATGGAGTAGACCTTCTGGAGGAACATATACAATGCATGTTGAAAAAACAGGACTTCCAATACAGACTTGGGCGTTAGCAGTTGGGTATCTTGCAGATATTAATTTATCTATAACAAGCCCAACATTTAGTGAAGGACCTACTTGTGATACTGATGGAGATGGTATTTATAATCATTTCGATTTAGATAGTGATAAAGATGGATGTTCAGATGCTTTAGAAGCAGGTGCTACTACAAATGCTACAGCTAATTTTCAATTCCCAAATGTAGATGCTAATAATGATGGGTTAGTAGATGCTGTAGATAACGGAGCTAATGGTGGTACTGCAAACGACGGAACAACAGATTACACTTCTACCTACTCAAATGCTTTAGATAATACGATAAAAGATTGTACAGACACAGACAAAGATGGTATTTTAGATACTGTAGATTTAGATGATGATAATGATGGTATTTTAGATACTGTAGAAGGATCTGGAGATATAGATGGAGATGGAATTATTAATAGTTTAGATTCAGACTCAGATGGAGATGGATGTTTTGATGCTTTAGAAGGTTCAGAAAATTATACCGAAGCTAATTTAACAGATGGTAGATTGCCAAGTACAGGTGTAAATCCAAATGGTCAAGTAGATGGTATAAATCAAATTATTGGAGATTCACAAAACGATTTAGTAAAAAGTTGCCCATGTCCTTTCGCGTCTGGTATAGATACAGATGGAGATGGTATAGATAATAGATGTGATTTAGATTCAGATAACGATGGTATTTTAGATACAGAAGAAAGTTGTCAAGCAGTTACAGACTGTTTAACTCAGAATTATGCAGGTTTTGATCGAACAGCAATCATAACACCAATAACAACAGACATAACTTTGCAAACAGGTGCCATTGCTAATGTTATAGATGGGGCTTTCCCAGATGCTAATTCAGTTTATTATACAAATGGAGAAGATATCGCAAATAAATCTCTTTATGAGTTTACAACAGCATGTCCAATTTTAATTAATAGAATTAGACACGATCATGGTACAGCAAATACAAATACTTTTTTATCAAATGGATCTAAAGTAATATTACAAGCTTATGATAATAATAGTGGTACATGGAAACCAATTTCTAACGAATTCACGGCTTCAGGTTCTCAAATAAATGCAGCAGGTGGAGGAGAATTTATTACCACAACTAATCTTAAATTCTTAGCGAACAAATTTAGATTGTATGGTATTTCAGGAACAACAGTAAATACAAAACTAGAAGAGATTTATATAGATAGATCTACAGAACTTAAAGACAATGTAGGTATTTGTGATACAGATAGTGATGGTATACCAGACAATTTAGACTTAGACTCTGATGGCGATGGTTGTTTTGATGCCGTAGAAGGAGCTGGAACTTATACCGAGGCAGATTTAACAGATGGAGAGTTACCAAGTACAGGTACAAATCCAAATGGTCAAATAGATGGTACAAATCAAACCAAAGGAGATTCACAAAATGCATTATTAAAAAGCTGTGTGTGTCCAAACCCATCAGGAGTAGATTCAGATAACGATGGTATTGATGATGCTTGTGATTTAGATGATGATAATGATGGTATCTTAGATGTAGATGAAGGTGGAGGTGGTGATTGTAGTCCAGTATTTAGAAAAAAGACAACAGTTTCTTCATCTGGATCTGGAACTTCTGGAATACCAACAATGACATATGAAGCGAATCCTAAACTAGGAAAAAAATTAATTTTTATAGTTTCTATAGAAAGAGACCATACACCAACTCCATATGGAGATAATTACGAAGAAATTAATAGTAATCCATTAACTAATGGAGCAACAATACCAGATCTTAAATATGGAACTACGACTATAAGAAAAAGGACAGGAGCCCAATCAGCTTTTAAAAAGAGCGGTTTGGAAGCTAAGATATCAAATTCTCTTTATATTTATGAGTTGTCTGGTACTGATATTCCTTCTGGTATACAAAACATTGATTTTACAGATTTTAGTATACCAAGTAATTCAGGAGATGAAATGATTGTTACTATTTTAGAATATGATAATGTTTCCTCAATAGAGGTTGATAGTGGTTCTGCCGAATCTGAAAGAAATGTAGACGGAGGTATTAGTCCAATAGAATATAATTTCCCAATATCAATACCATCTACAGCAACAACGTTTCCAGTTGGAGGCTCTTTGTCAGATAATCATTTTTTAGCTATTTCAACCAGTTCTACAGAAGCTTTAATTGCAACAGCAGAAAATAATTGGAAAACTATTTCTGTTCGTAAAGTGACAAATACAGCAGGTTCTTATGGTCAAGGTTCAGACTTAACAAATTCTACAGAAAATGACGGTTTAAATACCTTAATACAATACGAAACAGGAATTACAGCACAAAGCAACTTAACACATACAGTTGCAAATGGAACAGAGTCTTATAACCGAGCTGTTTTAAATTTAATTGGAATTTGTCCACAAGATACAGATAGTGATAACATACCTGATTACTTAGATTTAGACAGTGATGCAGATGGATGTTTTGATGCTGTAGAAGGTAATGGAACATTTGTAGAATCAAATTTAACAAGTGGAAGATTAACAGGTGCCGATGCAAATAAAGACGGTGTTATAGACACTATTACTACCCAAACAATTGGAGAATCTAGAAACGCAGCAATTACAGCTTGTTCTTGTCCTAACCCGTCTGGTATAGATTCAGACAATGATGGTATAGATGATAAATGTGATTTAGATGATGACAACGATGGTATTTTAGATGCTGTAGAGTGTCCTACTTTGGTAGCTAATGCTACACAACCTTTAGGTTACTGGCATGTTTCTTATTATGATGGTCATTTTGGAGTTACTAATGTTGATGGTATCGATAGCAATAATGATAAACAATCTAGAGATGCTAATAATGTATTAGGTAATCAACCAGAATTAAGGTGGACAAGTACAACAGATTCGAGTAGTAATAATTATATGTTAAATGCAGGAGAATCTAATGAACAACCAGATGGTTCCAATACTGCTGTTACTGGAGATATAAATAGCACATCACCCTATAATAATCCTATAAAGACATTTATAGCTCATTCTACTACATTACTTCCAGGTACTTATGTGGATCCAATGTATTCTGCAGATGGGAAAGGAACATGGGTGTTTGTTTTCAAGCAAACGATGGCAGCAAATGCTACGATTCAAATTGGTGTAGAGGATGAAACCATTGATGATTATGTAGAAGTTTTTGTAAATGGAGTTTTAGAAAGTTATATTGATGGATACGAATGGAAACTTCCAGCTAGTGAGGTTATTAACCAAAGTGTTCAAGCTGGAGATGTTGTAGAAATAAGATTAACAAACGGTTCAAGTGCAGGAGGTTTTATTATGAATATTACTACCCCGTCATCAACAGGAGTAGCCTGTGTAGATACCGATAACGATAGCATACCAAATTACTTAGATTCAGATTCCGATGGCGATGGCTGTAATGATGTATTAGAATCAGGTGGAGTAGATACCACACCAGCGGATGGTAAATTAGATGGAACAGGCTTTGATAGTGATGGTAAAGTCACAGGCGGCTCAGGCGGATATGATGGAGTTACTGGAAAAGAAATAATAGCATCCAAAGTAACGGTAGATGCTGCAACACCAGCCAATAGAACGGTAAGAGATACAGTAGATACAAGTTTAACCGTAACAGCTTCAGCAGAAAACGCAACAGCTTATAGCGGAGGAACACCCACCTATGGAACAGCTAATAATGGCGATTCAGATTTACGATACCAATGGTATTTAGGCGATCCAGCAAGTGGCGGAACAGCCTTAACAAATACAGCACCTTATGGAGGCGTTACCACAAATACGTTAGCCATTACAGGAACTCCATTGAGTTTAAATGGGAATGTATATTATGTGGAGGTTACCCATCAAAACAATAGTTGTTTTACATCCACAACCAGTGCTACATTAACGGTAGAAAAAGATACCGATGAAGATGGCGTTTCGGATGTTAATGATTTAGACGATGATAATGATGGTATTTTAGATACAGTAGAAGGAACAGGAGATATTGATGATGATGGCATCGCAAATGATAAAGATTTAGACAGTGATGGCGATGGATGTAAAGACTCAATAGAATCAGGAGGAATCGATGCAAATAATGATGGTCTTGTAGATGGCGATGGCGTAAACGCTATGGGTCAAGTAACTACATCAGGAGCTATTTTAGCAACCAGTTATAATGGCGCTACAGGCGATGAGATTATCGCAGTAAAAGCTACTGCCTTAGCTTCAACCCCATCTAGTACCACCACAGTAGAAGGTAACGACACCAATTTTACGGTATCCGCCTCAGCAGAGAGTGCAACGGCATATAGCGGAGGAACACCAACTTACGGTACAGCCAACAATGCAGATTCAGGATTACGATATACCTGGTATTTAGGCGATCCATCAGGATCAGGTGTTGCATTAACAGATGCAGCCCCTTATGGCGGAACAACCACCAAAACGTTAACAATTACAGGTACCCCATTAAATTTAAATGGTAAAGAATACTTTGTAACGGTTACCCATGCAAACAACGCATGTTTTACCGCAACAAGTAGCGCTTCATTATCAGTGACGGCAGCCAATGTAGGACCAGACACCAATGCGGTAACCAGTCCAACAATCAGTACCGAAGCAGGAGCAACTCTATTACCACCACCAACAGGAACCGATACAGATGGAACGATTGCAGGTTATATATTTACCAATTTACCAACAGGAGGTAGCTTACAATATACAGAAGACGGAACAGGCACTATAAAAACAGTTACAGAAGGCGAAGAATTAAGTGTCGCAGAAGCGAACACCTTAACCTTTGACCCAGCAGGAACTACCAGTACCGATCAAACCTTTACTGTTGCAGCCAAAGATGATGACGGCGTAACAGATACAAGCGGAGCAACCTATACCATTCCACTGAATGCACCACCAACAACGGATAATAAAACAGCGCCAGCTATTAGTAGCTCGGCAGGACCAACAGCATTGCCAACCTTTACGGCAAATGACCCAGATGGAAGTGTTGCAGGTTATGTTATAAAAACCTTACCAAGTGGAGGCGTTTTACAATACACAGAAGATGGAACAGGTACAATAAAAACAGTAACATCTTCAGAAGAGTTAAGCCCTACAGAAGTAGCGACCTTAACCTTTGACCCAGATGGAACAAGCAATGTAAATACAAGCTTTACCCTTGCGGCAAAAGATAATGAAGGCTTAGAAGATGCTAGTCCAGCAACGATTAGTATTCCATTAGCAAACACACCGCCAATAGCGGCAGAAGATACCTATACAACTCCAGAAGAAATGGCAGTTACATTAATGCCATTAACAGGAGATAGTGATCCAGATGGAGGTACCGTTTCGATTACTAAAATAGGAGGCACTACCTTAACAGGAAATGCACAAACGATTACCTTAACAGATGGTGTAGTAACAATAGATGCATCAGGGGTGATTAGTTTTACACCAAAAGATGATTTCAATGGATTGGTAACAATTCCATATGAAATAACCGATGGACAAGGAGAGACAACCACTTCAAATCAAAAGATTACAGTAACGGTTGTTAATGATGCACCGATAGCAGTAGAAGACACCTATACAACCAATGAAGAAACACCAGTTACTTTATTGCCATTAACAGGCGATAGTGATATCGATGGAGGAACTTTATCAGTTACTAAAATAGGAGGAGTTGCTTTAACAGGAGGAGCACAAACAATCACGTTACCAGAAGGCGTAGTAACAATCGATGCATCAGGAGCGATAAGTTTTGATCCAAAAGATGATTTTAATGGATTGGCAACAATTCCGTATGAGATAAGTGATGGACAAGGAGGAACAGCTACTTCAAATCAAAAAGTTACTGTAAATGCAGTCAACGATGCACCTGTAGCGAACAATGATGCTAAGACAATTAGTGAAGATCAGACAGGAACAATTGATGTAGTTTCAAATGATACAGATGTCGATGGTACGATTAATAAAGCAAGTGTAGATTTAGATCCAAGTACCCCAGGACAAGACACGAGTATTACGACTCCAGAAGGAACTTGGAGTGTTGATACAAATGGGGTCGTTACTTTTGATCCAAAAGATGATTTTAACGGAACAGCGACATTACCATATACGGTAAAAGATGATAGCGGTACGGTATCGAATCAAGGAACTATTACCATGAGCGTAACTCCAGAGAATGATCCACCAGTAGCCAATGCAGATAGTGCAACCACTACAGAAGATGTGAATGCTACGGTAAATATCATCACCAATGATACAGATTTAGAAGGAGCAGCGACTATTGATAAAGCAACGATAGACTTAGACCCAAATACAGCAGGCGTACAAGATAGTATCACTACTCCAGAAGGCGTTTGGACAGTAGATGGCAATGGTCTTTTAACCTTTGATCCAGTAGACAACTATAATGGAACAGCGAGTATTACTTATACAGTAAAAGATGATCAAGGCGCTGAGTCTAATAGTGGAGCAGTCTCGGTTGTAGTAAGTGCAGTAAATGATGCACCAGTAGCTACTAATGATGCGATAGGAACCAATCCAAATACACCCGTTATTATACCCGTATTAACCAATGATAATGATGTAGATGGCGATGATTTAACAGTTTCTTTAATCACTACCAATCCAACCAAAGGATCGGTAATGATTAATCCAGATGGAACGATTACTTATACACCAAATGCAGGTTTTATCAATGGAACCGATAGTTTTGAGTATCGCGTTTGTGATACCTCAAATGCATGTGATACAGCAACGGTAACAGTAAGTGTACCAAACACGCCATTATCACCAACAGCAAATCCAGATACTAATACCGTAGCGGAAGGCGGAACAGTAAGTGTTCCAACCCTAGGAGTATTAGCCAATGATACAGATGCAAATTTAGATGGTTTAACGGTTGTCGGAATTAAGATAGGAGCTCAAACCTTTACGGTAGGACAACCCGCAACGATAGCAGGAAAAGGAACGATTACGATCAATTCAGATGGTAGTTATGAGTTTACTGCCTTAGGAGATTTTAACGGCGCCTTCCCAGAGATTACCTATACGGTAAGTGATGGAACCAGTACAGCAGATTCAGAGGGTACTTTAAACATCACAGTAACCCCAGTCAATGATGCACCCGTTGCAAACAATGACGCTGTTACTATTGATGAAGATGCAACAGCTACTGTAAATGTAGCGACTAATGATACGGATGTAGATGGGGCTATCGATCCAAGTACGGTAGATTTAGACCCAAGCAGTCCAGGTGTACAAAATACATTAACAACCCCAGAAGGAGTTTGGAGTGTCAACACCAGTGGAGTAGTAACCTTTGATCCGGTAGATAACTTTAATGGAACGGCAAGTCTGCCATATACTATAAAAGATAACAATGGCTTAGAATCTACTACACCAGGAACGATTACCGTTACGGTAAATTCAGTGAATGACGCACCAGTAGCGACTAATGATACAGTTACAGTAGATGAGGATACGAATGCTACGATCGATGTAACGGCTAACGATACAGATTCAGATGGAACGATTGATAAGACAACGGTAGACTTAGACCCAACCACAAGTGGGGTTCAAAACACGATTACTACCCCAGAAGGAGTTTGGAGTGTTGATGCTAATGGAATTGTAACTTTTGATCCAAAAGATGATTTTAATGGAACGGCAAGTCTGCCATACAATGTGAAAGACAATGGAGGTACAATATCGAATAACGGAACTATAACAGTAACGGTAGACCCAGTCAACGATGCACCTGTAGCGAACAATGATGCTAAGACAATTAGCGAAGATCAGACAGGAACAATTGATGTAGTTTCAAATGATACAGATGTCGATGGTACGATTAATAAAGCAAGTGTAGATTTAGATCCAAGTACCCCAGGACAAGACACTAGTATTACGACTCCAGAAGGAACTTGGAGTGTTGATACAAATGGTGTCGTTACTTTTGATCCAAAAGATGATTTTAACGGAACAGCGACATTACCATATACAGTAAAAGATGATAGCGGTACGGTATCGAATCAAGGAACTATTACCATGAGCGTAACTCCAGAGAATGATCCACCAGTAGCCAATACAGATAGTGCAACCACTACAGAAGATGTGAATGCTACGGTTAATATCATCACCAATGATACAGATTTAGAAGGAGCAGCGACTATTGATAAAGCAACAATAGACTTAGATCCAAATACAGCAGGCGTACAAGACAGTGTAACCACACCAGAAGGCGTTTGGACAGTAGATGGCAATGGTCTTTTAACCTTTGATCCAGTAGATAACTATAATGGAACAGCGAGTATTACCTATACAGTACAAGATGATCAAGGCGCTGAGTCTAATAGTGGAGCAGTCTCGGTTGTAGTAAGTGCAGTAAATGATGCACCAGTAGCTACTAATGATGCGATAGGAACCAATCCAAATACACCCGTTATTATACCCGTATTAACCAATGATAATGATGTAGATGGCGATGATTTAACAGTTTCTTTAATCACGACTAATCCAACCAAAGGATCGGTAATGATTAATCCAGATGGAACGATTACCTATACACCAAATGCAGGTTTTATCAATGGAACCGATAGTTTTGAGTATCGCGTTTGTGATACCTCAAATGCATGTGATACGGCAACGGTAACGGTAAGTGTACCAAACACGCCATTATCACCAACAGCAAATCCAGATACTAATACCGTAGCGGAAGGCGGAACAGTAAGTGTTCCAACCCTAGGAGTATTAGCCAATGATACAGATGCAAATTTAGATGGTTTAACCGTTGTCGGAATTAAGATAGGAGCTCAAACCTTTACGGTAGGACAACCCGCAACGATAGCAGGAAAAGGAACGATTACGATCAATTCAGATGGTAGTTATGAGTTTACTGCCTTAGGAGATTTTAACGGCGCCTTCCCAGAGATTACCTATACGGTAAGTGATGGAACCAGTACAGCAGATTCAGAGGGTACTTTAAACATCACAGTAACCCCAGTCAATGATGCACCCGTTGCAAACAATGACGCTGTTACTATTGATGAAGATGCAACAGCTACTGTAAATGTAGCGACTAATGATACGGATGTAGATGGGGCTATCGATCCAAGTACGGTAGATTTAGACCCAAGCAGTCCAGGTGTACAAAATACATTAACAACCCCAGAAGGAGTTTGGAGTGTCAACACCAGTGGAGTAGTAACCTTTGATCCGGTAGATAACTTTAATGGAACGGCAAGTCTGCCATATACTATAAAAGATAACAATGGCTTAGAATCTACTACACCAGGAACGATTACCGTTACGGTAAATTCAGTGAATGACGCACCAGTAGCGACTAATGATACAGTTACAGTAGATGAGGATACGAATGCTACGATCGATGTAACGGCTAACGATACAGATTCAGATGGAACGATTGATAAGACAACGGTAGACTTAGACCCAACCACAAGTGGGGTTCAAAACACGATTACTACCCCAGAAGGAGTTTGGAGTGTTGATGCTAATGGAATTGTAACTTTTGATCCAAAAGATGACTTTAATGGAACGGCAAGTCTGCCATACAATGTGAAAGACAATGGAGGTACAATATCGAATAACGGAACTATAACAGTAACGGTAGACCCAGTCAACGATGCACCCGTAGCAATGGATGATGCAGTAGCTACTAATTCAGAGACACCAGTGGTGATTCCAGTATTAAGTAATGATACAGATATTGATGATAGTGGATTGGTAATTTCAAACATTACATCCAATCCAGCAAAAGGTACGGTAAATGTGAATCCAAATGGAACCATTACCTATACACCCGATGCTACATTTATCTCAGGAACGGACACATTTGAATACCAAGTTTGTGATTCAAGTGGATTATGTGATACAGCAACGGTAACGGTAACTACACCAAATATTCCTTTACCACCATCTGCAAATGCAGATACCAATACGGTGGTAGAAGGCGGAACCATTACAGTTCTAGCATTAGGTTTATTATCAAATGATACCGATCCTAATCAAGATAGCTTATCGATAGTAGAATTTAAAATAGGAACAGATACCTATCCCGTTAATCAACCCGTTACCATTGCAGGAAAAGGAACCTTAACAATAAATGACGATGGTAGTTATGAGTTTACGGCTTTAGGAGATTTCACGGGAGCATTCCCAGAGGTAGTTTATACCGTAACAGACGGAACAGGTACACCTACAGATACTAGTACATTAAATATTACGGTAAGTGCTGTTAATGATGCACCCGTTATTGTAGATGATATGGTAACGATTACCGAAGAAAGTAAAGCGACTATAAATGTAGTTTCTAATGATACGGATGTAGATGGATCTATAGATCCAAATACGGTAGATTTAGACCCTATTACACCAGGAGTACAAAATACAATAACCACACCAGAAGGTCTTTGGACTGTAAACCCAAGTGGTGTTGTTACCTTTGAACCGGTAACGAATTTTACAGGAACGGCAAGTTTACCGTATACAGTACAAGATAACAACGGATTAGAAGCTACCACACCAGGAACTATTTCTGTAACGGTGACTCCAGTAGATGATTCACCAGCAGCAGTAGATGATACAGCAACAACTACAGAAGGCGCTAATGTATCTGTAAATGTAACGAGTAACGATACAGACCCAGATGGAACTATAGACGCTACTACAGTAGATTTAGATCCAAGTACACCAGGACAACAAAGTACGATAACCACTCCAGCAGGAGTTTGGACAGTAGATCCTAGTGGTGTAGTTACTTTAGATCCAGCAGATAACTTTACAGGAACCGCAACAATACCTTATACTGTAAAAGATGATAGTGGATTAGAGTCTAACCAAGGAACGATAAGCATCATTGTGGAGAAAGACACTGATGGCGATGGTATAAAAGACTCGGTAGATTTAGACGATGATAATGATGGTATCCCAGATACAGTAGAACAAGGAGGAAATCCTACCTTAGATTCAGATGGTGATGGAATTCCAAACCATTTAGATTTAGATTCCGATGGCGATGGTATGACAGACACGCAAGAAGCAGGAGGAACAGATGCTAATGGTGATGGAAAAATAGACGGTTTTACCGATGCCAATAATGACGGATTAGATGATGCTACAGCTGCAACACCATTAACCACAACAAATACAGATGGAACAGGTAAGCCAGATTACTTAGATGTAGATTCCGATGGCGATGGTATTACAGATAATTTAGAGTCCCAAGCACATGCTTCTTATATAGCACCAAAAGGGATGGATACCGATGGCGATGGAATTGATGATGCGTATGATCCAGATAATGGAGGAACACCCATAACAACTCCAGAGAATACCGATGGAACAGGAGGTCCAAATCATTTAGATTTAGATGCTGATGACGATGGAATTGTAGATACCATAGAAGCACAATCTACTATAGGATATCAAGCACCAGGTGTTGATACCGATGGTAATGGCTTGGCAGATAATTATGAAACAACACCAGGGTCAGGTATTTTAAAGAATGCTCCTGTAAATTCAGACGGAACAGATGTTCCAGATTATTTAGACAGCGATTCAGATAATGATGGTATTTCAGACTCGATAGAGGCTTACGATACTAACGGAGATAATATCGCAGATACAACAGCGACAGGAAATGATACTGATGGTGATGGAATTGATGACGGATATGATTTAGATGCAGCAGGTATTACATCAATTGACGCAGCAACAAATGGAGGACAAGATGTAACAGGATTCCCGAATGATCAGAATGCAAATACAGCAGAAGTAGATTTTAGAGATGATAGTACACCAGCTTCAGAAGCGAATAAAGATACAGATGGCGATGGTATAAAAGATACAGTAGATAAAGATGATGATAATGATGGAATCTTAGATTCAGTAGAATCATTAGGCTTTACACCAACAGCAAATGCTGCTGACCCATGTGGATTCCCAACAGTTAATTTTACAAGCCCAACCTATGTTGCAGGAACAGGATTAACAGGAGATGGTTCTATTAATGCACAATACAGATTTGAGAATGTAGCAGATTATGGAGGATCTATAGGTATTGTAGATGCTATTGTTGAGATTACAGATATTGTAGGAGGAGCCTCTTTATTAAATATTGATAAAGGAACCACAGGAGATCCAAATGCATGGCAACCAGAATTTACGGTACCAGTAGGAGGTAATCCAGCACAGATGGCATTTAAAGTAAAATTTGTGTTAGATGGAACCTCAAATCAATTTAATATAGGAAGAATCGGTGGAGTTATTTATGATATCGATGGAGCTAATGCGCAAGAGGCCGTGATTTTATCACGACCAGGGTTGTATGCAATAGATAGCCAAAGTTTAATCACTGTAAATTCAAATCCTTCATCAGGTAAGGTAACATTTACAGGACCAGACGATACGTATTCAGGAGTAGATTTATCGCCTAAATTGGCAGCCTACTTTAACTATTATAATTCATCAGAATTTGAAATTAGATTCTCAGCAAATTTATTGTCCGCTACGGCCAATACAAACTTAGGATCTGTGTTATTTAATATTTGTGGAATTAACGGATTGTTTGAAGGAAATACAACGACAGCCACTCCATCACAAGTTAATGGAACATCTGAGCCTTCAGGACCAGGAACGTTCCCAGTCTTTACAGTAAATGATGGTATAGACAGTGATGCCGATGGGATTCCAAATGAATTGGATATCGATTCAGACAATGATGGAATTCCAGATAATGTAGAAGCACAAACAACGTCAGGTTATGTAGTACCAGGAAATTCAGATACCGACGGTGATGGCTTATTAGAGAATTATGAAGGTACAGGCGATCAAGGATTACAAGCAGTGGATACCGACGGTGATGGAACCCCAGATTATTTAGATACCGATTCAGATAATGATGGAGAAAATGATACGATAGAAGCAGGTTTAATGTCTTCTAACTCAAATAATGATACCGATGGAGATGGTCTTATAGATGTGTATGATGATGTAGCTACAACAGGAGGATTATTTGATGTAAATGATGACCAAAACAATGGAGCAGCAGATACAGCAAATACAGATGACCCATCAACACCAGAGGTAGATTTTAGAGAAGCATTAGATACCGATGGTGATGGTATTCCAGATATTACAGATATCGATGACGATAATGATGGAATTCCAGATACGGTAGAACAAAAAGGAAATCCAACCTTAGATACCGATGGCGATGGAATCCCAGATCATTTAGATCTAGACTCAGATGGCGATGGCGTAAAAGACATTGTAGAAGCAGGAGGAACAGATGCTAATAATGATGGAAAAATAGATGACATCAATCCAGATGGAAGTTTAAAAAATGATACAGACAATGATGGATTAGATGATGCAGTAGATTCAGATAATGGAGGAACAGCACTGCCAATAACAGATACCGATGGCGATGGTATTCCAGATTTCCAAGACACCGATGATGATGGCGATGGAATTGATACCAAAGACGAAGATGTTGTTACAACCAATGGAAATCCAAGAGATGATGATACCGATGGCGATGGGATACCAAACTATTTAGATACCGATGATGATGGAGATGGTGTAGCTACCAAAGACGAAGATGTAGATACTGATGGTGATTTAACCGACGATGATACCGATGGCGATGGTATACCAAATTATTTAGATGATGATGATGATGGCGATGGTGTTGATACCAAAGATGAAGATGTCAATAACAATGGAGATTCAAAAGATGATGATACCGATGGTGATGGTATACCAAATTATTTAGATACCGATGATGATGGTGATGGCGTTGATACTAAAGATGAGGATGTCAATAACAATGGAGATTCAAAAGATGATGATACCGATAAAGATGGTATTCCGAATTATCTAGATACTGATGATGACGGAGATGGAGTAGACACTAAAGATGAGGATGTCAATAACAATGGAGATTCAAAAGATGATGACACCGATGGCGATGGTACACCAAACTATTTAGATACCGATGATGATGGTGATGGCGTTGATACTAAAGATGAAGATGTCAATAACAATGGAGATTCAAAAGATGATGATACGGATGGTGACGGAACACCAAACTATCTAGATACCGATGATGATGGTGATGGTGTAGATACTAAGGATGAAGATATCGATAAAGATGGAGATTCAAAAGATGACGATACGGATGGTGATGGCACACCAAACTATTTAGATACCGATGATGATGGCGATGGTATTGATACTAAGGATGAAGATGTAAATAATAATGGAGATTCAAAAGATGATGACACTGATAATGATGGCACACCAAATTATCTAGATACCGATGATGATGGCGATGGCGTAGATACCAAAGATGAAGATGTAGATAAAGACAATGATGCTACCAATGATGATACCGATAATGATGGTACACCAAATTATCTAGATACCGATGATGATAACGATGGAGTTGATACTAAAGATGAGGATAATAATAATGATGGTGATGCAACTAATGATGATAGTGATGGTGATGGTACCCCAGATTATTTAGATCCAGATGATACTGATGGCGATGGGATTCCAGATTCAATTGATATCGATGATGACAATGATGGAATTCCAGATGCTGTAGAGCAAAAAGGAGATCCAAATAGAGATACCGATGGCGATGGTACACCAGATCATTTAGACTTAGATTCAGATGGTGATGGAGTAAAAGATATCATTGAAGCAGGCGGAATAGATACCAACAATGACGGAATAGTTGATGCGATTAATCCAGATGGTAGCCTTATGAATGATACTAATAACAATGGATTAGATGATAGTGTAGATTCAGCTAATGGAGGAGTTAGTTTACCAATTACTGATACCGATGGTGATGGTATTCCAAACTTCCAAGATGTAGATGATGATAATGATGGCGTAGACACTAAAGATGAAGATGTAGATAAAGACGGTAATCCAGCAGATGATGACTCAGATGGAGATGGCATTCCAAATTATTTAGATACCGATGATGATGGCGATGGTATTGATACTAAGGATGAGGATGTGAATACTAATGGAGATTCAAAAGATGATGATACCGATGGAGATGGTATTCCTAACTATTTAGATACCGATGATGATGGTGATGGCTTAGATACTAAAGATGAGGATGTTGTTACAACAGATGGAGATCCAACCAATGATGATACCGATGGCGATGGTATACCAAACTATTTAGATACCGATGATGATAATGATGGAGTAGATACCAAAGATGAAGATATCGATAATGACGGTAATTCAGCAGATGATGATAGTGATGGAGACGGAACACCAAATTATTTAGATACCGATGATGATGGAGATGGTGTTGATACTAAAGATGAAGACATTGATAAAGATAACGATCCAAAAGATGACGATTCAGATGGCGATGGTATTCCAGATTATTTAGATACTGATGATGATGGCGATGGTGTTGACACCAAAGATGAAGATGTAGATAAAGATGGAGATCCAGAAAATGATGATAGTGATGGAGATGGCGTTCCAAATTATTTAGATACAGATGATGATGGCGATGGTATTGATACTAAAGATGAAGACATTGATAAGGATGGGAATCCAACAGATGATGATAGTGATGGAGACGGAACACCAAACTATTTAGACTCAGATGATGATAATGATGGCGTAGATACTAAAGATGAAGATGTAAATAATAACGGAGATAATTCAGATGATGACACCGATGGCGATGGTATCCCAAATTATTTAGATACCGATGATGATGGTGATGGAGTAGATACCAAAGATGAAGATGTCAATAATAATGGAGATAACTCAGATGATGATACCGATGGTGATGGAACACCAGATTATTTAGATACTGATGATGATGGAGATGGAGTAGATACCAAAGATGAAGATGTAGATAATGATGGTGATAACTCAAATGATGATACCGATGGCGATGGTATCCCAGATTATCTTGATACTGATGATGACGGAGATGGAATTGATACTAAAGATGAAGATATTGATAAGGATGGAGATGGTACAAACGATGATACCGATAATGATGGTATCCCAGATTACTTAGATCCAGATGTTGATGTAGATTCAGACGGAGATGGCGTGCCAGATAATGTGGATATTGATGATGATAATGATGGGATTCCAGATTTAGTAGAGAACGGTGGAGATTTTACCTTAGATACCGACAGTGATGGTATTCCAGATCATTTAGATTTAGACTCAGATGGAGACGGTGTATTTGATTTAGTAGAATCAGGATCAGGCGCTCCAGATGCAAATAATGATGGAGTGATTGATGGAGATAGTTCAGCCTTTGGAAAGAACGGATTGTATGACGGAATCGAAGTAGTTCCAGATAGTGGCGTATTAATTGTTAATCCAATTGATACAGATGGAGATGGTATTAGAGATTTCCAAGATGTAGATGATGATGGTGATGGAATAGATACTGCTGATGAAGATGTAGTCACTGTAGATGGAGATCCAACTAATGATGATTGGGATGGTGATGGTATTCCTAATTATCTAGATACTGATGATGATAATGATGGAACATTTACAGAGAATGAGTCTATGTTAGATTGTGATGAAGATGGAATACCTGATCATATTGATATTACTGACTGTGATCTAGTACCAGAAGGGTTCTCTCCAAATGGAGATGGTGTAAATGATACATTAATAATACCAGCTTTAGCGGATTATCCTAACTTCAGGTTAGAGGTTTATAACCGATGGGGTAATAAAGTCTTTGAACATGATAACAAAGGAAAAGGCAAGGTTACCTGGTGGGATGGAAAGTTTAATGTAGGGTCAAGTATTAACAAGGACTTAGGTGTCCCAGCGGGAACCTATTATTACATTATTTATTTCAACAAAGACAATAGAAAGCCGATTGCAGGTTGGGTTTATTTAAACAGATAAGATATGAAATTAGAGAAGATATTAGTAGGGTTATTAATGCTATTGAGCGTAAGTATTTACGCTCAGCAAGACCCACAGTACACGCATTATATGTACAATATGAACATTGTGAATCCGGCCTATGCAGGATCACAAGAAGCGATGACGGTTAACTTTTTAGGGAGAAGCCAGTGGATTGGTATCCAAGGCGCCCCCCAAACAGTAACTCTAGGAATTCATGCACCTGTAGGAAAAAAGGTAGGATTAGGACTCTCTATTATAGCAGATAGACTAGGACCTGTAAGAGAACAAAGCTCGTATGCAGATTTTAGTTATACCCTGCAAGTAGGAGAGGACAAACACTTAGCCTTAGGATTAAAAGCAGGATTCTCCTTTTTAGATGTGAACTTGCCTTTTATCCAAACAACCAACCCAGGAGATGTGGCTTTTGCCAATCGAATTAACAGAGCGCTCCCAAACTTTGGAGCAGGAGTTTTTTATTATACTGATAAGTTCTATGCAGGAGTCTCTTTACCCAATATGTTAAAGACCCTCCATTTTGATAAGGCAGGAGGAAGTATAACAAAAGCAAGTGATGTAGCCCATTACTTTATTACCAGTGGATATGTATTTGATTTAAGTGAAACTTTAAAGTTCAAACCTTCATTTATGGTCAAGACCGCACCTGGAGCACCAACCTCGATAGACCTATCAGGAAACATACTATTGAATGATAAACTAGAATTTGGACTCTCATACCGTTTTGATGATTCTATATCAACCCTTATCAATGTACGAGCAACTAACAACCTGAGATTAGGCTATGCCTATGATCATACGGTTAGTAATTTAGGACAATTTAATTCAGGCTCCCATGAGGTGTTTTTATTATTTGATTTTTCATTTGTTAGTGATAAGATAAAATCACCAAGATTCTTTTAAAAACGATAGGCCATGAAAACATATGTACACAATATTAAAAAGACAATAAAACAAAGTATCATCGTAGCATTAGTACTGCTACTGGGTACTACACAAATAAACGCACAAGAAACTACTTATAGCGTTTATAGCGTAGAAGGCATCAACACAGAAGGAGCAGACTTTAGTCCGATGTATTATAAAGACAATGTAGTTTTTGCTTCAGAAAGACCAGACAAACGTACGGTAAGACACCGTTGGGGAAAAGACAAGAGAACCTTTTTAGACCTATACATAGCCAAAGTAGAAGATTCAACGAACTTAGTTAAAGAGATAGACTACTTCTCAATCGATAAGTTAAACACGACCTATCATGAATCTAATGCCGTGTTTACAAACGATCATCAAACAATATATTTTACACGCAATAATTATTATAAGAAACGTTATAGAACCGATAAGCGAGGAATCAATAAACTAAAACTCTACAAAGCAACAAGAAACGAAGAAGATACAGCTTGGGAAGATTTAGAAGAACTCCCTTTTAATAGTGATGAATTTTCCACAGGACATCCAGCATTAAGTGCAGATAATAAAACACTGTATTTTACCTCAGATAGAGAAGGCGGCTTTGGAAAGACGGACATCTATAAAGTTAAAATAAATGAAGATGGAAGTTATGGAGAAGTAATGAACCTAGGACAAGATATCAACACAACAGGAAAAGAGATGTTTCCGTTTGTAACCAAAGACAACAAATTGTATTTTTCATCAGACGGAAGAAAAGGTTTAGGAGGCTTAGATATATATAAGTACAACCTAAATAGTAAAGATAAAGCAACAAGTTTAGGAACATCAATAAATAGTAGTGCAGATGACTTTGGAATTGTCATCAATGAAACTCAAAATCCAAGAAGAGGGTATTTCTCATCGAACAGAGCAGGTGGATTAGGAGATGATGATATTTATGGATTTACCGAACAGCGAATCGCAGAAGAAATCAAACCCTGTGAACAAAGTGTAACAGGGTATGTAAGAGACAAAGAATTAAAGATTCCATTAGCCAATGCAAAGGTGACTATTAAGCAAAGAGAAGATAGTAAAACAATAGCAACAATAACAACAGACTTACAAGGAAAGTTTAGTTATAAACTACCTTGTAATAACAACTACACTGCTATTGCATCAAAGGAATATTATAAGCCAGATCAAGATATTTTTAGTACAACAGATACAGCTAAATTAGATTTAGATCTAGCCTTTGATTTAGGTTTAGTAGATGGCTTGACTTATAACAACAGGAATGAAATTATCATCAATATAAAACCAATTTACTTTGCTACTAATAAGTCAACAATTAGACCAGATGCTGCGAGAGAGTTGGATTATATTGTAAGTATAATGCAGAAGTATCCAAAGATGATTATCAAAGCAGCATCGCATACAGATTCAAGAGGAAGAGATTCTTATAATGAAGCTTTATCAAAAAGAAGAGCAGAGTCAACGATGAACTACATCACAAGAAAAGGAATTAGTTCAAACAGAATCACAGCACAGGGATATGGAGAAACTCAATTGACCAATGGATGTATAAACGGCGTACGATGTTCTAAAGGAGAACATCAATTGAACAGAAGAACTGAGTTTATCATTATAAGATTAAAAGAGTAAAAATTTCTAACAATTGATTAAAATTAAAAAGCATCTCTTTAAAAAGAGGTGTTTTTTTTATCTAAAAATTTATTAACAAGTAAAATAAATTTTAACAATAAAAATCTACTAACAAACGATTAAAAGACACCACTTGTCTAAAAAAAAGAGTTATTAACAATGTTTTATATTATATTTGTTTTAATAGGTCTAATTTTATTTGTTAAAAAAGTCTGAAAAATAAAGAAATTTTATAGTTTCTTAAAAAATTGCTAGCATACATTATTTGTATTGCTGGCATTTTGTGTTATTAAAAATGCCTACAAATAAATTAAACCTTTTTGTTGTTTATATGTCTTATTTATTAAATAATAACACATATAAGCATAATTAAAATTTTGCCCCAGATAATACAATAAAGTATGATACGTTATTCTCGTTTTAAAAAATCACAAAACAAACCATTAATAATACTAGTGTTTATGTTATTAATGGTTTTTAGCATTAATGCTCAAACCTATAGTATAAATGAGGCCGCAGATGTTACTACATGCTCAGGTACATTTGTAGATTCTGGAGGATCAGGTGGTAATTATTCTAATGATGAAACGTTTTCTAAAAAGTTTACTTCAACTACAGGCACGCCTTTACAATTTGAATTCACATCTTGGAATGTTGAAGATGAGACAAATTGTAGTTGGGATGTTTTAAAAATATACGATGGGGCAGATGCTACAGCAACTTTATTAGGTACTTATTGTACAAATTCTCCAGGAACTATAACATCAACTGGAGATTCATTATTTTTTGAGTTTGAGTCGGATTTCTCTGAAAATGAATCTGGTTGGGAAGCAACAATTACTTGTGTGGTAATGCCATGTACAGATGGAGCAATAGTAGGAACAGTTACAGCAAATGATCCTGATGCAGATGGAATAAATAATGAGTGTGATACAGACGATGATAATGATGGTATTTTAGATACTGAAGAATCATGTACAGGAAATGCAAATCCAAATTCAGGAACAGGTAAAAGAAAAGAAGAAATTTATATTTTCGATTGGGCAGGAGCGCCTTTAGACGATGGTATTCAAGATGGAGACACAAAAACAGTAACACTTGCAACTGGATTAGAAGTTACAGCTACATTTTCTGTAGATGCAGCAAACGCTACTAATGCAGCTGCGGTTAGAGCAGTAGATTTAAAAAAATGGGGAGGTTCGAATTTATATAATTTATATGATACCCCTAGTGATTTTGATGCTTTAGAAATTACAGGTGCTAGAACTGTTGAATATTCGGTCAATTTTACAGCAACATTAAATGGTGTTGCAACTCCCATAAATTTACTTGCTTTAGATGGAGAAGAGACAAACACCAATGAATTTATAAGCTTTGAAACCAATGGAGATCCTTGGGAATTTTTAGAATCACAAGGAGATGGAGGTAATTGGACTGGCGTAAATACAAATACGGTTTCTACTGATAGTACAGACAATGGAACTAGTGTACATTATTCAACAAATGCAAGCACAATTACTATAAATTTAACTGCTGTAGGAGGTGCACAAGCAAGCTCTATAGGTCTTTGGTTTGAATGTAGTGTAGATACAGATAATGATGGAATAATAAATAGTTTAGACTTAGACTCTGATGGTGATGGTTGTAATGATGTTTTAGAATCTGGAGGTAACGATCCAGATGGCGATGGTATATTAGGTGAAGCACCTTATACTTATAACAATACAACTAATGACGCTACATATGGTCAAGTAACTGGAACAAATGCTACAAATGGTTATAATGGTCTTACGGCAAACAAAGAAGAAACAACTGCAATCCAAACAGTAATTACTACACCAACTGCAAATCAAAATGTTGCAAGTGAAGGAGATGCAGCTAGTTTTACAGTTGTAGCAAGAGCAGATACTGCAACTGGTTATACTTCAGGTACACCAACGTATGGTACAGCAGGTGATGCAACAGGTCTAAATTATCAATGGTATTTAGGAGACCCATCTTCTGGTGGTACAGCGTTAACCAATACAGGGGTTTACAGTAATGTAACTACGGCAACATTAAATATAAGTAATTCTACAGGTTTAGGAGACAACCAATATTTTGTAGAAATTACGCACAATAATAATGCATGTTCAAAAGTACAAAGTGGTGCTACATTACTTTTACCAGATGCATGTGTAGTAGGCGCAATTGTTGGCACAGTAACAGCAAACGATAGAGATGCAGACGGTATAAATGACAGTTGTGATCTAGATAATGATAACGATGGAATTCTAGACACCAACGAAGGTTGTGTAGATTCTACAACAGATTATGATGGATATTGGCCAATGGATAATTCTACCAATGACCAATCTACACCAGCATTTAATGCAGACAATCCAGGAAGCGTTAATGCACCAGGTTTTTCATCTACAGATAAAAAGTTTGGTACACACTCAGCTACTTTTAATGGTACAAATCAAGGAGTAAGATTTGGTTTAGGAGCTAGTGATTTTTTAGAAGCAGCAATTACAAATTTTACACATGCATTGTGGTTTAAAGCAAATGATCTTACAGGTATTCAAACAATAATAGACGAAGGTGGTGCTACAAATGGAGTTGGAATTAGATTAGATGGTTCAACCTTAGAATTTGTTGTACAAGAAGGACAAGACATGTATAAAACGTTTTCTTCAAACATATCAGCAAACGTATGGTATCATGTTGCCTTAGTTTATGAAAATGGTGTATTTACTTCCTATTTAGATGGTGTTGCAAATACTTCACTTTACCTAGTAGAAGATAATAACGTACTTCAAAATCCTATTGTATTACAGCCTAATAATAATACAGGTTTTGGTGAATTAGCAAGACATACTAGCGATTCTGGTTTAGGGTTTTCAAATGCAGGAGATGCTTTTGATGAAGGGAATGGTGAAATTAACTTCTTTCACGGTTTAATGGATGAAGTTTATCATTACGATAGAGCTATTACCCAAGCAGAAATAAATGCAATTATAAAAAATGAACCTTTAGTTTCCTGTGTAGGTGCTAGAGATACCGACAATGATGGTACACCAGATGGTTTTGATTTAGATTCTGATGGAGATGGTTGTAAAGATGCCATAGAATCTGGAGGTACAGATGCCAATGATGATGGAATTTTAGATGGAGATGGTTTTAATGCAACAGGACAAGTAATTACATCTGGAACTATAGCAACAGGAACTTACGACGGTGTTACAGGAAAAGAATATGAAGCTACACAAGTAACTGTTACACCTGCAACCTTAGCAGATAAAAACGAAAATGAAGGAGTAGCTACTACTTTTACAGTAACTGGAAGTGCAGAAACAGGAGTAACTTATGTAGGAGGAAATCCGGCATATGGTGCAGCAGGAGGTGCAAATGCAGGGCTAAGATATCAATGGTATTTAGGAGATCCAGATGCAAGTGGTACCGCTTTAACAAACACAGGAGTCTATACAACAACAACTACCAATACATTAAACATAAGTAGCACTACAGGGTTAAATAACAATCAATATTATGTTGTTGTTACTCATGTAGATAATGCGTGTACTAGAATTATAAGAAGTGCAACACTAACAACTACAGATCCTTGTGCAAACCCTACACCAGGTTTTGTAACTCCAAGTGATTCTGATGGCGATGGTGTAAATGATATCTGTGATGTAGATGATGATAATGATGGTGTTTTAGATACCGATGAAGTTGGAAACACAGACGGTGTTACACCAGTAAACAGCTTAGATTTAGATTCTGATGGAGATGGTTGTTCTGATGCTTTCGAAGCAGGTGCAACTACAGATAAAACTGCAGACTTTAAATTTCCATCTACTACTTTAAGTGGTGATACTAATAAAGATGGTTTAGCAGATTCATTAGATACAAATTTAGATGGTATTCCAGATTATTCGGTTTCTTCATCAACCTATACAACCTATGCATTAGAAGGTACAATTAATGCTTGTACAGATACAGACAATGATGGTGTACCAGATGTTACCGATCTAGATGATGATAATGATGGGGTATTAGATACAGAAGAATCATTAAGTTGTGGAACTGAAGAAGATTTAACTAGTTTAACTTTTCATGGGACAACAGCTATAATTGATAGTTTTAATGGATCAACATTAGAGTTAACAAGTAATAATGCTTGGAGATCAGCTTATTCAGATCAAGAATATTCTTTACCCATACACTTAGAATTTACAGCTAAAGATACAAATGGTACTGCTATGATTGGTTTAATATCTACAAACCAAACAGAAACACCAATTGGTTATTTAGATAGAGGTGAAAAAATTTATCTAAGCCACGGTGGCTCACTTTCGAGATTGCATAATAATGTACAAACAGGGATTGGATCTTTTTCCGCGAATGATAAGTTTGAAATGGATATAGATAATACAGGATTTATAACCTTAAAGAGAAACGGTACACAGATTGCCGCTTATCAAGGTACAAATAGTAAATATAAAATTGTTTTTTCTGCAGGAGTTTTTGACAAATCAATTGAAGGTTTTAAGCTTTCCGAAAAAGATTCAAAATTTTCTTGTATAGATAAAAATACAGATGGAGATGCTTTAGTAGATAGATTAGATCCAGATTCTGATGGAGATGGATGTTCTGATGCTTTTGAGGCAGGAGCAACTACAGATACAACAACAGATTTTACGTTCTCTACAACAACTGGTACAATTACTGACGCCAATAGTGATGGACTACCAGATGCAGTTGATGCTGCACCAGGATCGGACGGTGTACCAGATTATGCATCTACTTATTTTAGAGCCCTAGATAATATGGTAAAAGCTTGTTTAGATACAGATAATGATGGGGTACCAGATATTACAGATTTAGATGACGACAATGATGGTATTTTAGACACAGTAGAATTAAATTGCGGTATAGGTGCAGCACAAACAACTACCTATGGTACTGCAACAAAAATGATTGCAGGAAACTTTTCTAGAGGGAATGCTACAGTAGATTATACAATTGATCTTTCAGATGCTGTATTTGCTTTAGTAGCAGCAAATAATTATTCCACTGCAGAAGGGGTACATTATATATTTAATGATAATGTTACAGCTTTTACTTCAACAACTACATTAACGCCACAAGCAAATAGTTTATTAAATAAAGTAACCTGGGGACCAGGAATTTTAAGTAATGCTGATACAGAAAACGATAATATAAGTCAAACAATTGTTTTAACATGGTCGCCAAATGTACCAGCTACTATTATGGATCCAGACGGGCAACTTTCAGGATCACTTGATAATACTACCATTAGTTCTGGAGCTTCAATCACTCAAACAGCTAGTTTTACAGATACAAATCAACCAACTTGGCAAATTGTATTCGACACTTCGTTTGCATCAACAGCATTTACGATAACAACAGCTCATACAGGAACAGCAGCTTTAGGAACAGAAGGATATGGTTTAATGACAGATGTTTGTTTCTTAGAAAACACAGATGGTACAGGAGAAGCAAATCACTTAGATTTAGATTCTGATGACGATGGTTGTTCAGATGCTTTTGAAGCAGGAACAACAACTGCAACCACAGCTAACTTTAAGCATCCAGCAATGGCAGGTACAGCTACAGATCAAAATAGTGATGGTCTTCCAGATGCAGTAGATTCAAATACAGATGGTAATCCAGATGCAACTCCAACGTATTATTTAGCCATAGTAAATTCATTAAATAAATGTACAGATACCGATGGTGATGGCGTACCAGATATTTCAGATTTAGATGATGACAATGATGGTCTTTTAGATACAGCAGAACTAGAATGTGGTGTAGGAGAAGCAGCAATAACCACAGCTAATACTGTAATTACAGGAGCTACAAAATCATTTGAAGGCGCTTTTACAAAAGGAGCAGTTTCTGCAGATTATAAAGTTTCATTAAATAATGTTGCCACAAATTTAGCAGCATCAAATTTAGTTGCAACTGCAAATGGAGTACATTATAATTTAGACGACTCTTCTACAAACGGATCTTATCAGGCAGTAATTTCGGTAACTCCACAAGCAAATACTGTATTAAATACAGTAGAATGGGGACCAAATTTAGTAGGAAGCACCAATGCTAAAAATGATAATGATGAACAATCAATTAAATTAGTTTGGAATCCTGGGGTTACTGCAACAGTAATAGATCCAGATAATCAATTAAATATAGCAGACGGAACAATTATTACCTCTGGACAATCTATTTTACAAGGAGCAGAATATGATAATGGAACTCCACCAACATGGAAAATAGTTTTTAATACACAATTTTTAGATCAAAAATTTGAATTTACAGCAAGTCATACTGGATTTACTTCACCACAAGCAGATTTTAGAAACGAAGGATATAGTTTAGTATCCAACATTTGTCAATTAATAAATACAGATGGTACTGACTTAGCAAATCATTTAGATACAGATTCAGATGACGATGGATGTTCAGATGCCGTAGAAGCTGGACATATAGAAAGTACAACCAAAGCAGGTGAAGTAGCTGGAACAGGATATGATGCAACAACCGGACAAGTAACAGGTTTTGCAACAGCATATACAGGTACTTCTGCACCAGTAACTACTGTAGGAACAGCACCAACTTTTACAACACAACCTGCAGATCAAACAATTGCGGTAGGAGCGACTATAACAATCCCTTCTGCTTCAAACGGAACTATATTTCAATGGCAAATTAGTACCGATGGAGGAACAACGTTTACAGATGTTACAAATGCTGGAAATTATTCAGATGCAACCACCAATACATTAAAAATTACTGGCGCAACGGCTGCAATGGACACACATAAATTTAGAGTTAAAATATCGACTACAGATTATAAGTGTGAAGTAATTTCTGATGTGGCAACCTTAACGATTCCAACACCACCCGTAGCTGTTGATGATTTAGGTTTTTCTGCACCAGAAGATTCAATGGTAATTGTCCCAGCAATAGGAGGTAACGATACGGCTTCAGGTAGTACAACATTAGTCCTTGGATCCATTGTTTTAATAGACCCAGCTAATCCATCAAATACTGGTAATTCAACAACACCATTAGTTATTGTAGGTAAAGGATCTTATACTGTAACCAATATGGGACAAGTATCTTTTACACCTGAAATGGGTTTTAATGGAGATGCAAGTATAAACTATACGATACAAGATGCATTAATGCAAACATCGAATCAAGCTACTATTGGAATCGCAATAAACGGAGTTAACAATCCGCCAATGGCAGTAAATGATACAGATGATACGCCAGAAGATACACAATTAACGGTCTTAGGAAGTAGCCCAGATGGATTATTAAAAGATGATACAGATTCTGATAGTGCAACCCTAAATATTACACAGTTTACTATAAACAGCATGAATTATCCAGCTGGAACAACAGTAATGTTAACCGAAGGAAATTTAACAATAAATTCTGATGGTGGATATGTATTTAACCCTGCAAGTAACTTTGTTGGTACAGTGCCTGTAGCTACTTATACAGTTAGTGATGGAGAAGATATAGATACTGCAACGTTAGCATTAACGGTAACACCAGATAATGATACACCGGTTGCAAACCCAGATACAAATACAACTACAGAAGAAAATCCAATTACGGTTGATAAAGCAAACGGATTAATAGATTTAAACGATACAGATGTAGAAAGTAATACCTTATTAATTACCAATATAGAAATAGGCGGAACAAACTTCACAAACATTGGTGATCCTATTACGATTATGGATGGGGCAGTTACGGTTGGTGTTATAGATATAGAGCCAGATGGTAGTTATGTATTTACACCAGCATCAAATTATAATGGAACTGTACCACAAATAACGTATACAGTTACAGAACAAATTGCAGGAGGTTTAACAGCTTCTAGTACATTAGATATTACAGTAACTGCAGTAAATGATCCACCAGTGGTAGTGGATGATACAAATACAGTTACAGAAGATACAACATTAACTGTTTTAGCTGGAAGTGGTGATGGATTGTTAGATGACGATTCAGACCCAGAAGGATCTGCATTAACAGTTACACAATTTACAGTAGGAGGAACAACATATCCAGCAGGAACAACAGTACCATTAGCTACTGGAAGTTTAACAATCAATAGTGATGGTAGTTATGTGTTCATTCCAAATGAAAACTCAACAGGAACAATTCCAACTATTACGTATACAGCAAGTGATGGAGTATTAACAACTAACGGAACATTAACTTTATCTATTACACCAGTAAATGATGCACCGGTTGCAGAAGATGATACAGCAGCAACAGATCCAGGCGTAGCAATAGATATACCAGTTTCACCTAACGATAATGATCCAGATGGAGATACTTTAACCACAACTATTGTTGCAGCTTCGGGGCCAAGTCAAGGAACAGCAACAATAAATCCAGATGGTACAATAAAATATACACCAAACCCAACTGTTACAGCAGCAACAGATAGTTTTATGTATCAAATTTGTGACCCTGCTGGTTTATGTGATACTGCAACGGTTACGATAACAGTACCAACAAGTAATTTACCACCTGTTGGAAATAATGATGCAGGAAGTGTAAATGAAGACACAACATTAACAGTGGTTACTGCAAATGGTTTATTAACCAATGATACAGATCCAAACTTTAATGACACAAAAACTGTTACAAGTTTAAGTGTAAACGGAACAACATTTACAGTAGGTGATCCTTTTGATGTAAAAGATGCAATGGGAACAACTGTTGGAGTTTTAGATGTAGAATCTGATGGTAGTTATGTGTTTACACCCGCTGCAAACTTTAGCGGAATGACACCGACTATTATATATACAGTAACAGATTCAACCAGTTTAACAGATACAGCAGAATTAAAAATTACCGTTACAGAAGTAAATGATGCTCCTACAGTTGTTGATAATACAAATACAACAACAGAAGATACTACACTAACAGTTGCTAAAGCAGATGGTTTAATAGATACGAATGATACCGATGTAGAAGGTGCGTCATTAGCAGTTACAACATTTACAGTTGCAGGAGATGCAACCGTTTATAATGCAGGACAAACCGTAAATTTAGCAAAAGGAGATTTAACCATTAATTCTGATGGTAGCTATACATTTGTTCCTAATGCAAATGAAACTGGAGCAATACCTCAAGTAACCTATACAGTTACAGACGGTGCAACTACCAATCCAACAGCATCTGCAACATTAGATATTAATATTACACCAGTAAATGATACACCAGTTGCAAGACCAGATACCAATACAACAGCAGAAGATGTTACTTTATCTGTAGTTGCGGCAGATGGATTAATAACTTCGGGAGGAAATGCAGGTTCTGAAGATACAGACACAGAAAGTGATGCACTTTCTGTAACAGAATTTACTGTTAATGGAGCAACTCATGCAGCAGGTACAACAGTTACGTTAACTGAAGGGATTTTAACCATAAATTCAGATGGAAGTTATGTTTTTGATCCAGCAGATAATTTTATTGGAGATTTAGATGTAACCTACACAATTTCTGATGGGAATTCGCTTGCTACAAGTACATTAAAAATTACGACAACTGCAGTAAATGATGCACCAGTCGCAAACCCTGATACTAACACAACTATAGAAGATACAAATTTAACGGTAGACAAGGCAAACGGATTAATAGACTTAAATGATACGGATGTAGAAAATAATGCGCTATTAATTACCAATATAGAAATAGGAGGAACTAATTACACAACTATTGGAGCTCCAATAACTATTATGGATGGTGCAACTACAGTAGGTACAATTGATATTGAAGCAGACGGAAGTTATGTATTTATGCCAGCTTCAAATTATAGTGGAACTGTACCAACAATTACCTATACAGTTACAGAACAAATTTCTGGAGGTTTAACAGCTACGAGTACGCTAGATTTAACAGTTACTCCAGTAAATGACCCACCTGTTGTAAATAATGATACTAATACAGTTACAGAAGATACAACACTTACAGTAGACGCAGCAAATGGTTTGCTAAATAATGATACTGATACAGAATCACCAACAGGATTAACCGTAACAGAATTTACAGTTGGCGGAATGACATACCCTGCTGGAAGTACAGTGACAACACCAGAAGGAACAATTACTATTAATTCAAATGGTAGTTATGTATTTATTCCATCACCAAATACAACGGGTGCAGTACCACCAATTTCTTATACAGCGACAGATGGTACTAATACAGATTCAGGAATATTAAATTTATCAATTACAGCTGTTAATGACGAACCTGTAGCTACCGATGATGTTTCAGGTACAGATCCAGGTGTTCCAGTAACCATAGCAATTTTACCAAATGATGTAGATAATGATGGTGACCCATTAACCGTAACAATTACTACGCAACCACCAAACGGAATGGTCGTTGTGAATATAGATAATACAGTTACTTATACACCTAATGCAGGATTTGATACAGGAACAGATACATTTACCTATCAAATTTGTGATAATAATTCACCAACACCAGCTTGTGATACAGCAGATGTTGTTGTAACAGTACCAATTAATCCATTGCCACCAAATGCGAATCCAGATACAAATACCTTAGATGAAGATTCAACATTATCAATAAATGCAGCTAATGGATTATTAAATAATGATACAGATTCTAATGGAGATAACTTTTCTGTTACAGCAATTACAATTGGTGGTACAAGTTATACTGTAGGTTCGCCAATTACTATTCCAAATGTTGGAGTATTAGAAATAGAATCTGATGGTAGTTATACTTTTGCGCCAGCTGCTAATTTTAGCGGAACAGTACCAGAAGTAACCTATACAATTACTGATACAACAGGATTATCAGATGCAACAAATAGTGTTAGTACACTTAATTTAACTGTAAATCCATTAAATGACGCTCCAATAGTAGCACCAAATACAAATACAACAGCAGAAGATACTACATTAACTGTTGCTAAAGCAGATGGAGTAATAGATACCAACGATTCTGATGTAGAAGGAGCAAACTTAGACCTTACTACATTTACAGTTGATGGAATGACATATAATGCAGGTCAAACTGCTAATTTGGCCAAAGGAGATTTAACAATGAACTCTGATGGTAGTTATACATTTGTTCCAAAAGCAAACGAAACTGGAGCAATCCCACAAGTTACGTATACAGTAACTGATGGAGCTTCAACAAATGCAATAGCAACAACAACGTTAGATATTACCATTACACCTGTTAATGATGCACCAATAGCACAACCAGATACTAATTCTACATTAGAAGATACCGCTTTATCAGTAGTAGCTGCAGATGGATTAATTGTTTCAGGAGGGAATGCAACTTCTAATGATACCGATATAGAAAATGCAACATTAACCGTTACAGAATTTGTAATTGGTTCAACTACCTATGCTGCAGGAACAACAGTTACAGTTGTAGACGGAGGAGTTACACAAGGAGATTTAACCATTAATTCAGATGGTAGTTATGCATTTATACCAGCTACAAACTTTAGCGGTACAGTTGCAACAGTAAATTATACGATAAGCGATGGTGCAGCAACAGCAACAAGTACATTAAATCTTTCAGTTGGTCCAGTAAATGACCCACCAGTTGCAGTAGATGATACCGCTTCTGTAGATGAAGATTCAATATTAACATCTACCGCGGCTACTAACTTATTAGCAAATGATACAGATGCAGAAGGAACCGCTTTAACTATTATTACCAACCTAGAAATAGGAGGAAATATGTATCCAGTAGGTTCTGAAATAAATTTACCTGAAGGTAAACTTACTATCAAAAGTGATGGTAGTTTTACATTTGATCCAGCAGATAATTTTACTGGTTCATTACCACCAGTTACTTATACAGTAAGTGACGGTAGTTTAACTGATACAGGTGTATTTAATGTTACAGTAAACCCAATAAATGATGATCCAACTTTAGTTGCAGATACTAATTCAACTTCAGAAGACACCGATTTAATTGTTAGTGCTGCTAATGGAGTATTAATGAATGATTCTGATACAGAAGGAACAACATTAACAGTCTCAGGTATAAAAATTGACGGGGATGCAACAGTATATCCAGCGGGAACAACAGTAACAATTACTGACGGATCAACTGTACAAGGAACTATTACTTTGAATAGTAACGGTAGCTATGTATTTGATCCAGCAGCAGATTTTAACGGAACTGTAAAAGAAATAACGTATACAGCAACAGACGGTGTTAATTCTAAAGACACAACATTAAACATTAGTGTTAGTCCAGTAAATGATGCACCAGTTGCAAATCCAGATACAAATACAGTTGCAGAAGATAGTGGTACAACTACAGTTGCAGGGCCAGGAGTATTAGCCAATGATACAGATGTAGATACAAGCACAACCTTAACAGTTAAAGAGTTTAGTGTTGGAGGAATGACCTATCCAGCAGGTACAAAAGTTACCTTACCAGAAGGAGAAATAACATTAAATCCTGATGGAGGCTATACATTTACACCAGCTGCTAATTTTAGCGGTAGTTTCCCAGAAATTACATATACAACTACAGATGGTACATTAGACAATAGTAGTACATTAAACTTGGCTGTAACCCCAGCTAATGATATTCCAGTTGCAACGGATGATACTTCTGGAACAGATCCTGGAGTTGCAGTTATTGTAAATGTTTTATTAAACGATTCTGATGGTGATAATGATGCCTTAACAGTAAATAGTATTGCTACAGCACCATCAAACGGAACAGCTACTATAAATGCAAATGGAACAATTACATATACTCCAAGCGCAGGATTTACAGGTACAGATACATTTGAATACCAAGTTTGTGATGGTTCATCAGCGTGTGATACAGCAACGGTAACAATTACAGTTCCTTTAAATCAATTACCACCAGAAGCGAATCCAGATACAAATACAGTAACAGAAGATAGCGGAACAACTTCGGTTCCTGTGGCAAGCGGATTATTAAGTAATGACCAAGATGTAAATCCTGGAGATACTATATCTATTACCGATATAATGATTGGAGCAACTTCTTACACAGTTGGAGATCCGATAACAATTCTAAATGTTGGAGTATTAGATATAGAAGCAGATGGTAGCTATACATTTACACCAGATACAAACTTTAGTGGAGCAGTACCTCAAGTAACCTATACGCTTTCAGATAATAATGGAGCAACAGATACTAGCACTTTAGATATTACGGTAACAGAAGTAAATGATGCACCAGTTGCAAAACCAGATACTAATGCTACAAATGAAGATACCTTGTTATCTGTTTTAGCAGCGGACGGATTGATAACATCAGGCGGAAATGCAGCTTCTGAAGATACAGATGTAGAAGGTTCTAATTTAACAGTGTCAGAATTTATTGTTAATGGAACAACATATGCTCCAGGAAGTACAGTTACGTTAACAGAAGGACAATTGACAATTAATGGAGATGGTAGTTATGCATTTAATCCAGCAGAAAATTATAATGGAGCTGTACCACAAGTAACTTATACCGTTACTGATGGTAATAAAACAGCATCGAGTACATTAGATATTACGATTAACGCGATTAATGATGCTCCAGTTGCAAATCCAGATACAAATAATGTAACAGAGGATACAAAACTAGAGATTACAGCTGCAAATGGATTAATTACTCCAAATGATACAGATGTAGATAGTACTACATTAAAAGTGACTCAGTTTACTGTTAACGGAACAAATTATACCGTAGATCCAACTACAGGAGCTACAGCTAACTTACCAGAAGGAACGTTAGTTATTTTAGAAGATGGAAGTTATTCATTTGATCCAGCTGCAAATTATAATGGACCAGTTCCACAAGTAACCTATGTAATCAGTGATAATAATGCAGTGAATCCATTAACAAGTAGTAGTACGTTAGATTTAACTGTAATGCCACAAAATGATCCACCAGTTGCAAATCCAGAAACGAACAATACAAATGAAGACACTGATTTAGTAGTTGATAAAGCAAACGGATTATTAATTAATGACACAGATACAGAAAATGTAGCGCTAGTTATTACAGAATTCACTGTAAACGGTGTTACAAATCCAGCAGGAACAGCAGTAACAATTCCAGAAGGAGTGATCACAATAAATGCAGATGGTAGTTATATTTTTGATCCAAAAGATAACTTTAGTAGTGCGCCAAATGTGGTTGCAACCTATACAATTACTGATGGAATAAACACTGCATCTACAACATTAACAATTACTGTAGATGAGGTGAATGATACACCAGTAGCAGAAAATGATACAAACACAGTAACTGAAGATTCACCATTAACAGTAAATGCTGCTAGTGGTTTATTAGCAAACGATACAGATTCTGATGGCCCTGCATTAATGGTTTCAGAATTTACTGTAAACGGAATGAGCTATACTCCTGGAACAACAGTTAATCTTACCGAAGGAGATCTTACAATAAATGCAGATGGTAGTTATACTTTTGCACCTAAAGCAGATTATAATGGCCCAGTACCACAAGTAACGTATACTGCTACAGATGGTACTTTAACAGATACTGCAACGTTAGATTTAACAGTTCAGCCAGTAAATGATGTTCCAGTAGCCGATGTAGATTCTGTTACAACTCCAGAAGATACCGATGTATCTGTCGATGCAGCAAATGGCTTGTTAAATAATGATTCAGATCCAGAAGGAGTTGCATTAACTGTTACAGAATTTAGTATTGGAGGAACAACCTATCCAGCAGGAACAACAGTAACACTTACAGAAGGAGAATTAACAATTAATCCAAATGGTAGTTATGTATTTAAACCAGCCGAAAACTTTAGTGGTTCAATTGCACCTACCTATACAATTACAGACGGTGTAAATACAGCAGGAAGTACATTAACTATTAATGTTACTGAAGTAGATGACCCACCAGTTGCGGTTGCAGATACAAATACAACACCAGAAGATACAGATTTAGTGGTAACAGCTGCTAATGGAATTTTAGCGAATGATACCGATTCAGATGATCCAGCAGCGAGCCTTATGGTTACTGCATTAAGTATTGGAGGAACTCCATACACAGTTGGTACTGAAATAGTTTTACCAGAAGGTAAGTTAACAATAAATGCAGATGGAAGTTATACGTTTGATCCAACAGATAATCAAACTGGAGCAGTTCCACAAGTAACCTATACAGTTACAGATGGAGATAATTCTGTGACCAGTACATTAGATATTTCTATAACTCCGGTTAATGATACACCAGAAGCAGAAAACGATGTAAATGAAGTTACAGAAGATGTAACTTTAACAGTGTTAGCTGCATCAGGATTATTATCAAACGATACAGATTCTGAAGGAACTACATTAACATTAACTCAGTTTAATGTTGATGGAATGAATTATCCAGCTGGAAGCACAGTAGATTTAACTTCAGGAAAATTAACAATTAATTCAGATGGAAGTTATGTATTTGTTCCAACACCAAATTATGATGGAGCAATTCCACTTGTAACCTATACAGTTTCCGATGGAGCTATAACAGATACTGCAACATTAATACTTACTTTAAAAGCAGTAAATGATGCACCAGTTGCCGTTGATGATGAATCAACAACTAATCCAGGAGTTGCAGTAATTATTTCAGTATTACCAAATGATACAGATGTCGATACAGGAGATACCTTAACTATTTCATCAATAACACAACCTATTCCTGCAGAAGGAGTAGTAGTTGATAATGGTGATGGTACATTAACTTTTACACCAGCAGCAGGATTTAATGCAGGAAAAGCAACCTTTACATATACAGTACAAGATTCTGGAGGAGGTACTGATACAGCAATAGTAAGTGTAAAAGTTCCAAAAGACCCATTACCTCCACAAGCAAATCCAGATACAAATACGTTGGATGAAGGAACTATGGTTTCTGTAGCAGCTTCTAGTGGTATATTAAGTAACGATATAGACCCAAATAACGGAGATGTTATTATGGTTACCGGTATTTCTGTAAATGGAATGTCACATACAGTAGGAGATCCAATTACAGTAACAGACCCAAGTAATGGTGGAGCAACAATTGGTACTTTAGAGATAGAAGCAGATGGTAGTTATACGTTTGTATTAACAGATAAAGATTTTAACGGTACTGTACCAGTAATAACTTATACGGTAAGTGATAATGATGTTACGATGATTCAATCGGATTCAAGTACATTAACAATCACGGTTAATCCAATCAATGATGCACCAGTAGTTGTAAACGATACCGAAGAAACCAATGAAGATGTAACAATTAATAAAGATGCCGCATCAGGTGTATTAAGTAATGATTCAGATGTTGAAGGAGTTGGTTTAACAGTTACACAGTTTGTAATAAATGTAAACGGTACAGATAAAACCTATACAGCAGGTTCATCAACAGGATCAGATTTATCAGAAGGAACATTAACATTAAATTCTGATGGTAGTTATACATTTGTTCCTGCACCAAATTATATTGGAGCAGTTCCAAAAGTTACCTATATAGCAACAGATGGTTCATTAACAACCGATGGAGAATTAAACATCACTGTTAAACCAGTAAATGATCCACCAGTAGCAACAGATGATACTGGAAATACAGATGAGGATACAACCTTAACTGTTAGTGCTGCAACAGGATTATTAAATAATGATACCGATACAGAAAATAATACACTAACAGTAACACAATTTTCAGTTTCTGGAAATACATATGTAGCAGGAAGTACAGCTAATTTAGCAAAAGGAAAACTGACTATAAATTCTGATGGTAGTTATGTATTTGTACCTACGGATAATGAACATGGAGCAGTTCCAACAGTTCTTTATACTGTTTCTGATGGAAATGATACAGACACAGCAGATTTAGATATTACAATTAATCCAATAAATGATAATCCAATAGCTGTTGATGATACAAATACCACAGCGGAAGATGCAGACTTAACTGTAGATGCAGCAAATGGATTATTATCAAATGATTCTGATATAGAAGGAACTACAATTTCAGTAACTAAAATTACTGTTGGAGGAATGGATTATACACCAGGAGCTTCAATTCCGTTAACAGAAGGAACAATTGTAATCAACCCTAATGGTAGTTATACATTTGAACCAGCAGATAATTATAGTGGAACAGTACCAGTAATTACGTATACAGTTTCAGATGGCGTAAATACCAGTACAGCAAACCTTAATTTAACAGTAACGGCAACAAATGACCCTCCAGCTGCATTAGCAGATACAGGAGAAACAGATGAAGATACCACTTTAACAGTTACTGCAGCAACAGGATTATTAACTAATGATACCGATACAGAAAATGCATCGTTAGTCGTTGCAAGTTTTGATGCAGGAGGAACAAATTATCCAGCTGGAAGTGCAGTAACCTTAACAGAAGGTACGCTTACAATTAATTCAGATGGTAGTTACATTTTTGTACCAAAAGACGATTACAATGGTACAGTACCAGCAATTTCTTATACAACATCAGATGGTTCGTTATCAGACACAACAACATTAACAATTACTGTTAAACCAATCAATGATGCGCCAACAGCAGTTGCAGATACAAATACAACTTCAGAAGATACGGCACTTACAGTTGCTGTTGCAGATGGATTGTTAAATAATGATACGGATACAGAAAATTCTACCTTAACAATTACAGCGTTATCCATTAATGGAAATCCTGAAACTGTTGGTAGTCCTATAACAGTAATGGATATCTCTGGAAATACTGTAGGAGTATTAGATATAGAACCAGATGGAAGTTATGTATTTACACCAGAACCAAACTTTAATGGAACGGTTCCACAAGTAACGTATACAGTTTCTGATGGAGATAAAACAACAACAAGTACCTTAGATATCACAGTAACATCAACCAATGATGAGCCAATTACAATGATAGATATGGTTACAGTTGCAGAAGATGGTAATGTATCTGCATTAGCAGCTACAGGTTTATTAAGTAACGATTCAGATCCAGAAGGACAACCTCTAAGTATTACACAGTTTACAGTTGCAGGAATGACATATCCAGCAGGAAGTAAAGTAACACTTACAGAAGGTGAATTAACTATAAATTCTGATGGTAGTTACATATTTACACCAGCAGAAAATGTAAATGGAGCAGTACCAGATGTTGTTTATACCGTAAGTGATGGTGTAACTACAAGTACAGAAACATTTAAAATAAACATTACTCCAATAAACGATGCGCCAGTTGCAGCAGACGATGTTTCAGCAACAGATCCAGGAATAGCAGTACCAATTAGTATTTTACCAAATGATGTAGATGCAGATGGAGATACATTAACAATTACAATTACAAATCAACCACCAAATGGAAATGTAGTTGTAAATGGAGATAATACAGTAACCTATACTCCAGATGCTGGATTCCAAACAGGAACTGATACATTTACATATCAAATATGTGATGCTTCAGGTGCTTGTGATACAGCAGATGTTGTGGTTACAGTTCCTAAAAATCCATTACCACCGCAAGCAAATCCAGATACAAATTCTGTGAATGAAGATGCAACGTTAACAGTTGCTGCGGCAGACGGATTATTAAAGAATGACGTAGAACCAAATATTGGTGAAACAATTTCAGTAACAGGAATAGAAATTGGAGGAACAACATATACCGTTGGAGATCCAATAGTATTAACAGGAGTTGGTACATTAGAAATAGAAGCAGATGGTAGTTACACATTTACACCAGAAACAAACTATAGTGGAGCAGTACCTGTTGTAAATTATACAATTAGTGATACTGGAACTACAGTACAAACTGCAAGTAGTACATTAACATTAAGTATTGTTAGTTTTGACGATACACCAGATGCAACAGATGATACAGGAACAACAAATGAAGATACAGATTTAGTTGTAGATGCTGCAAACGGATTATTGAATAATGATACAGATCCAGAAGGAGCAAGTTTATCGATTACAGAATTTAGTGTTGCAGGTGGAACATATCCAGCAGGAACAACAGTAAATTTACCAGAAGGAATGTTGACTATAAATTCTAATGGTAGTTATACATTTGATCCAGCTGATAATGTAAATGGAGCTGTACCGCAAGTAACCTATACAGTTACTGACGGAAATTTACTAGATACGGCTAATTTAGATATTACTATTACGGCAGCAAATGATGCACCAACAGTAATGCCAGATACCAACACAACTACAGAAGATACGTTATTAACAGTAGCGGTAGCAAATGGAATACTAAGTAATGATTCTGATACTGAAAATGGGCCATTAACAGTAACAAGTCTTTCTGTAAATGGAATGAATCATGTTGTTGGATCTCCAATCACTTTAACAGAAGGAGTATTAACAATAAATGCTAACGGTAGTTATTCTTTTGATCCAGCAGATAATTATGTAGGAACAGTACCACAAGTAACTTACACGGTTGCAGATGATAAAGGAACTACAAGTGCATCAACATTAGATATAAGTGTAAGTCCAATTAATGACGCACCAGATGCGGTTGCAGATACAAATACAGTAACAGAAGATACTTTATTAACTGTTGATGCAGCAAACGGATTATTAAATAATGATACGGATGTAGAAAATGCAACATTGTCTGTTCAAGAATTTACAGTTGCAGGAATGACATATCCAGCAGGAACAACAGTAACCCTACCAGAAGGAGTATTGACAATTAATGGAGATGGTAGTTATACATTTGATCCGGCAGATAATGCAAGTGGTAATGTGCCTCAAATTACATATGTAGTAACAGATGGAACTTTAACAGATTCAGCTACATTAGATTTAACAATCAATGCTATAAATGATGCACCTTCTACTAATCCAGATACAAACTCAACAGATGAAGACGTAACATTATCTGTTTTAGCAACAGATGGATTATTAAAGAATGATTCAGATACCGAAGGGACAACATTAACGGTTTCACAATTTAATGCTGGCGGAATGAATTATCCAGCAGGAACTACAGTTAATTTACCAGAAGGAGACCTTACAATTAATGCCGATGGTAGCTATACTTTTGTTCCAAAAGCAAACTTTAATGGAACAGTTCCGCAAGTAACTTATACAGCTTCAGATGGTAGCTTATCACAAAGCAATACTTTAGATATTACTGTAAATGCTATTAATGATGCCCCAGATGCGGTTGCAGATACAAATACAGTAACAGAAGATACCTTATTAACGGTTGATGCTGCTAATGGATTGATAAATAATGACACGGATGTAGAAAATGCAGCCTTAATGGTTGAAGAGTTTACAGTTGGAGGAATGACTTATCCAGCGGGAACAACAGTAACTTTAACAGAAGGAGTATTAACAATCAATGCAGACGGTAGTTATACGTTTGATCCAGCAGATAATACTAATGGAACTGTACCACAAATTACATATGTTGTTACAGACGGTGTATTAACAGATTCAGCAACCTTAGATTTAACAATCAATGCAGTAAATGATGCGCCAATAACAAATCCAGATACAAATACAGTTGTAGAAGATATGGCATTAACAGTTTTAGCTGCAGATGGATTATTAAAGAATGATTCAGATACAGAAGGGACTGCATTAACAATTGCACAATTTAACGCAGGCGGTACGACATATCCTGTAGGAGCAACGGCTATTTTACCAGAAGGAGCATTAACCATAAATGCAGATGGTAGTTATATTTTTACTCCAGCGGAGAACTTTAATGGTAATGTACCACAAGTTACTTATACAGCAACAGATGGTAATTTAACCCAAAGTAATACGTTAGATATTTCTGTAACACCAGTAAATGATGCACCAGTTGCAACAGATGATATTTCAACAACAGACCCAGGGGTTCCAGTAGTGGTAAATATATTACCTAATGATGTAGATGTTGATGGAGATACGCTTACAGTAACAATTTCATCGAATCCTACAAATGGAACTGTAGTTATTAATCCTGACGGAACAATAACATATACGTCAACAGCAAGTACAATTGCACCAACAGACTCTTTTATTTATCAAATTTGTGACCCTTCAGGGGAATGTGATTTAGCAACAGTGAATCTTACGCTTTCTAAGAATTTCTTAGATCCACAAGCAAATCCAGATACAAATACAATAGATGAAGACAATACGTTAACGGTAAATGCAGCAGACGGATTAATAAAGAATGATATTGATCCAAATAGTGGAGAAGTAATTACTGTAACTCAATTTGTTGTTAATGGGGATTCTACGGTTCATACTGCAGATGGATCTAATGTTACAATTAGTGGAGTAGGTACAATTGCAATTAATGCAGATGGAAGTTATGTATTTACACCAAATCAAAATTATAACGGAATAGTTCCTGTAATTCAGTATACAATAACTGATGATAGTGGAATGACCCAAACAGATTCGAGTACGTTAAGCATTACTGTAAATGGTATTAATGATGCACCAGATGCACAAGATGATTCAGTAACAACAAATGAAGATACACCTATAAATGTTACTGATGCAGCACAAGGATTATTAAAGAATGATTCAGACATAGAGAATGCAGCCATAAGTATTACAGAGTTTACTGCAAACGGAACTACATATCCAGCAGGAACAACTGCAACACTTCCAGAAGGAATGTTAACCATAAATTCTGATGGAACCTATTCATTTGTTCCAAATACAAATTATAATGGAACCGTTCCTGCAGTTACGTATACACTTACAGATGGGGCTGAAACAGACACAGCTACATTAACAATTAATGTTGCAGCATCTAATGATGCTCCAATGCTAGTAGCAGATACTAATACCACACCAGAAGACACTGCTTTAAATGTGTTAACTGCTCAAGGATTATTATCGAATGATACGGATACAGATAGTTCATTAACAGTTACTCAATTTTTAGTTGCTGGTGATACAACGCCACATACGGCAGATGGATCTAATGTAACTATTACAGGAATTGGAATTATTGCAATAAATACAGATGGTAGTTATACATTTACACCAGATGCTAATGTAATTGGCACAGTTCCACAAATTACTTATACAGCAACAGATGGACAAACTCCAGTAACGTCAACATTAGATATCACTATTTCACCAATTAATGATAAGCCAGATGCACAAAATGATACGGCAACTACTAATGAAGATACACCTATAAATGTTACAGATGCAGCACAAGGATTATTAATGAATGATTCAGATGTTGAGAATGCAACCATAAGTATTACAGAGTTTACAGCTAATGGAGCAACGCACCCAGCAGGAACAACTGTTACACTTCCAGAAGGTGCATTAACCATTAATTCTGATGGAACCTATTCATTTGTTCCAGTAGCAGATTACAACGGAACAGTTCCAGCAGTAGTATACACACTTACAGATGGATCAGAAACAGATACAGCGTCATTAATTATAGAAGTGACCGCTGTAAATGATATGCCAATGTTAGAAGTAGATACTAATACAACGTTAGAAGATACAACGCTAAGTGTATTAGCGGCAAACGGATTATTATCTAATGATACAGATACAGAAGGAGAGTCATTAACTATTTCACAATTTGTTGTAGGAACGATGACATATCCAGCAGGAGGAACAGCAAATCTTACAGAAGGTAATTTAACCATCAACTCAGATGGTAGTTATATCTTTGTTCCAAATACAAACGTTACAGGTACTGTTCCTCAAGTAACTTATACAGCTACAGACGGTACAACACCACAAACGTCAACATTAGATATAACTATTACACCAGTAAATGATTCGCCAATTACGGTAGCAGATACAGCTTCTGTTGCAGAAGGTTCTAATGTTGAGGTTACTGCTGCAAATGGTTTATTAGCAAATGATTCAGACCCAGAAGGTATTGCACTTTCTGTAACAGAGTTTACGGTTGGTGGAATGACATATCCAGCAGGAACAACTGTAACTTTACCAGAAGGAGAATTAACTATAAATTCTGATGGTAGTTACACATTTGTACCAGACCCAACATTTAGTGGTTCAGTTCCACAAGTAACTTATACAGCAACAGATGGAGTATTAACAGATAGTAATACATTAGATATTACAATTACTCCAGTAAATGACACACCAGTTGCAGTAGATGATTTAACAGGAACAAATCCAGGAGTACCAGTTACAATTAATGTATTAGCAAATGATACCGATGAAGACGGAGATACATTAAATGTTTCAGGAATTTCTACCCAACCAACAAATGGAACGGTATTAATAAATCCAGATGGAACAATAACCTATACACCAAATGCAGGATTTATTACAGGTTCAGATACATTCGAATATCAAGTTTGTGATACAAAAAGTGCTTGTGATACGGCTACGGTAACTGTAACAGTTCCGTTAGGACCATTACCACCAAATGCAAATCCTGATACGAATACAATTGCAGAAGACATGACATTAACTGTTGCTGCAACTGCAGGATTATTAATTAATGATACAGATCCAAATACAGATCCATTAACAGTAACTCAGTTTAGTGTTGCAGGCATGAGTTATATGGCTGGAGATACTGCTACTTTTGCAGAAGGAACACTAAAAGTTAATGCAGATGGTAGTTATACATTTACACCAGCAGCAAACTTTAGTGGAAGTATTCCTGAAGTTACCTATACAATTTCAGATGGAACAGGATTCTCAAATTCATCAACATTAAACATTAATGTTACAGATGAAAATGATGCGCCAATAACAAATCCAGATACAAATAGCACAAACGAAGATGTTAATTTAATCGTGAATGCTATGAATGGATTATTGGCAAATGATTCTGATACTGAAGGAGCAAACTTAACGGTAACCGATTTTACCATTGATGGAAATAATTATCCATCTGGAACAACAGTTACATTAACAGAAGGAGTATTAACTATTAATTCAGATGGTAGTTATGTATTTAATCCAGCTGAAAACTTCAACGGAAATATACCAGAAGTTACGTATACATCATCAGATGGAGCAATTACAAATACAAATACATTAAACATTGCAGTTAACCCTGCAAACGATGCACCAACTGCAACACCAGATTCAATAACAACACCAGAAGAGCAAACATTAACAGTAACTGCTACAGAAGGATTGTTAAAGAATGATAGTGATATTGATGGAGACAACATTGCAGTAACAGAATTTACTGTAGGTGGAATGACACAACCAGTTGGAACAACGGTAACATTGCCAGAAGGAACAATCACAATTAATTCTGATGGTAGCTATACATTTGTACCAGCAGATAATTTCTCTGGCGCTGTGCCACAAATCACCTATGTAATAAGTGATGGAACGTTAATAGCTTCTAGTACATTAGATATATTAGTTGATTCTGTAAATGACGCACCAGAAACACAGCCAGATACCAATACAACATTAGAAGATGTAGACTTATTAGTATTTGGAACAAACGGATTATTAGCAAATGATGCTGACCCAGAAGGTGTGAATTTAACATTAACTAAGTTTACTGTTGGTGGAATGACTTATCCAGCAGGAACGAAAGCTACCATTCCAGAAGGAGAAATTACTATTAATGCAGACGGAAGTTATTTATTTAGTCCAGCAGAAAACTTCAACGGAAACGTACAACAAATAACATATGTTGCTTCCGACGGAGTATTAGAAGCTGTAAATACATTAGACATTTCTGTTACACCAGTAAATGATGCGCCAGATGCAATGGACGATTTAGGAACAACAAATCCTGGTGTGCCAGTTACAATATCAATTTTACCAAATGATGTTGAACCAGATGGAGAAGCATTAACAGTAACCATTACTATGAATCCACCAAATGGAACAGTACTAGTAAATGGAGATGGAACAGTAACTTATACACCAAATGCAGGATTTATAACTGGAGATGATACGTTTGTTTATCAAGTATGTGATGCAGCTGGATTATGTGATACTGCAACGGTAACAGTAAAAGTACCAGAAACAGATTTACCACCAACAGCAAATCCGAATACAAACGCTACAGACGAACCAACAACGTTAACAGTAGCAGCTGCAGATGGGTTATTAACCAATGATACTGATCCAAATGGAAATAACACCATAACGGTAACAAGTTTCCAAATTGATGGAATAACAACTACTTATCCAGCAGATGGAAGTGCAGTAACAATTCCAAATGTTGGTACTATTGCGTTAAATGCAGACGGTAGTTATGAGTTTGTTCCAAATGGAACATTTAACGGATCAGTTCCTCAGATTACGTATACGGTTACAGACAATAAAGGACTTACAGATACAAGTACGTTAGACTTAGTTGTTAATCCAGTAAATGATGCACCAACTGCAAATTCAGAAACTGTAGATACTTTAGAGGATACACCAATAAATGTTGATGCAGCAAACGGATTATTATCGAATGATACAGATGAAGAAAACGGAACATTAACAATTACTAATTTTGAGATTGATGGCGTAGTGTATCCAGCAGGAAACACGGTACAATTAACAGAAGGAGCGTTAACCATTAATGCAGACGGTAGCTATACATTTGTACCAGCAGAAAATTACAGCGGTACAGTACCACAAGTTTCGTATACTGTAACTGATGGAACAGATACAGCTAAAACTACATTAGATATTACTGTTACACCAGTAAATGACGCACCAGTTGCAGTAAATAATACGCAAAATGGAAATATTGGAAGTCAAGTTACAATTCCTTTAGTAGCAGATAATGATACAGATATTGATGGAACTATAGATCCTACATCAATCATTTTAATTGACCCAACAGATCCAACAAATACAGGTAGTACAGGTACATCGTTGGTAATTGCTGGTCAAGGAACATATACAGTTGATGCAACAGGAAATGTAGTCTTTACACCAGAAAGTGGATTTACAGGAAACATTGCAAGTATTAACTATACAGTAAATGATAATGACGGATTAAACTCTAATGTTGCTACCATCAGTCTATCACTTACTTTAGATTCAGACGGAGACGGCGTTCCAAATAGTTTAGATTTCGATGATGATAATGATGGAATCCCAGATTTAGTTGAACAAAATGGTAATTCAACAAGAGATACAGATGGTGATGGAATCCCAGATCATTTAGATTTAGATTCAGATGGCGATGGAATTAAAGATATTATTGAAGGAGGCGGAATAGATGCTAATAATGATGGTGTTGTTGATAATATCAATCCTGATGGAACATTGATAAATGATTTAGATAACGATGGTTATGATGATACGTATGATTCAGATGCAGGTGGAGTAAGTTTGCCTTTAACAGATACAGATGGTGATGGTATACCAAACTTCCAAGATGTAGATGATGATGGTGACGGAATAAATACTACCGATGAAAATGTAATTTCAAATGATGGTGATCCAACTAATGATGATACAGATGGTGATGGTATCCCTAACTATTTAGATACAGATGATGATGGAGATGGCGTAGATACTAAAAATGAAGATGTTGTAAATAATGATGGTAATCCAACCAATGATGATACAGACGGTGATGGTATCCCAAATTATTTAGATACCGATGATGATGGCGATGGCGTTGATACTAAAAATGAAGACGTAGTAAGTAGTGATGGTAATCCAACCAATGATGATTCAGATGGCGATGGCGTTCCAAATTATTTAGATACCGATGATGATGGCGATGGTATTTTAACATCAGAAGAAGATGTAGTAAGTAGTGATGGTAATCCAACAAATGATGATACAGATGGTGATGGCGTTCCAAATTATTTAGATACAGATGATGACGGTGATGGTATTTTAACATCAGGAGAGGATGTTGTAAGTAGTGATGGTAACCCAACCAATGATGATTCAGATGGTGATGGCGTTCCAAATTACTTAGATAAAGATGATGATGGCGATGGCGTTGATACTAAAGACGAAGATGTTGTAAGTAGTGATGGAAATCCAACCAATGATGATACAGATGGTGATGGTGTTCCAAATTATTTAGATACCGATGATGACGGTGATGGTATTTTAACATCAGGAGAGGATGTTGTATCAAGTGACGGAAACCCAACTAATGATGATACAGATGGTGATGGCGTTCCAAATTATTTAGATACCGATGATGACGGCGACGGTATTTTAACATCAGGAGAAGATGTAGTAAGTAGTGATGGAAACCCAACCAATGATGATTCAGATGGTGATGGCGTTCCAAATTACTTAGATACCGATGATGACGGTGATGGTATTTTAACATCAGGAGAAGATGTTGTAAGTAATGATGGAAATCCAACCAATGATGATACAGACGATGATGGCGTTCCAAACTATTTAGATACAGATGATGATGGCGATGGTATTTTAACATCAGGAGAAGATGTTGTAAGTAGTGATGGTAATCCAACCAATGATGATACAGACGGTGATGGCGTTCCAAATTACTTAGATACCGATGATGACGGTGATGGTATTTTAACATCAGGAGAGGATGTTGTATCAAGTGACGGAAACCCAACGAATGATGATACAGATGGTGATGGCGTTCCAAATTATTTAGATACCGATGATGACGGTGATGGTATTTTAACATCAGGAGAAGATGTAGTAAGTAGTGATGGTAATCCAACCAATGATGATTCAGATGGTGATGGCGTTCCAAATTACTTAGATACCGATGATGATGGCGATGGTATTTTAACATCAGGAGAAGATGTTGTAAGTAGTGATGGTAATCCAACCAATGATGATACAGACGGTGATGGCGTTCCAAACTATTTAGATACCGATGATGATGGCGATGGTATTTTAACATCAGGAGAAGATGTAGTAAGTAGTGATGGAAATCCAACAAACGATGATACAGATGGTGATGGCGTTCCAAACTATTTAGATACCGATGATGATGGCGACGGTGTTTTAACATCAGACGAAGATGTTGTAACAAGTGACGGTAATCCAACGAATGATGATACAGACGGAGATGGCACACCAAACTATTTAGATACAGACGATGACGGTGATGGTATTTTAACGTCAGACGAAGATGTAGTATCAAGTGATGGAAATCCAACAAATGATGATACAGATGGAGATGGTACACCAAATTATTTAGATACTGATGATGATGGTGATGGCGTTTCAACAATAGATGAAGATGTTGATAACGATGGAAATCCAAATGATGACGATACCGATGGAGATGGTACTCCAGATTATTTAGATACTGATGACGATGGTGATGGAATAGATACTAAAGATGAAGACTCTAATAATGATGGAAATCCAGCAAATGATGATACAGATAATGATGGTATACCAAACTATTTAGATAATGATGACACAAGTTTAGATACAGATGGCGATGGCGTTCCAGATACGATAGATATCGATGATGATAATGATGGTATTCCAGATTTAGTAGAAAATGGAGGAGATTTCACATTAGATACTGATGGTGATGGTACACCAGATCATTTGGATTTAGATTCAGATGGCGATGGTATTTTTGATTTATATGAATCAGATTCAAATGCACCAGATGTAGATGGAGATGGAGTTATTGATGGAGATGGATCGTTATTTGGAAGAAACGGATTATATGATGATATTGAAACATTTACCGATAGTGATATATTAAAGACAGACCCAATCGATACAGATGGCGATGGAGAAAGAGATTTCCAAGATGTAGATGATGATGGAGATGGTATAAATACAATTGATGAAGATGTGGTTTCTGTAGATGGTAATCCAATCAATGATGATACCGATGGTGATGGTATTCCAAATTACTTAGATATCGATGATGATAATGATGGAGTTTCTACCGCAAGTGAATTTATGTTAGACTGTGATGAAGATGGTATTCCAGATCATATTGATGTTACACTTTGTGATTTAGTACCTAATGGATTCTCTCCAAATGGAGATGGTGTTAACGATACTTTTATTATACCAGCTGTTGCAAAATATCCTAATTTCCAATTGAAGATTTATAACCGATGGGGTAATATTGTTTATGATTATGATAATAATGGTAAGTCTAAACCTACTTGGTGGGATGGTACTTCCGCAGAACGATTGACCTTTAATAGAGAGAAAGGCGTTCCAGTGGGTACTTATTATTATACTATTTATTTCAACAAGGACAATAGAAAGCCAATTTCTGGTTGGGTTTATTTAAACAGATAAAATATGAAATTAGAGAAGATATTAGTAGGGTTATTAATGCTGTTGAGCGTAAGTATTTACGCTCAGCAAGACCCACAGTACACGCATTATATGTACAATATGAATATTGTGAATCCAGCTTATGCAGGATCACAAGAAGCGATGACGGTTAACTTTTTAGGTAGAAGCCAGTGGATTGGTATCCAAGGCGCACCCCAAACAGTCGCACTAGGAATTCATGCACCTGTAGGAAAGAAGGTAGGATTAGGACTCTCTATTATAGCAGACCGACTAGGACCTGTAAGAGAACAAAGCTCGTATGCAGATTTTAGTTATACCCTGCAAGTAGGAGAGGACAAACACTTAGCCTTAGGATTAAAAGCAGGATTCTCCTTTTTAGATGTGAACTTGCCTTTTATCCAAACAACCAACCCAGGAGATGTGGCTTTTGCCAATCGAATTAACAGAGCGCTCCCAAACTTTGGAGCAGGAGTTTTTTATTATACTGATAAGTTCTATGCAGGAGTCTCTTTACCCAATATGTTAAAGACCCTCCATTTTGATAAGGCAGGAGGAAGTATAACAAAAGCAAGTGATGTAGCCCATTACTTTATTACCAGTGGATATGTATTTGATTTAAGTGAAACTTTAAAGTTCAAACCTTCATTTATGGTCAAGACCGCACCTGGAGCACCAACCTCGATAGACCTATCAGGAAACATACTATTGAATGATAAACTAGAATTTGGACTCTCATACCGTTTTGATGATTCTATATCAACCCTTATCAATGTACGAGCAACTAACAACCTGAGATTAGGCTATGCCTATGATCATACGGTTAGTAATTTAGGACAATTTAATTCAGGCTCCCATGAGGTGTTTTTATTATTTGATTTTTCATTTGTTAGTGATAAGATAAAATCACCAAGATTCTTTTAAAAACGATAGGCCATGAAAACATATGTACACAATATTAAAAAGACAATAAAACAAAGTATCATCGTAGCATTAGTACTGCTACTGGGTACTACACAAATAAACGCACAAGAAACTACTTATAGCGTTTATAGCGTAGAAGGCATCAACACAGAAGGAGCAGACTTTAGTCCGATGTATTATAAAGACAATGTAGTTTTTGCTTCAGAAAGACCAGACAAACGTACGGTAAGACACCGTTGGGGAAAAGACAAGAGAACCTTTTTAGACCTATACATAGCCAAAGTAGAAGATTCAACGAACTTAGTTAAAGAGATAGACTACTTCTCAATCGATAAGTTAAACACGACCTATCATGAATCTAATGCCGTGTTTACAAACGATCATCAAACAATATATTTTACACGCAATAATTATTATAAGAAACGCTATAAAACCGATAAAAAAGGAATCAACAAACTAAAACTCTACAAAGCAACAAGAAACGAAGACGATACAGCTTGGAAAGATTTAGAAGAACTCCCTTTTAACAGTGATGAATTCTCCACAGGACATCCAGCATTAAGTGCAGATAATAAAACACTGTATTTTACCTCAGATAGAGAAGGCGGCTTTGGAAAGACGGATATCTACAAGGTTAAAATAAATGAAGATGGAAGCTATGGAGAAGTAATGAACCTAGGACAAGATATCAACACAACAGGAAAAGAGATGTTTCCGTTTGTAACCAAAGACAACAAATTGTATTTCTCATCAGACGGAAGAAAAGGTTTAGGAGGCTTAGATATATATAAGTACAACCTAAATAGTAAAGATAAAGCAACAAGTTTAGGAACATCAATAAATAGTAGTGCAGATGACTTTGGAATTATCATCAATGAAACTCAAAATCCAAGAAGAGGGTATTTCTCATCGAACAGAGCAGGAGGATTAGGGGATGATGATATTTATGGTTTTACAGAGCAGAGGAAAGAAGAAATAAAGATTATCAAACCCTGTGAACAAAGTGTAACAGGGTATGTAAGAGACAAACAATTAAATATTCCACTAGCCAATGCTAAGGTGATTATAAAACAAACAAAAGACAGTAAAACAATAGCAACAATTATGACAGACTTACATGGAAAGTTTAGTTATAAACTACCCTGTAATAATAATTACACCGCTATTGCATCAAAAGAATATTATAAGCCAGATCAAGATACTTTTAATACTACAGACAAGGCAGAGTTAGCATTAGACCTAAACTTTGATTTAGGCTTAGTAGATGGGTTGACATATAATGATAGAAATGAGATGATTATCAATATAAAACCAATTTATTTTGCAACGAATAAGTCAACAATCAGACCAGATGCCGCAAGAGAATTGGATTATATTGTAAGGATTATGAATCAATACCCAAAGATGATCATCAAAGCAGCATCGCATACAGATTCAAGAGGAAGAGATTCTTACAATGAAGCTTTATCAAAAAGAAGAGCAGAGTCAACGATGAACTACATCACAAGAAAAGGAATTAGTTCAAACAGAATCACAGCACAGGGATATGGGGAAACTCAATTGACCAATGGATGTACAAACGGCGTACGATGTTCTAAAGGAGAACATCAATTAAACAGAAGAACTGAGTTTATTATTATGATAGAAAAGTAATAATATAAATTTATTAAAAAATAATAGTTAAAACATCTCTTAATCATAAGAGATGTTTTTTTATACCAAAAAACCAAGAAAATACGTAATTTCGCAAATCGATTATAGAGAAGGACGAAATGAGTAAACAATTTACTGAATATAAAGGACTTGACTTGCCAAAAATAGCCGAAGAAGTATTAGGTTTTTGGGAAGAAAATAATGTTTTTGAAAAAAGTATTTCTACAAGAGAAGGTAAAAAGCCTTTTGTGTTTTTTGAAGGACCACCATCTGCAAATGGATTACCAGGAGTACATCATGTTTTAGCGAGAGCTATTAAAGATATTTTTCCGCGTTATAAAACCATGAAAGGATACCAAGTAAAGCGTAAAGCAGGTTGGGATACACATGGTTTGCCAGTAGAATTAGGTGTTGAAAAAGAACTTGGAATTACTAAAGAAGATATCGGTAAAAAAATTACGGTAGAAGAGTATAACGAAGCGTGTAAAAAGGCTGTGATGCGTTATACAGATATTTGGAACGATTTAACTCAGAAAATGGGGTATTGGGTAGATATGGATGATCCATATGTTACTTACAAGCCAAAATATATGGAATCTGTTTGGTGGTTGTTAAAACAGATTTATAATAAAAACCTGATATATAAAGGATATACGATTCAACCGTATTCACCAAAAGCAGGAACTGGTTTAAGTTCGCACGAATTAAATCAACCAGGGACTTATCAAGATGTTACTGATACAACTGTTGTTGCTCAATTTAAAGCAATAGAAAATACATTACCAGAATTTTTAAAGCGATACGATCATTTACACTTTTTAGCTTGGACAACTACTCCTTGGACGTTACCATCTAATACCGCATTAACGGTTGGTGCAAAAATCGATTATGTGGTTGTTGCAACTTATAATCAATATACTTTTGAGCCAATTCATGTAATTCTTGCTAAGAATTTAGTTGGAAAACAGTTTGGTGGTAAATACGAACAAACAGAAGAAGTTTCTGTACTTTCTGGGTATACTAAAGAAGATAAAAAGATTCCTTTTTTAATTGCAACTGAGTGTAAAGGAAAAGATTTATTAGAAATAAAATATGAGCAATTGTTGGATTATGCATTGCCATATGAAAATGCAGAAAATGCTTTTAGAGTAATTCCTGGAGATTTTGTTACTACAGAAGATGGAACAGGAATTGTACATACAGCACCAACTTTTGGAGCAGATGATGCATTAGTTGCTAAACAAGTAACACCAGAAATTCCGCCATTATTAGTATTAGATACAAATGACAATCCAGTTCCTTTAGTAGATTTACAAGGTAAGTTTCGATCAGAAATGGCTGAGTTTGCAGGTAAGTATGTAAAGAACGAATATTATAATGATGGTGAAGCGCCAGATAAATCTGTAGATGTAGAATTAGCTATCAAATTAAAAACAGAAAATAAGGCCTTTAAGGTTGAAAAATATGTGCACAGTTATCCAAATTGTTGGAGAACAGATAAACCAATTCTATATTATCCTTTAGATTCTTGGTTTATAAAAGTTACTGATGTTAAAGATAAAATGCATTCTTTAAATGAAACAATCAATTGGAAGCCAAAATCTACAGGAACTGGACGTTTTGGAAATTGGTTAAAAAATGCTAATGATTGGAATTTATCTCGATCACGATTTTGGGGAATTCCGTTGCCAATTTGGAGAACTGAAGATGGTACAGAACAAATTTGTATCGGTTCAGTTGAAGAGTTAAAAGCTGAAATGGAACGTGCTGTAGATGCTGGTATGATGGATTCTGATATCTTTTCAGAATTTGAGGTTGGAAATATGACTGAAGAGAACTATGATAAAATCGATTTACATAAGAATGTAGTTGATAAAATCACATTAGTTTCTGCATCCGGAAAACCAATGAATCGAGAAAGTGATTTAATTGATGTTTGGTTCGATTCTGGTTCTATGCCTTATGCACAATGGCATTATCCGTTTGAAAATAAAGAAAAAATTGATGAAAATAAATCGTTTCCAGCAGATTTTATTGCAGAAGGTGTAGATCAAACCCGTGGATGGTTTTATACATTACATGCTATTGGAACGATGGTTTTTGATTCTGTTGCCTATAAAAATGTAGTGTCAAATGGATTGGTATTAGACAAAAACGGACACAAAATGTCTAAACGTCTTGGAAATGCAGCAGATCCTTTTGAAACATTAAAGAAATACGGAGCAGATGCTACGCGTTGGTATATGATATCTAACGCAAATCCGTGGGATAATTTAAAGTTTGATATTGCTGGAATAGAAGAAGTAAGAAGAAAGTTTTTTGGAACTTTATATAACACGTATTCATTCTTTTGCTTGTATGCTAATATTGATGAATTTAGTTATTCAGAAGCTGATATTGCAATAAATGAACGACCAGAAATTGATCGCTGGATTTTATCAGAATTAAATTCATTAATAGAAAAAGTAGATACTTTTTATAATGATTATGAGCCAACAAAAGCAACACGAGCAATATCTGATTTTGTACAAGACCATTTAAGTAATTGGTATGTGCGTTTGTGTAGAAGACGTTTTTGGAAAGGGGAGTATCAACAAGATAAAATTTCTGCATATCAAACATTATATACATGTATGCTTACGGTTGCAAAATTAAGTGCGCCAGTTGCACCATTTTTTATGGATAGATTATACAAAGATTTATCAGAAGCAACATCAACAGAAAGTTTTGAAAGTGTGCATTTAGCTGAATTTCCAGTATATAATGAATCATTTGTAGATAAATCTTTAGAGAGAAAGATGGAAAATGCGCAAACTATCTCTTCTTTAGTTTTATCGTTAAGAGCAAAAGAAAAGATTAAGGTTCGTTTACCATTACAGAAAATAATGATTCCTGTATCTGATACTACTCAGAAAGAAGAAATTTTAGCTGTTGCAGATTTAATAAAATCGGAAGTAAATGTAAAAGAGATTGAAATATTAGATGATGCATCGGATATTCTTGTAAAACAAATCAAGCCAAATTTTAAAACTTTAGGACCAAAATTTGGAAAAGATATGCGTTTTGTAGCTGCTGCAATTCAAAACTTTACACAAGATGAAATTTCTACTGTTGAAAAAGATGGAAAAATTTCTGTAAAAGTTAATGATAAAATGATTACTTTGGACGTGAGTGATGTTGAGATTTCATCCAAAGATATTGAAGGATGGTTAGTTGCAAATGCTGGCGGATTAACAGTTGCGTTAGATGTTACTATTACCGAAGAATTACGTAAAGAAGGAATTGCTAGAGAATTGGTAAATAGAATACAAAACGGGCGAAAAGATACCGGTTTAGAAGTAACAGATAAAATTAAGTTAACAGTAGAAAAGTTTGCTGATTTGCAGGTTTCTATTGAAGAAAATAAAGAATATATTATGAGCGAAACATTAGCTAAAGAGTTAGTTTTTGTAGATGCTTTAGAAGATGGGACAGAAATTGAATTCGACACCATAAAAAGTAGAATATTAATCCAAAAAGTGTAAGACTATGCCCGAAATAAAAGCAAGGTATTCTGATGAAGACTTACAAGAGTTTAAGGAAATTATCTTAAAAAAAATAACAAGAGCAGAGGAAGATTTAGCACTATTACAAAGTGCGTATAAAAACGATGCTAATAACGGAACAGACGATACGTCACCAACTTTTAAATCGTTTGATGAAGGTTCTGATACTATGGCAAAAGAAGCCAATGTTCAGTTAGCGATACGGCAAGAGAAATTTCTTCGTGATTTAAATAACGCGTTAATGCGTATAGAAAATAAAACGTACGGAATTTGTAGAGTGACTAAAAAACTGATACAAAAAGAACGTTTAAAATTAGTTCCTCATGCTACTTTAAGCATAGAAGCTAAAAGAAAACAATAATCCTAAAGCATCCAAATTTGGATGCTTTTTTGTTTTATGGTAAAATACCTTAGCATATTATTTCTATGTTGCTTTTCTATTGTTAATGCACAGCAAAAAACGCATAAAACAATTTCTAGTGATGCGCCTTTTATTGAGATTCACACCAAAGGAGTTGATCTCTTAAAAATAGAAACTTCTAAAACGAATAACATAGAATTGATATTAACCGATGATGACAATATTGGTGTTATCGAAAATATTTCTTGTAATGATTACAATTGTGTTTTAAAAATTGAAACTCAGCTTAAAATTGTAAATGCTACAACCGATAAGATGAATCAATTTTCATTGCCACCACCAAGTAATGTTAGTATAACTATTAAAATACCTAAAGATAAAAAAGTAACCGTTTTTGGAGGTTTGTTAGATGTTGAAGAAAATAATTACAACGGAATTCTACGGCTTTTAATTGATAAAGGAATTGTTAGAATTAAAAAAAATCATGGAATTACAGAAATAGATTTACTTTCTGGAGCTGTATTTGCAAATACAAAAAATACTGATTTACATATTAAATCAAGAAAAGGGACGATAATTAAGAACGGAGAAAAAGTAAAATCACCTTTAAAAGAGAAAGTAAAAAAAGGAGCAAAACTGATTGTGAAATCTGTGTATGTAAATGTTGAGTTAATTACTGAAGAAACACAATAATATTCTTATTTTTGTCTGAAATAAATCACCAAAATGTCTAAAAAAAATATTGCAATCCTTACTGTTATAGTCGCTATTTTGATAGATCAAATAAGTAAAATATATGTAAAAACACATTTTTATTTAGGCGAAGAAGTTGTGGTATTTGCAGACTGGTTTAAAATTCATTTTACCGAAAATAACGGAATGGCTTGGGGTTTTGAGTTTGGTGGTAGAACGGGTAAACTATTTTTAACTTTGTTTAGAATTGCTGCAGTTTCTGGAATTTGCTATTGGTTATGGCAAACGATTAAAAGAAATACTCATACAGCAGTGGTAATTGCAATTTCATTAATCTTAGCAGGTGCCGTTGGTAATATTTTAGATTCAGTTTTTTACGGAATTATTTTTGACTCTTCTCAACATAAAGTGGCAACTCTTTTTGCAGAAAACCCATATGGTGAATTGTTTTATGGAAAAGTAGTTGATATGTTATATTTCCCGATGTACGAAGGTGAAAGCTTCACTTTTTTTAATGCGATCTTTAATGGAGCAGATTCTTGGATTAGTATTGGTGTTGTCATTCTTTTTATATTTAATAAACAAGCTTTTCCTAAAGAGGAAGAAAAAGAAATTGTAGAATAAATATTACCATTTAGCCTCTGTCTTAAATTGAGTTCGACGTAAGAGATTAAATATTTATCAGTATTATAAAACGTCTAGTCATTCCAACGAAAGTCGAAATCTATAAAAATATTGGTATTTAGATTCCCGTTTTCACGGGAATGACATTAATCCTTTCTGATTAATACTACAATTAACTGATAGTTAAAATTTACTATGATGAATTTACATTTTTTTAGGTTTCTCTACATTTTTGGTTAGCAACGGGCTTAAATTCTAAAAAGATAAGTTTTCGTATATTTCTAACACCTAACACCTAACACCTAACACCTAACACCTAACACCTAACACCTAACACCTAACACATGCGCTACTTAAAATATTTTGCAATCTTTTTACTAGGTTTTTTTATCGCCAAGTTTTGGTTTGAAAAAAATGAAACGAAACATCAGCAAGAAGAAATACAGGTTGTACTTAACCAAATAAAAAGCATGAGTAAACTAGTGGTTTCTGAAGGAACTTTTTCTGAAATCTATAATTATTCTGATGCTAAGAAATATTTTTATGACTATCTGTCTTTTGATAAAAAAGCCATTGTTTCTGTAAACGCAAAAGTTGAGGTTGGCTATGATTTATCTAAACTTGAGATACAGATTGATTCTATTGGAAAGAAAATTGTCATCAATAAAATACCAAAAGAGGCAATTGTAATTTCTCCAGATATAAAATATTTTGACTTACAACAAAGTAGTTTTAATTCTTTTACTAAAGATGAATTGAATAAAATCAATAAAAAAAGTATTGAAAAAATAAAAGAAACAATAGAATTAACCGAGTTAAAAACTAAAGCTAAAACTAGATTGTTTGAAGAGCTTTCTAAAATTTATCAACTATCTGTTGTTTATGGTTGGGAAGTAGAAGATAACACAAATTCAACAATACTAAGCGGCCTTAAAAAATCTAAGGCAGTATTTATTCATTAAAAAAGGTTGCCTAAAATTAGACAACCTTTTTTATTTTATATTTTTTTAATCTAATTAAATCCACTACCTGGAGCTTCTGGAGAAGCTGCTTGAGCTTTTTGTGGATTTAAAATTAGATAGGTTCCTAAAGCTGTTAAGGCTGCATACTTACCGTAATTACCTATTTTTTTAATTGCTTCTTTACGAGTAATTTCTTGAGCTTTATCTTGAGTATTTTTGTTTTGTTTTTTCATGATGTTTTGTATATAAAATTCTCGTTATTATTCTAAAATTATTTTCTTGTTCAACCTTCCTTTATCGGTTTGGAGCTGTATAAGATAAACACCAGAGGCTAATTTTGGTAAAGAAATATCTTTAACACCATTAGATGTAAACGATGTACTTAAAACTTGCTTACCAACAATATTAAATAGTTTAAGAGAAGTTTTACTGTTTTGTTGTACACCTACAATTCTTAATGTGTTCCCATTCGTTTTATAGATACTTACATTGTCTAAAACAACATCTTTTGTAGTTAATGAATTTCTAGAGGTATGCATATAAAACCTTCCAATCCCTTTTAAGGCAGAAGAAGTAGTAATTTTATAGCTACTATTTGCTTCATCTAAACGCGTAAATGTATTGGTTTCTCTATCTTCTAAGAAAACTTTTAAATCTGTTGGTAAATTTAAGTCTTCAGCAGAAAAGGTAATTTCTTTTCCAGCCGCTGCATTTAATCCAACAGGAATCACCATGTTTTCATAATTATCTATAGGTAAAGCTTGCTTCATAAAATTAATACCTTTACTATCACTTACTAAATGCGTATAGATTTGAAAGCTTGTAGACTGACCAGTAAAAGTACCCGAGTCATATCTAGGATCTAACCCTGTGGTTTTATCAGCTAGATAATTAATTTCTGTAGACCCAGTATTTGTACCATCGCTCATCATTAATGTAATACTTGGATTAGTAGCTGTTCTGTAAAATGTAATTCCATTTTGATCACTCTGCATTGCTTTTGTAAAAGTAACAGTAGTTGAAACTACATTAGAATTTACAAAGAAACCTTGTCCTGGATGAATATGCCCAGTAGTTAATGGTTCGTATAGTCCAGTGGCTGCGTTCCAAACATAAACGTTTTCATGCGAATCTTTTAAAGGAGTAGCATTAACTGATAAAAAAGTAGCAATGTTAACGTGTGCTGGAAATGGATTACCTACCAATGTCCACCTGTTTTCTGTTGCAGGAGTACCAATATTACTTGCTGAGATAGTTGGATTAATTGGTGAAACTGGAAAACCACCATTAAAAGTATATTCTCCAGCACTTGTTCTTTTAGTAGAGTAACCTATACCAGCACCAAAAGTTGTAGCACCTGCGCCATCTTGATAATACACCCAATCACCATCTGCATCACTAGTATTAATATAAGAAGCAACGGCTTCGTTATTTCCTGCTCCAGCAGTATTTATACTATTAGCATCATTCCACGTATCATCAAATTGCTCACCAACAACAGGAGAAGAAATTAAATGCCAATCAGTCTCAGGAATGTTTACTTTGTATATAAAGTCTCCATTTTTAGTCATTACACCATCTATTATTAAAGACCCTCCGCTATTTACTGTTAAAGAACTACTTGCGTCTATAGTAATATTGTTTGCTACTGCCCCAACATCGCTATCAATAATTGGTTTAGTTCCTACATTTGGTATTACTACATTATCAGTAGCAATAGGAATAGAGTTAGGATTCCAATTAGTAGCAACATCCCAATTAGCATCTGTTGCACCAGTCCAACGTTTACCAGCAGTAGTTAAGTCTGTAGCTGCTCCATAAGAAGTCCCTACATTATTGGTAGCGTATGCTTTAAAAGTATATGTTGTACCTGGAGTTAAACCTGCAATAGATTCTGAAAAGACTCCTGTTCCGGAACCGTTGGGATCATTTGTAACACCACCACCACCAATTAATGGATCAGCATTTGTAGCTTTTACAGCATATACAATCCCTCTAGCTGTAACAGTAGCACCGCCATCTGCGGTAACATTACCTGCTAAAGTAGCAGAATTGCTAAGAACAGAACTAGCGCCGTTGTTGTAACTGTAGGTGCTGTAGCTGGAGTTAAAACAGTAACACCGGCTTCTGGAACTCTAACTTCCTCTATCCTAATATATTCTTGAAAACTATCGAAATTAGCACATACACTGACATTTAATTTGTTAGCACCAGAAGCTATCGCACCACTAGGAACAGTAGCTGAAGCATCACCAGTATCAAACCCCAAATATTCTATTGTATGAGGACCTCCTCCAACTTGATTTGCTACTTGAGTCCAAGCTCCTTCATCAATACTATATTCAACATCTATATAATCACTAGCACTATCAAGCCCTACCCAACTCACATCAACAGCAATATTTATAGTCCCTCCTATTGCAGAAATATCGAGTACAGGAGATTCCCAGCATACCTCTCCATCAATGTCAGAAAATTAAAACAAACCACAGATTGTTTTTGCATAATCACCTGCTGCCATACCAGTTAAGACCCCATTAATTGTCCAATTCACACCAGTAAAATTATTATTTGTACAATTAGTACTAATATTATCACCACAAGGTCCGTTAACAATTCCTCTATCTGCTGTAGCAAATGTTTCTGTATATTGTCCTAAGGAAAGATTACTAAAACTAATAAACATTAAAAATGTAAATACATACAATTTTATTCGATTATTCATTAAATTTTGTACATCTAAAATTTTTGTATTTTTTTTCATAAAAAGAAATTTTGATTGAATAGCAATTATTTAAAAAAGATTAATTCCTAGAAGGATAAATTCCTTGTAAACAAATAAGGTAAGTCATACCTAAACTTGGTTGTATATTGCTAAAAGGAGTATTAGAACCTGTAGTACCAACCGCTACATTACCACCAGTTGCAGTTATAGCTACAGGTGCTGTAAAAGGTTTTAAGGTTTTGTTTGCAGCAGCTGATGAATACATGTTGATTTCATTTTTGCCTGATATAACTTCTCCTGCACCAAAAATAGCATTATTACCAGGCTCATAAGTATTTGCTACACTACCTGTAGCAGGAATTGAAACAGTTGCTTCTGCAGTTGCATTAATATCACTAACTGTAGCAGTATGCTTATGTGCTGGAATATTAGGAATTGCTAATGTTGTTTTGTCTCTACCTACTTTTTGTCCTATAGGTATTTCTATAAGCCCAGGGCCAGCTCCTGTTCCTACAGGTACTCTACCTCGTAGATCGGGTAAAGCAAAAGTAGTTCTTCCGTCTCCACCATAGGTGGTTCCAATAATTGAAAATAACGCTGTGTTACTAGCGATTGATAATAATTGTCCTTCGCATTTTGCCCAGTTTCTAATTGGAAAATCTCCTGCGAATAAAATAATTGACCCTATAAATGATGGTTCCATGTTATTAAGTTTTTTTTTTGGTTAAACAAGTTCTAAATTTAGTAAAAATAAATTTTCCGAATAGAGAGAAAATACTGTGAAACTAAAACAGGTAATTTTACCTTTAGGATTAAAAATTAATATCTGGAGTAATTTCTATAAATTTTTTTTGGATTCCATATATTACCAATCCAGCCACATTTTTAGATTGAGTTTTTAATAATAAATTATTTCTATGCCCTTCTACAGTTCTTGGACTAATAAATAGTTTTTCACCAATTTCACTTGTAGTTAATTGCTCGCATATTAATTCTAAGACTTCTATTTCTCTTTTAGAAAGTAAATTGTTATCCAAATCACTTTTTATACGTTTTCCGCTTGAAGAAATTATATTAGTATGAATAATTTCTAACACTTTTTCATCGTAATAAAATCCTTTTTCAAAAACTTCATTAATAGTGTTAATTACTTCTTTTGGTGTGGTATTTTTAAGTAAGTAAGAAGAAGCGCCAACATCTATCATATTAGTAATAAAAGATTTACTTCCGTAACTTGTTAAAGCTATAATTTTTATATCGGGATATTTTTTATGAATTGCCTTAGTAGCTTCAACACCATTAATTTCGGGCATTTTTAAATCCATTAATATAATATCTGGCAATTCTTCAGTAACATCAATAAAGTCTATTAACTCTTTACCATTAGACGCTTCAAAAATAATGTTTAGATTTTTTTCTCTTTCTAACAAAAAACTGATGCCTTTTCTAAAAAGCTCTTCGTCATCTGCAATGATTATATTAATATTTTCCATAGTAGTTTGGTTAAGTTACTATTAAGTAGAAGTAGGTTTATATTTTTATATTTATTTTAAATCCTTTTCCGTCTTCACTTTTTATTTCTTTTTCTCCATTTAATAAAGAAATTCTAGTCTCTATATTCTTCATCCCTAAACCTTTGGAAAATTTTTGATCATTCATGTTAAATCCTTTACCGTTATCAGTATACTTAAAAAGTAATTTTTGATCTTCAAAATTAATATCTAATGTGCTAATTTTTGCTTTTCCATGACGTACAGAATTATTGATTAACTCTTGTACTATTCTAAAAAGATGTAACTCGTTTTCTTTAGTTAAATAGTTTTTATGATAGTTGATAGTGTAGTTTATGGTAATCTTTTTACTGTTATTAAAAGAATCTGCAAGTTCTTCTACAGCGTCTTTAAAACCAAACTTTTCTAGAATTGGCGGTAACAAATTATGTGCGATTTTTCTAGCGCTTTCTAATGTTTTGTCGGTTGCTTCTAAAATATTATTATTTACCGTTTTATATTCTTTTGTATCTAAATCACCATCCTTTAATAAGTTGGCGTTTAAATTGATGACATTCAATTTAGAGCTAATATCATCATGTAAATCTTGGGCAATCCGCTTTCGTTCTTTTTCTTGCGTTACAATTATAGATTGTATCATCTTTTTCTGATGATTAATTTCCAACGATTTTTTTTCCAGCTCTTTTTCTACTATTTTTTTTCTAGAAAAGAAAAAGAATAATAGTAGGGCAACTCCCATAAGTAGGAGTAATAAAACACCAATTAATACAATAGCAATCACTTGATTTTCTTCTGCCAAGAGTTCTTCCATTAGTGCTTTTGAGAGTTCAAAACAAATCTACGGAAAAATCTCTTTTAAGTAAATTTACAAGTAAGAAACTTAAAAAGAAAGCTTAATGGTAAAAACAGGTGTTTATACGGGGGTAAAAAAAGTTAAGATTATTAATTAACTTTTGACGGATTTCTAAAGTTTTTGTACCATTCTATAAAGATTAATATTTGTAAAAGGATATAAAGAATATTATTGAATAACCATAACCAAATCTTTACTTCTTTTATAGCATCAATAATTCCACAAGAAAAAAGCAGCGTACTACAAAATAAATAAATAAAAAAACCAGAATTTATGTAGATAAATTTTTTATTAGTGTTATTTAAACTTTCGATTATGAAATAAAAACTATAAAATATTAGAGGAATATTTGTGGTAATAATTTCCACTATATTAAACTTATAGTAATAAGAAGTATTATAGTAATAATATATTATAAAGCTTAGAACAATTAAAACTAAAAGTATACTTATTAGCTTTTTTAATAACATGTTTTTTAATACACTTCGATAGAATAAACTCAATAAAATAAACTGTTCTATAAAATAATAATGAGATAAAAATAAATTATTAGCTTTAAAAGAGCTTAAATAAGCGGAATAATATTGAATTATTAAAGTTGATAAAAGGTATAATAATACTAGTTTATATGGTTTAAGTTTTATTCGATAATTTTTGAGATAAACAATACAATTAATAGCTAAAATTATATACCCAATATTGTTTAAGCAATCTAATAAAGTTTTCAATTATTAAAGTTTTGTCTGGTCATAATTGACTAAACAAAGCTAAGAAATATCTTTCTAAGTGAATTTAATAAGTATGAAACTTAAAATCATGGTTTTTTGTTGTTTAAAAAATGGTGATCAAAGTTCAACTTTAGTGGGTTTTCTAAAGTTTTTGTACCATTCTATAAAAATTAAGATTTGGAAAATTACATATAAAGACATGTTAAAATACCATATAAAATTCTTAATCGAAGATTTTAAATTTCCAGCAGAAAATAATAATAAACTACATGATAAATATAAAAATAATCCTGAATTTAAATGTAAATACTTTTTATCAACTGTATCTATTTTTTGAAAAAAGAACAAAAGGCTATATATAATTATCGGTAAAGAAGTAATAAAAATTTCAAACAAATTAAATTTAAAAAAATTTACTTGAAAAAAAACTAGATAAAATGTTAAAATTAGTAATGTGAAAATTAAATAAAGTTTAATAATTTTTTTTAGACGTTCTTTAAAAAATATTTGATAATAAAAAACACTTAGTATCAAAAATTGACCAATAAAAAAAACATGACTAAGGAATAAATTATTTTCTTTGTATAAAAATAAAACGTAGTAAATACCTTGTATAATTAAACTAAAGAAAAGATAAATAGTAAAAGTTTTAAAAGCTACAGAATATTTTCTGTAGCTTTTAAAATAGTAAATAGTATTTATTAGTAATAATAAATTACCAATATTAACTATAATTTCATAAGATTTCAATGAGTAATTAATTATATAAAGGACTACCATTGTCGCATAAATCAGGACACGGAGTTGTTAAATCATAAACGTTACCACCACCTTCCGCTAACTTCTTAATTTCAAGGTTATTGTCTATTCTTTCAGATAATATGTCTTTATTGTCTTTTACCCCAACAATCATTAATTTTTGTTCATAGGTTCCAAGATCATTAGGATTCTTGCTTTTAATATTTTTTGGTTTAGTTAAATCTTCTACACCTGTATAAGCTCTTATACCATCGCTTTTGCCAATTTCACCTGACATTATTTTTTCTTCTAACTCTACTAAATTAGTAGCGCCAAAAACCTCAATTAATGCTTCAACTAAATCTATAGCAGGAATAAAGAATCCTTTCACTCTTTCAACTCCAAGTTTAATTTTTGTGGCTTTAGGATCTTTTTTCGATTTGGTTTTTACAATATTAAAATTGGAAGTGTCTTCTCTCCAGTGTTTCGCCCAATCTTGAGCTGTTTCTAATGAAATAATGTTTTCTGGGTTTGGTGTAGGTACGTCAATTGACATAATAATTTAAGTTTTGGTTAATAATAAGTTTTTGGTTGCCATAAAACTATATAAAAAATTAAACAAAACAGGTACTTCTACCTAAAAATAATATAAAAACAGGTGTTTCTACTTATTAACTTTATCTAAACTTATTTTGCAACAAAAATGTGTATTTTCGTTGTATGCCAACAAGTTTAGAGCTTCAAATAAAAACATTACCACAATCACCTGGTGTTTATCAATATTATGATAAAGATGAGGTAATACTCTATGTGGGTAAGGCTAAAAACTTAAAAAAACGTGTTGCTTCTTACTTTACCAAAAACCATGATAATGCGAAAACAAGAATTCTAGTCAGAAAAATTGTAAGCATCAAACATATTGTAGTAAATACAGAAACCGATGCTTTATTATTAGAAAATAACCTCATAAAAAAATACCAGCCTAAGTATAATATTATGCTTAAGGATGATAAAACTTATCCGTGGATTTGTATAAAAAAAGAACGTTTTCCTAGAATTTTTTTAACGAGGAGAGTCATAAAAGACGGGTCGGAATATTTTGGACCTTATACTTCTGTAAGAACGGTACGAATTTTACTAGACTTAATAAAAGAGCTTTATACGCTTAGAACCTGTACCTATGATTTAAGTGAAGAAAAAATAAACGCAGGTAAATACAAAGTATGTTTAGAATACCATTTAGGCAATTGTAAAGGGCCGTGTGAAGGGTTGCAATCGGAAGTCATTTATCAGCAAGATATTAAAGCAATTAGAAATATTATTAAAGGTAATTTTAAAGAGAGTTTGGAAGTCTTTAAACAAATGATGTTTACTTTTTCTGAAAAAATGGAGTTCGAAGAAGCCCAAAAAATTAAAGAAAAACTCGATTTATTAGCTAATTACCAAGCAAAATCTACCATTGTAAATCCGTCTATAAATAATGTAGATGTGTTTTCTGTAATTTCTGATGAAGGCTACGGATATCTTAACTTTTTTAAGATTTCTAATGGATCTATTATTCAATCATACACCACAGAAGTAAAGAAAAAACTAGACGAATCTGATAAAGATTTATTGGAGCTTTTTATTGTTGAAACTAGACAACGATTTAATTCTCAATCTACAGAAATCTATGTTCCGTTTACCGTTTTTGTAGGTGATACAATTAAAGTGACGGTTCCTAAATTGGGTGATAAAAAAAGAATTGTAGAGCTTTCTGAAAGAAATGCAAAATATTACCGACAAGAACAATTTAAGCAAATTAAAATTGTAGATCCAGATAGACATGTAAAGCGAATTATGGCGCAAATGCAAAAAGATTTACGCTTGCAAAGTGAACCAAGACATATTGAGTGTTTCGATAATTCTAATATTCAAGGAACGCATCCAGTTGCTGCTTGTGTGGTTTTTAAAGACGGAAAACCAAGCAAAAAAGAATACCGCCATTATAATATAAAAACAGTGGTCGGTCCAGATGATTTTGCTTCTATGGAAGAAGTGGTTTTTAGACGCTATAAGCGATTATTGTCTGAAGACGAGCCATTGCCTCAATTAATTATTATTGATGGTGGAAAAGGACAACTATCATCTGCTTTAAAAAGTTTAGATATTTTAGGCTTACGAGGTAAAATTGCCATAATAGGAATTGCTAAACGTTTAGAAGAAATCTATTACCCTGGAGATTCTATACCGATGTATTTAGATAAAAAATCGGAAAGTTTAAAAATCATTCAACATCTAAGAAATGAAGCACATAGATTCGGAATTACCTTGCATAGAAATAAACGTAGTAAAAGTGCCATTCAATCAGAATTAGAACAAATTCCTGATGTTGGTAGGCAAACTATTACAACTTTATTGCGTAAATTTAAATCAGCAAAAAGAGTAAAAGAAGCTTCGTTAGAAGATTTAATTGCTGTTATTGGAAATGCGAGAGCAAAAAAAGTGCATGAATATTATCACGCTAAAAAAGAAAATGAGAGCTAAAATTCTATTATTTTTTATTCTAATTCCAATGTTGTTTTTTGGTCAGAAAAAGCAACCAAAAGTTGGTTTGGTATTAAGTGGTGGTGGTGCAAAAGGATTTGCGCATATTGGTGTTTTAAAAGAAATTGAAGCATCAGGAATTCAGATAGATTATATTGGAGGAACAAGTATGGGTGCTATTGTTGGCGGATTGTACGCAGCAGGTTTTAGTGCATCACAAATAGAACATATTGTGATTACTACCGATTTTTCTGATGTGTTAACAGGGAATTTACCAAGAAATGCACGTCCATTTTTTACCAAAGAACATGGCGAAAAACATGCCATAAAACTACCTGTTATCAAAGGAGTTATTGGTTTACCTAAAGGAGTTTCTAAAGGGCAGGAGGTGTTAAATATGTTAACGACACTTTTATATTCATCGGGTAACGAAACATTTTCTAAACTAAAGATCCCTTTTTTCTGTATTGCCACCAATGTAGAAACTGGCGGACAAATTTTGCAAGAAACAGGTTCGTTACCCTTAGCATTACGAGCAAGTGCATCATTTCCAACCTTACTAAATCCAGTTGAAAAAGATGGTAAATTATTGATTGATGGCGGTATTGCTAATAACTTCCCAATAGATATTATGCAACAAAAAGGCATGGATATTATTATTGGCGTAGATGTTCAAGGAAGGTTGTTTCAAAAAGATAAATTAAAGTCCGTTGTTGCTATTTTAAATCAAGTGATAAGCTATCAAATGTATAGTAAAAATAGTGATTTAAAAGACACTATTGATCTTTATATACAACCTGATATTTTTGAATTTAATGTGGTAGATTTTAATAAAAATAAAGAATTATTACAAAAAGGAAAAGAGGCGGGGAAAAAATATAGAACCGTTTTTAATGAAATTGCAAAAAAACAAGCTCATAAAAAAGAGCGAAAAATAATGCCCTTTAAAAGCGAAAAAATTAAGGTTGATGAGGTTCGTGTTACTGGATTTAAAAATTATACTCCTGCGTATGTTTTAGGGAAATTAAATATAAAAAGAGGCGATAGTATCAGTCATAAAGAAATTGCTGAAAAGATGCCTTTTTTGTCGGCAACCAACAATTATGAGCGTATTGATTATGAAGTTGTCTCTAAAAAAAATAAAAATCATTTAAATTTTTCGGTCATAGAAAATGAAGAAAAAGCCAACGTAAAACTAGGCGTTCATTACGACTTTCTTTACAAAACAGGAATTTTAGCAAACTACAATCATAAATATTTATTTATAGAAAATGACATCCTTTCTTTGGATGCTATTTTAGGTGATAACTTAAGATTTAACCTTAACTATTTTGTAGATAATGGTTTTTATTGGAGTTATGGCGTGCGTTCTAGATTCGATCATTTTAGAACCAATACATTGTTTAATTCGCCAGAGAATCCAAATATTAATAATATCAATTTAAGTTATACAGATTATACCACAGATCTTTTTGCACAAACAACTTTTAATAGAAAATTTGCCTTAGGTTTTGGTGTAGAGTATAAAATTTTAAGGGCGTTAACAGAAACTATTTTAACCAATAAAGAGCCTACTTTTTTTGATAAAAGTAATTACGTAAATGCATTTGCGTACCTAAAATTAGACACTTACGATGAAAAGTATTTTGTTACCAAAGGTTATTTTGCTGATATAGAATTTAAATGGTATTTAAGGTCTTCAGATTTTCTGAATAACTTTAATAGCTTTTCTCAAGTAAAGGGAAAAATAGGCTTTGCAACTTCTATTTGGGATAAAGTTACTTTTCAAATTAATGGTGAAGGTGGTTTTTCTTTTGAAAACCCTGTGTCTACAGTTTTTGATTATCGTTTAGGCGGATACAATCAAAATTATGTAAATTCTTTTGTCCCTTTTTACGGATATGATTTTGGTGAACTATCAAACAGTACGTTTATTAAGTCTGAATTTAATATCCGATATCAATTTGCGAAAAATCACTACTTTTCATTTATAGCAAATTATGCTCGATTAGATAGTAACGTTTTTAGAGATGCCGATATTTTTAAAGACATAAAATCGGGTTACGCTTTTGGATATAGTGTAAATACGTTTATAGGACCTATCGAGTTAAAATATACCTTGTCTCCAGATCATAAAAAAAACTACGTATTATTTAATTTAGGATTCTGGTTTTAGAATTTTAAATAATTTTTGTTAGTTTTTAAAAAGTTGGTTACTTTTGCATAGCTTCTTCCCACAAAAGATATCCCTATTTTAAAATTTGATTTTTCATTTAAGTAACTTAAATGGTTAGTCGCCCATCCCTTAAAATATATAATTAGAAATACAAAAAATAGAAATAAAGAGGTTTTTACAGGCTTCAATAAAAAATTATTTTATGTATGTATTAAAGTTAGTACTAAGAAAACCTTACGTTACAGGTTTATTAGTGTTGTTAGTTTTATTTGCTATTTCTTTTTAGGGATAAAGAAAGAAATATTGTTATAAAACAAAACCCCGCAACTTAATAGTTGCGGGGTTTTTTGATAAAAATTTATTGCCTCTTATTTACGTTGTACTTTAAATTTGTAGTGTAAATAAGTGTAAGCGTCTCTAGGTATAATTGTAATCCACTTTTTATGTTGTAGAAACCAATTGAATCTAATTGATTTAATTCCTTGGCTTAAATAAGCAGCAATAAAAGGATGCACATTTAAGCTTATCTTTTTATTTTTAGGATTAGAAACTAAACGTTCTAATTCTCCTTCTATCTTATCTACCAATACAATTGGTGCTTCTACTTCTCCGTTTATATTTGGATTTTTCTCTTTCGTTTTAATACTTAACTCTTGTCTTACACGTTGACGAGTTATTTGTATCAATCCAAATTTACTTGGAGGTAATATTTTATGCTTTGTTCTATCAAAAGACATTTGATCTTTTAAATGCTGAAAAAGTTTTTGTCTATTCTCTGCTTTGTGCATATCAATAAAATCAATAACTATAATTCCGCCCATATCACGTAATTGTAATTGACGCGCAATTTCTGTTGCAGCAATTATATTAACTTCTAGTGCGGTTTCTTCTTGAGATCCAGCTTTGTTAGAACGGTTTCCGCTATTTACATCAATAACGTGGAGTGCTTCTGTGTGCTCTATTACTAAATAGGCACCACGACTCATTGAAACTGTTTTACCAAACGATGTTTTTATTTGGCGCTCGATACCATATTTTTCAAAAATTGGTACTTGAGATTTGTGATACTTTACAATTTTTGTCTTTTCAGGATAAATTTCTTGTAAATAATCTTTAATCTCTTCTTTAAGCGTTTCATCATTGGTAACAATGTTTGTAAAAGAATCATTCATTACATCTCTTAATATAGAAGATGCTCTGTTAAGCTCACTCAGAATCTTTGTTGGTGTATTTGTGTTTGCAATATGCTTACACAAAGTTTTCCAGCGTTCTAATGAGTTTTGCAAATCTTTGTCTAATTCTGCTACCTTTTTTCCTTGGGCAACAGTTCTTAGTATTACACCAAACCCTTTTGGTTTAATGCTTTTTGCTAATCTTTTTAAACGTTCTTTTTCTTTATTATCTTCTATCTTTTGCGATACAGATACTCGGTTAGAAAAAGGAACTAACACTAAAAATCTACCTGCTATTGATAGCTCGGAACTTAATCTTGGTCCTTTGGTAGAAATAGGTTCTTTTACAATTTGTACTAATAAATTTTGTCCTGATTTAATGACATCATTTATTTTTCCGTCTTTGTTAATGTCTTTCTCGTGTCGAAAGTTTTTAAAAGTGAATTCTTTATACTTACCTGTGCTTACCTTCTTAATGAATGAATTTAAAGAGTTTACTTGCGCACCTAAATCATGATAATGTAAAAAACCATCTTTTGGATAGCCTACATTTACAAATGCTGCGTTTAAGCCTGGTAACACCTTTCCTATTTTGGCTAAAAAAATATCGCCAACAGAAAATTTGTTATCAGTTGTTTCTTTATTTAATTCAATAAGTTTTCCATCTTTTAATAAGGCAAAATCGATATCAGTTGAATGCGAACGAATTATTAATTCTGTTTTCATACTGAAATAGTTTTAACACTACACATAATTGTGTAGATGGATTAATATTGTCAGGTATTTTTAATACCATGCGAGGTCTAACGATAACCTCTTATGTCAATGAACTTTTAGCTAAATGCCTACTCTAAGTAGGCAAGCAAAAACGAAAAAATAAGTAGAAACTACTTATTTTTTCTTATGTCTATTTGCTCTAGCTCTTTTCTTACGTTTGTGTGTAGAGATCTTAGCTCTCTTTCTTTTTTTACCACTTGGCATAATTGTCTTCTATTTTTTACCTGTTAGGTATTAATTATTATTTTACTAACACTTTGCTTTTTACACCATCAGTAAAAACTTTTGCTGGCTTAAATGCTGGAATGTTGTGTGCTGGAATTTTAATTGTAGTATTCTTAGAAATATTTCTACCAGTCTTTTCTGCTCTTGTTTTAATTATAAAGCTACCAAAACCTCTTAAGTATACATTGTCTCCATTTTCTAATGCATCCTTAACTTCATTCATAAATGCTTCAACTGTTGCTAAAACATCTCCTTTTTCTATACCTGATTTGTCTGAAATTTTTGATACGATATCTGCTTTCGTCATGTCTTTATTTTATATTAATTTTATTCCAAAAATGCGGAGGCAAATATATGATAATTAATCAATTCCAAAAAGATATACACTTAAATTTATGTGAATTTTAAAATGTAATATTGTAAACTGATTATTTATCGATGAAATTTTCTAACACATTAATTTACTGGTATTTACAAAACGATAGAGATTTGCCTTGGCGCAAAACTAAGAATCCTTACCATGTGTGGCTATCAGAAATTATTTTACAACAGACAAGAGTTGCTCAAGGTCTGCCATATTTTTTGAAATTTATGGAAGCTTTTTCAACAGTTTTCGACCTTGCAAAAGCAGAAGAAAATACCGTATTAAAACTTTGGCAAGGACTCGGATATTATTCGAGGGCTAGAAACTTGCATTTTACAGCAAAATTTGTTGCAAATGAATTAAACGGAACGTTTCCAGATAATTATAAGGATTTACTGAAATTAAAAGGAATTGGAGATTATACCGCTTCTGCAATTTCATCAATCTGTTTTAATGAAGCAGCAGCAGTTGTAGACGGAAATGTATATCGAGTATTGGCAAGGTATTTCGGAATTAAGACAGCTATTAACTCCTCTAAAGGCGTAAAAGAATTTAAAGCATTAGCGCAGACTTTAATTGACCCAAAGCAACCAGGAACGTTTAATCAAGCAATTATGGATTTTGGCGCGTTGCATTGTAAGCCGCAAAATCCGTTATGTGAAACTTGTCCATTTGCTGATAGTTGTGTAGCTTTTGATAAAAAGCTGATTAAAGATTTACCTGTAAAAGAAAAGAAGTTAAAAGTTAAGAAACGCTTTTTTAATTATTTAGTTGTGATTACGGACGATAACAAAACAATTTTATCAGAAAGAAAAGGAAAAGGTATTTGGCAAGGTTTGTATCAATTTCCATTGTTGGAAACTAAAAATAATATTGATGAAAAAGAGTTGGTGAATCACCCTGAATTTATCGATTTATTTAAAGAAGAAACAACAATTTCGTTATTCAATCAAAAAGAAATCATTCATAAATTATCACATCAACATTTGAATACCAGATTTTGGATTGTGAAAATCAAGAAACATCAAGAAGCAAAAATAGAATGGAAGCAAGTAAAAGAATTTCCTGTGCCTGTTTTAATTGCAAATTTTTTAAAAGAAAATCAATCGTAAATCAATCAATATTTTTGGTATATTTGATTAGTTAAATTTTAAGCTATGGCAGGAACAATAAACAAAGTAATTTTAATAGGTCATTTAGGTGATGAGGTTAAAATGCATTATTTTGAAGGAGGAAATTCTATTGGAAGATTCCCTATAGCCACCAACGAAAGTTATACCAATAAGCAAACTGGAGAAAAAGTAACGTCTACAGAATGGCATAATATTGTTGTTCGAAATAAATTAGCTGAAATTTGTGAAAAATATTTATCCAAAGGAGATAAAGTGTATTGCGAAGGCAGGATTAAAACACGCCAATGGGAGCAAGAAGGGCAAAAGAGATATACAACGGAAATTCATGTTCAAGACATGACTTTTTTATCGACTAAAAAAGATCCGAATGCAACAAATGTTCCGCCAGTTAGTAATCAACCAACAACAGAAGCGCCAAAATCTGTTGCGCCGCAAGAAAATGATGATTTACCATTTTAGTTCAATTAAATTTTAACTTTTGGATCCAGACCCAGAACCTTTATTGCTTTTATTAAACATTAATTTTTTAGCTACAATTAGTATTGTCGTTCTACTCGTATTACTTATTTGTTCTGCATTAGTTTCTGGAACAGAAGTAGCGTTTTTTTCTTTATCGAAAACACAATTAGATGAACTTCTATCTACATCTAAAACCAAAAACTTAGTCGTAAAATTATTAGAAAGGCCAAAGAAATTACTGGCAACAATATTAATAACCAATAATTTTATAAATATCTTAATTGTTTTATTATTTGCTTCTTTAGGTGAACAATTATTTAGTGAATTTGATTATTCAGTAAATTTATATTTCTTCCAATTACCTATTCGTTTTTTAATAGAAGTTGTGCTAGTTACTTTTCTAATATTATTATTTGGGGAGGTTTTACCAAAAGTATACGCGTCTAGAAAATCCTTGCGTTTTGCTAATTTTATGGCAAAACCAATTAATATTTTAAATACTTTATTAACGCCTTTAAGTATTCCGTTAACAAGTCTAACGAATGTTATTGAAAATAGGTTAGGAAGTAAAAACACCAACTTATCGGTAGAAAAATTATCACAAGCATTAGAATTAACTTCTGATGATGCAACGACTAAAGACGAACAAAAAATATTAGAAGGAATTGTGAGTTTTGGAAACACAGAAACGGTTCAAATTATGAAACCAAGAACCGATGTTTTTGCAATTTCTGATGAAGAATCTTTTGAGTCGGTTTTAAAGAACATTCTTAAAAAAGGATATTCTAGAAATCCAATATATCAAGAAAATATTGATACAATAGTAGGTGTTTTATATGCAAAAGACTTATTAGCGCATATCAATAAGAAAAATTTTAAATGGCAAAAATTGATCAGAGAACCCTTTTTTGTTCCTGAAAATAAAAAGTTGGACGATTTATTAAGTGAGTTTCAAGAAAAGAAAAATCATCTTGCTATTGTGGTTGATGAGTATGGCGGAACAAGTGGAATTGTAACACTAGAAGATGTAATTGAAGAAATTGTAGGTGATATAAATGACGAATTTGATGACGATGATTTATCGTATTCTAAAATAGATAAGAGCAATTATATTTTTGAAGGTAAAACAACTATTAAAGATTTTTGTAGAGTTTTAGATGTTGAAGAAGAGTTGTTTGAAGATGAAAAAGGAGAATCTGAAACCTTAGCGGGATTCATTTTAGAAATTTCAGGTAAATTCCCAAAGAAAGGAGAGAAAATAAACTTTAGCAATTTTACGTTTACCATAGAAGCGTTGGATAGAAGGCGCATAAAACAAGTAAAAACGACTCTAAATGCGTAATCTTTTTTTTATACTTTTTATTTTGATTTTTGTTTCCTGCAAAGAAGATGTTTTGCCAAAACCAAAAGCTTATTTAAGTTTAAAATATCCTGCAAAATCATATAAAAAACTACACTTTGAAAGACCTTATGTTTTTGATGTGGAAAAAAATGCTACCGTTAAAGACTCAAAAAATAATTGGTTAACAATTAAATACCCAAACTTAAAAGCGACCATTGATATTACTTACAGACCTATAAAAAACAATTTGAAAGAATTATTAATAGAATCTGAAAAATTGGTTTTTAAGCATACTGTAAAAGCCGAACAAATTGTTTCAAATGATTTTATAAACGAGTCTGAAAAAGTCTTTGGATCTATTTATGAAATCACTGGGAATGCAGCTTCACAAATACAATTTCATGCTACAGATAGCACAGAACATTTTATAAAAGGTGCTTTGTATTTTTACACACAACCTAATTACGATTCTATTTTACCAGCAGTTGATTTTGTGAAAAAAGATATTGTTAGAATTATGGAAACACTTCGATGGAAGGATTAGAAAAAAGGAATGATATACTAAATTATTTTTTCACTTTGCGAGACTGCATCCACAAATAAAACTGAAGTCCAAATAATATTGCTCCCGTTAATAAATGTGTTGCTTGTGTACCAATTGGGAATTCTGCATAGTACATTAATATTCCAGTAATGGTTTCTAAAAAGATTAAAAACAAAATCCAATTCACTAATTTATAACCTAGATTTTTAACCTGATTCAAATAGAATAAACCAAGATTTACTAATACGATGGCAATGGTGAATGATCTATGAAAGTAAAACTTAAAACTAGGGTTTAGTAAACTAAATTGTTTGTTTTCAAATCCAAATAATTTTACTTGTTCATCAATGAATTGTCGGACTTGAGTTCCCATTGCGATTTGTATCACAGAAAAAATCACAGAAATTAGTACTAGTTTATTAAATAGTGAATGATACTTTTTCTTTTCTGTCACTTCCTGGACAGTCAAGTGGTTTTTGTTGTTTGAAACGATTGAAAGCAGCCATAACAACAACGCAACAATTATTAAACCAACCACCATATGAATGGTAATAATGGTAGGAGTTAGGTTTGAGTCTACAACGGTTTTTCCTAGCCAAGCTTCAAAAAGAAACAGCAAAAAAACTCCAAAAGAAATAAGCGTAATTGCTTTTTTCTCTTTCCAATATTTAAATGAAAAAACTACCATTAACAATAACGGAATCCCAGCTAAAGCAGAAGTTAGTCGATTAATATATTCTGTCCAAGTATGATATTTATTAAACTTTGCGTAATCGTGTTTTGTGTATTCTTGCCAATGTGTTTGATTAAATTCAGAAGTAGTTTTCACATCATTTTCTGCAACAAATAAGGTTTGATTTTTAATGATAATCATTCCCTCTTTATACTCAGCGTTTGGTTGCCAAGTAATTTGTGCTTCAGATGTAGGTGGAATTATATAGCCAAAACATTTTGGCCAATCTGGGCAACCCATTCCAGAACCAGTCATTCTAACAATTGCGCCCGCTAAAAAAATTAAATAGACCGCAATTAATGTCAGTTTTACTAGAAGAGGAAAGTGTTTTTTCATTAAAAATAACTAATCAAATAAATGTCATATCGAGCGCAGTCGAGATGTTATTAATTAAAGAATTTTCTTGAGTTCTCGACTACGCTCGAACTGATAACTATTTATTTTAAGCTTTTTTTTCAGTTTCTTTAATGCAACATTCTTTTTTGCATTCGGTAGAACATGTTTTTTTACTTTTAGTATCACATTCTTTCTTGCAATTTTCCTTACAAATGTGTGCTTTTTTTGCACATTCAGACGCTTTGTATAATCCGCCATCGGCAATCCCATCAACAAAAGCGATTAAATCTTTTTTAGAAGTTTTATTTGCGTCGTATTCAATGTTAGCAATACTATCTTTAAAAACAACCTTAGCTTCTAAAACGCCAGCTTTTTTAGATAATTTAGATTGAATTGTTTTTGCACATCCAATCTCACAAGTCATTCCAGAAATATTTAAAGAAACTTTTTGAGTATTTGCTGCTAATTCAACTTTAGGAGCGTCTGTTTTTTTACTTTCTGTTTTGCAAGAAGTTAAAAGAACACAAACTACCAATACTGCGGAAATATATTTTTGGATTTTCATCATTTTAAATTATAGATTAATAATGCAAATTTATTAATTAAAGCCCTGATATCGATATAAAAACACGAATTTTGCATAAGATTTAACATGCTTTATGAATAATCAACAACAAAAATGGCTCTATTTAATAATACTTTCTCTTGTTTGGGGGAGTTCTTTTATTCTGATGAAAAAAGCATTGATTGGTTTAACGCCAATTCAGGTAGGAGCTTTACGAATGATTATTACCGCGATTTTTTTACTGATTGTTGGATTTAATAGTATTAAAAGAATTCAGAAAAAGCATTGGATTTACATTTTATACACGGCGCTTTTAGGAACGTTTTTTCCAAGTTTTATGTTTGCGTATGTTGTAAAAGGGTTGGATAGTTCTATTGCATCTATTTTAAATTCATTTACACCATTTAATACATTAATATTTGGAGCTATAGTCTTTGGTTTTGCTTTTAAAAAGAAACAAGTTATAGGTGTTTTAGTTGGTTTGGTTGGAACAATACTGTTAATTTTAAAAGGAGCAGATTTAAATCCAGATCAAAATTATTGGCTAGCTTCTTTGATTTTATTAGCCTCTGTAGGCTATGCGTTTAACGTAAATATTGTGAAAAAACATCTTTCAGATTTAGATGCTTTAGCAATTACAACTGGTAACTTTATATTGTTATTAGTTCCAGCATTAATTGTTTTAGGGTTTACAGATTTTTATACCGCTTTTGAATATACAGAAACTAACATAGAATCTTTAGTATATATTACAATTCTATCAATTGTTGGTACTGGGATTGCAAAAACCATGTTTAATAAAATGGTACATATTTCTTCGCCAGTATTTGCTTCATCAGTTACTTATTTAATTCCGATTGTTGCAGTTTTTTGGGGGATTCTAGATGGCGAAAAACTTAGTTATATTCAGTTAATTGCTGGTCTTGTAATCTTGTTCGGTGTTTATTTGGTGAATAAGGCAAAATAAACCTATTTATTCTCTTGATTTTGATGCTATTATTTTTGTAAAACAACATTGTTTGTTATTAAAAATAATGTATATTTGCACCCGCATTTTCTGAAAAAAGGAAGTGTTTAATAAGTATAAATACGCAAAACAAAAAGTATGTACGCAATCGTAGAGATAGCAGGGCAGCAATTTAAAGTAGCAAAAGACCAAAAAGTTTACGTTCATCGTTTACAAGACAAAGAAGGATCAAAAGTAACTTTTGATAACGTTCTTTTAGTAGAGGATAAAGGAAATGTAACTATTGGCGCCCCAGCTATAGAAGGAGCCGCAGTAACGGCCAAAATTTTAAGTCACCTTAAAGGTGATAAAGTAATCGTTTTCAAGAAGAAAAGAAGAAAAGGTTACAAAAAGAAAAATGGACATAGACAGTATTTAAGCGAGATTCAAATAGAATCTATCGCTGCTTCTGGTGCTAAAAAAGCAACTAAGAAGAAAGCTGCTCCTAAAAAAGAAGAAGCTAAAGTAGCAGCTCCAAAAGCTGAAGCTAAAGCTCCAAAGGCTGCCGCTCCTAAAAAAGCTGCACCAAAGAAAGCTGCTAAAGCAGATGATTTAAAGAAAATTGAAGGAATTGGTCCTAAGATTGCAGAAACATTAGTAGCTGCAGGAATAGCAACCTATGCAGATTTAGCAAAAGCTAAACCAGCAAAAATTTCTGAAATTATAGAAGGTGTTCGTGGAAATCACGTAACAGACACTTGGCCAGCACAAGCTAAATTAGCAGCTGCTGATAAGTGGGATGAATTAAAAGTATTACAAGATAAGTTAGACGGAGGCGTTGAAAAATAAATCCGTAAGTTTAACCTATAAAAATATAATAAAATGGCACATAAAAAAGGTGTAGGTAGTTCGAAGAATGGTAGAGAATCAGAATCGAAACGACTAGGAGTAAAGATTTTTGGAGGACAAGCTGCAATTGCAGGGAATATTATTGTTCGTCAAAGAGGAACAACACACAATCCAGGTGAAAATGTTTACATGGGTAAAGATCATACTTTACACGCTAGAGTTGATGGTGTTGTAGAATTCCGTAAGAAAAGAGATAATAAATCGTATGTTTCTATAGTTCCTTTCGAGGCTTAAGAAATTTAGATTTTATAAAGTATAAACGCCCAAACATTGTTTGGGCGTTTTTTTATGTTCTACCTAGGTAAATCCATTATTATAGAATATCTTTGCAGTCGAATTTTAAGCAATGAATTCTTCAGCAATAACAAATACTAAAACGTCTGTAAAAACTTTGGTTTCAGACTTTAAACAGCTTACTAAAGTTGGTCTGTCCTTAAGTGTCGTTTTTTCTTCAGTAGCGGGATATTTATTAGCTGTAGAATCCATAAACTACACTACACTAATTTTATTAGCATTTGGCGGTTATTTAATGGTTGGTGCATCCAATGCATTTAATCAAGTAATAGAAAAAGAAACCGATGCGTTAATGCAACGTACAAAAGATAGACCTTTACCAACAGGTAGAATGAGTGTTTCGGTAGCGTTAACTATCGCAATTGTATTTACTATTGGTGGCCTTGCAATATTATATAGTATCAATCCTAAAAGTGCATTGTTTGGCGCCATATCCATATTTTTATATACTTGTGCATACACACCTTTAAAAGCAGTTACACCTTTAGCTGTTTTTGTGGGGGCATTTCCAGGAGCAATTCCGTTTATGTTAGGTTGGGTTGCTGCAACAAATGAGTTTGGTGTAGAAGCAGGATTTTTATTTATGATTCAGTTTTTCTGGCAATTCCCGCATTTTTGGGCAATTGGTTGGTTACAATTTGAAGAATATAAAAAAGCAGGTTTCAATATGTTGCCGATGAATAAAAAAGATAAAAACGCTGTAAAGCAAATTATCTTTTATACCATTATTATGATTTTAGTTTCTGTGTTACCAGTTTTAAAAGTAAGCGGAACATTTTATATACTTCCTGTAACAGCAGTTGTAGTAGCTATTTTAGGAATTGTAATGTTGTATTACGGAATTAAATTACATAAATCTGAAACCAATGTTGATGCTAGAAAATTGATGTTATCTAGTGTTTTATATATTACAGTTGTGCAAATAGTGTATGTAGTTGATAAATTTTTACATTAAAAAATGAGCGAACAAACTTTACAAGACGAATTAAAAGGAGCTAAGAAAAAATCTGCAAAACCTATGTTATGGGTTTCTATGATAAGCATGGTAATGTTTTTTGCAGGGTTAACAAGTGCCTATGTAATTAGTATGAATCGTGAAGATTGGGTTACTTTTGATCTGCCTCAGGCGTTTTATATCAGTACTTTTTTAATTGTTGGGAGTAGTATTACTTTATTTTTATCGCAACGATTTTTAAAGAAAAGTAATCTTTCAGCCTCAAGAATATTATTGGTAATCAGTTTAATTTTAGGAATTGGATTTATTTTTTATCAATATGAAGGCTTTAATCAATTAAAATCTGTAGGATTATATTTTACGGGTAAAGGGAGTACAGTTTCTACATCTTTTATCATCGGAATCACATTAATGCATGTTTTGCACCTAATTGCAGGTGTAATTGTGTTGCTAGTTGTAATTTATAATCATTTTAAAAATAAGTACTCAGCTACCGATATGCTTGGGTTTGAGCTAGGTGCAATCTTCTGGCATTTTGTAGATGTATTGTGGATTTATTTATTTTTCTTTTTCTATTTTATTAGGTAACAGAAATTGATTAATTTTGGCAAACTATTTAAAAAATAATTAATAGAAAATATATGGAAGCAAATGTTGCTCTTTCTTCTAATGACAAGCAAACCTGGAATGGTGGAGGTGCTAAACCTTTTGGTGCTAGTTATGGTAAAATGATGATGTGGTTTTTTATCGTATCGGATGCTTTAACCTTTACAGGATTTTTAGCTGCTTACGGTTTAACACGTTTTAAATTTATTGATTCTTGGCCAATTGCCGATGAAGTATTTACTCACTTTCCGTTTTTACACGGGGTTCATGCGCCAATGTATTATGTAGCGTTAATGACGTTTATCCTTATTTTCTCTTCTGTAACGATGGTATTGGCAGTAGATGCTGGTCATCATATGAATAAAAAGAAAGTAACTATCTATATGTTTTTAACCATTATTGGTGGTGCTATTTTCTTAGGATCTCAAGCTTGGGAATGGAAAAACTTTATTACAGGTTCTTACGGAGCTGTAAAAACTACTGATGGTAAAATTTTACAATTTGTAGACGGAACAGGACATCAAATAGCCTTATCTGATTTTGTACATGGAGAAAGACAAGATCATAGAGAAGAACATGTAAAAAATAATGGATTGTGGTTTGAAAGTGAAGAAACTATTTCTCAATATTCTATAGCACAAGTACAACAAGCATTTGCAGCAAATCCATATATAGGAATTCGTACAGAATTAATTGATGCATCAACAAAACAAAAAACAATATTATCTAGAGAAAAAGCTTTAGCCGAGTTAGCTAAAACTAAGTTGGTTGTAGAAGGCGCAAACCTAAAAGTAAACGAATACGGAAATGCAATCTTTGCAGATTTCTTCTTCTTTATTACAGGTTTCCACGGTTTTCACGTATTCTCTGGAGTATTAATAAATATTATCATTTTCTTTAATGTAATCTTAGGTACTTACGAACGTAGAGGACATTATGAAATGGTAGAAAAAGTAGGATTATATTGGCACTTTGTAGATTTAGTTTGGGTATTTGTATTTACCTTCTTCTACTTAGTTTAATTATAAAAGATTTATAAAAGAAATGGCACACGCAAACGAATCTAACGTAAAAAGAATTTGGATAGTTTTTGGAATTTTATCTCTAATAACTATTGTAGAGGTAGGTTTTGGTATTGTAAAACCTGCATCATTACACTTAACAAGTATTTTAGGAACAAGTCCTTTAAACTGGATATTTATCATTTTAACATTAGCAAAAGCCTACGGAATTACATGGGTTTTTATGCATATGGAAGGGGAGAAAAAATGGTTTAGACGTTCTGTAGTTTGGACAACAGTTTTCTTAGTCTGTGTATTAATTACGTTTTTGATGGTTGAAGGCGATTATTTATATAGCACACTTGCACCACTAGTAAGTTGGTAAACAAAAAATAACAAGGTGGTTTTATCCACCTTTTTTTATATAAAAAAATGAGGTTTACAAGTAAAAAGTTTTTAGTGCTTTTTGCACTTTTCATTCTCCCGTTAATATTTTATCTGTTTCTATCTTCTGGAATCAATAATTTTGCAAAATTACCAGTGGTAACAAAGTCTGTTGGAGATATTTCTTTAATAGATAGTACGAACACACATACGTTTAAAAGCAAAATATCTGTTGTCTGTTTTTTAGGAAATGATATGCAATCTGTAAAAGGAGGTTTTTTTAACCTGAATCAGAAGATTTATAAACCTTTTTACGGATTTAAAGACTTTCAATTGATTGCGATTTATCCAAAAAGTAAACATGCAGAAGCAGCTATTATAGAAAAAGAAATAGGAGCGTTTACAGATATGGCGAAATGGAAATTTGTAAGTGCTTCAGATGAAGAAATAAAAATAATATTCGATAGTTTTAAAACAAACGGATCTTTAGCAAATCTATACACTAACAAAGCTTTTTTAATTGATAAAGAAGGAAACTTACGTGGTAGAAATGATGATAAAGACACCGTCAATGGAACTTTATTTGGTTATAATATGCAATCTGTTGCAGAGCTAAATAAAAAGATGAAAGACGATGTTAAAGTTGTTTTAGCAGAATATAGATTAGCGTTAAAAAAGAACAACGCAGATAGGGAAATATAATCATTTGTCTGGTCGAGCGCAGTCGAGACCTCATATTAAGTTAAAAAAAAGACCTCTCGACTCCGCTCGAGGTGACAAGAAAAACAACATGACTAAAAAATATTCATACGTCGGGATATCATTTATCATACTTATATTCGGAATTTATTCTGTTCCTAAAATTGTAGATCGGTTTAAAAAAGCAGACTTACATACGTTTAATAAAGTACCAGCTTTTGAGTTTATCAATCAAAATGGAAAAACTATTACCAATAAAAGTTTTGAAGGAAAAGTGTATGTTGTTGAATTCTTTTTTACAACATGCCCAACTATTTGTCCGATTATGAATAGAAATATGGTGACCATTCAAGATGCTTTTTTTGGAAACCCAGAATTCGGAATTGCTTCAATATCGATTACACCAGAAATAGATACACCAGCAACGTTAAAAGAATATGCTAAGAATTTTGGAATAACGCATAAAAACTGGCATTTGTTAACTGGTAAATCAGATGATGTTGTTTTTGCATTATCGAATAGCGGTTTTAAATTATTCGCAGGAAAAGGAGAAGATAATCATGGAGGTTTTGAACATTCTGGTTTGTTTGCTTTAGTGGATAAAAATGGATTTATTAGATCTAGAAAAGATGAGATTGGGAATCCAATTATGTATTATAGAGCTATAGAAGAACATGGATTTAAAGATCAAATAGCTGAATTAAAAGAAGATATAAAATTACTGTTAAATGAATAATGAAGCACGCGAGAAAAAAGATAAAAGACTAATCACCATAGTTTCAATTATAATACCAGTTGTAGTTGCAGCACTTTTTGGAGTGAATCTAAAAAAGTTAGGCTTCGATGTAGAACCATTAACTTTTTTACCACCAATTTATGCATCTATAAATGGATTAACAGCTGTACTTATAATTGCGGCCGTTGTAGCTATAAAAAAAGGGAATAGAAGATTACATGAACAATTAAATACTTCTGCAATAGCATGTTCAGTGCTGTTTTTGGTTTTGTATGTAGCATACCATATGACATCAGATTCTACAAAATTTGGTGGAGAAAGAATTATAAAATATATCTATTATTTTATACTTATTACACATATAGTATTATCAATAATTATCATTCCTTTTGTATTAACAACGTATTTAAGAGCAATTACTGGTAAGTTTCCAGAACATAAAAAAATTGCAAAAATTACGTTTCCGCTTTGGTTATATGTGGCAATTTCGGGCGTTGTTGTTTATTTAATGATATCTCCATATTATGGGTAAGAGAATAGTTATACTCTTTTTTTTGTTGATTTTTTTTATTGAAAAATCTGTTGCACAATGTGCTATGTGTAAAGCTGTGGTAGAAAACGGAGACGCATCTATGGCAGAAGGAGTAAACAATGGAATTACCTATTTAATGGTATTTCCTTATATTTTAGTAGGTCTTTTATTCTACTTTATTTTCCGATATAAAAAGAAAGTTAAAAATTAACATTTCAATAAGAGGAAAATTCTGTAACATATTTTACTTTTAGTCGTCATATAACAGACTCGATAAAAAACCAACGAACCAACGAATACAATTTATGAAAACGAAAATCATAGTTCTTATTGCATTACTTTCTGTAACTTTTGGGTATTCACAGAAAAAATGGACACTTAAAGAGTGTGTAGATACAGCGTTAAAGAATAACTTAACCATCAAGCAAAATAAATTAAACTTAGATATTGCAGAACAAGATGTAAAAAGTGCCGATGGTAATTTTTTGCCAACAGTTAGTGCAAGTACAAGTGGAAACTTAGGTTTTGGTTCTACTTTTGATCCTGTATCAAATAATAGAATTTCTACAACTAATTACGGTGGATCTGTAGGTGTACGAGCTGGATATACTGTTTTTAGTGGATTTAGAAATTTAAATTTACAAAAGCAAGCTGAACTTGGTGTAGAATCTAGTAAACTGAATTTAGAAACCATACAAAACGATATTTCATTAAGAGTTGTAAACTCTTACTTAAATGTATTGTTCGCTAAAGAGAACTTAAATGTTGCGAATGTTCAATATGAAATTAGTCAAAAACAAATAGAAGCGGCACAAAAACGTTTTGATGCAGGGGCAATACCTAAAGGAGATTTATTAAATGTACAATCTACAGCAGCATCAGATGCACAAAATGTAGTTACTTTCGAAAATACGTTAAACATTGCGTTATTAAATTTAGCACAATCTTTACAAGTTCCTTTTGAAGGTTTTGATGTTGCATCTCTTAATGTAGGTACACCATCTGCAAATTTATTATATAATAATTCTAATATCGTATATCAAAAAGCACTAGATACGAGACCGGAAATTAAAAAGGCAGAAATTGATATTGAAAGTGCAGGTTTAGGTGTAGAAATTGCAAAATCAGCTTATATGCCTACAGTAACTGCATCTGGAAGTATCGGTTCAAATTATGGATATAGTTTTGATTTACCTGCTGGTGTTTCTAATACGGCATTATTTACTCAATTAGATAATAACTTAGGATATGGATTAGGTTTTAATGTAAGTATTCCAATCTTTAACGGATTTAGAACTGATGCTAGTGTAAGTAGATCTAAAATAAATAGAGATATTGTTATTAATAGTTTGGAGACCCAAAAATTACAACTACAACAATTAATTGAACAAGCATTTTTAGATTCCAAAGCTGCTGCAAAATCATATGAAGTTGCGCAAATATCATTAGAATCTCAAAAAGAAGCTTTTAAAAATGCGCAAGAAAGATATACCCTTGGAGCTATGACATTATTTGATTTTGATCAAGTACGTAATAGATACGTAAATGCTCAAGGAGCAATGATTAGAGCAAAATACGATTATGTTTTTAAATCTAAAGTATTGCAATTTTATTACGGAGATTTACAATTAGACTAATTGAAATTGTCATCCTGAACTTGTTTCAGGATCTAAAAAAATATAGACCTCGTAGAAATACGAGGTTTTCTTTTTCTATGAACTATATTTGTCAAAAATTTTACTGAATTGGCTACCATTTTAAATATAGAAACTGCAACTAAAAATTGTTCTGTTAGCATTGCTAAAGAAGGAAAAGTGATTGCTATAAAAGAATTAAATGATGGTAATTATTCTCATGCAGAAATGTTACATCCTTTTATTAAAGAATTAACCGAAGAGTCTGGGGTTTCTTTATCTGAAATTGATGCTTTTGCAGTCAGTAAAGGGCCAGGTTCTTATACAGGTTTAAGAATTGGTGTTTCTGCCGTTAAAGGGTTGTGTTTTTCTTTTGATAAGCCGTTAATTTCTATCGAGACTTTAAAATCTCTGGCATCTAAAATCTCAGAAAAGAAAGGTTTAATTATTCCAATGATTGATGCAAGACGTATGGAGGCCTATACTGCGGTTTTTGATGCTAATCATCAACAAATAAGAGAAACGAAAGCAGAAATTATTACATCAGAATCTTATCTTGAATATTTAGAAAAAGGTATGGTCTATTTTTTAGGAGATGGAGCAGAAAAATGTAAAGAAGTAATCACACATAAAAATGCAGTATTTGTAGATAATCAATTTCCTTCTTCCAATGAAATGGCAGGATTATCATTTGAAAAGTACAAAAAAAACGACATCGAAGATGTCGCTTATTTTGAACCTTTTTATTTAAAAGATTTTATTGTGATTCCTGAAAAGAAAAAGAAATCTATTTTTTAATCTCTACAGTATGAGGATAAGGAATTTCAATTCCTGCTTCATCCAATGCTAATTTTACGTTTTCGGTAACATCAAAATATACATCCCAATAATCATCTGTATTACACCAAGGTCTTGTCGCAAAATTTACTGAACTATCTGCTAATTCAGAAACTGTTACAGCTGGTGCAGGATCTTTTAAAACCTTTGGATGAGAAGTTAATACATTTAAAAGAACTTCTTTCGTTTTTTTAATATCTGCATCATAAGAAACCCCAAACGTTAAATCTACACGTCTTGTGCCTTCAGAAGTGTAATTAACAATGTTGCCATTTGATAAGGCTCCATTAGGCATTATAATTTCTTTGTTTGATAAGCCTGTTATTTTGGTAGTGAAAATCTCAATTTCTTTTACCACCCCTAATTCACCTTGCGCTTCAATTAAATCACCTACTTTAAAAGGTTTAAAAAGCATGATTAATGTTCCGCCAGCAAAATTAGATAACGAACCTTGTAATGCTAAGCCAATTGCCAAACCAGCAGCACCAATAATGGCTGCAAAAGAAGTTGGCGCAACACCTAGTTTAGAAATTACAGCGATAAATAAAAAGGCTTTTAATGCCCAATTAATTAAATCACTTAAAAATTTCTGAACTGTTATATCTACCTTTCTTCTTTTCATGATAGATTTTGTAATTCTAGTAATAAAACCGATTACAATTAACCCAATAATTAATATTGCTAAAGCAATTAAAATATTTGGTGCATATTCAAAAAGTAATTCTTTTGATTTTTCAATATAATTTTCCATGTCTAAATTTTGATAAAAATAAAGCGCAAAAATAGTTGTTATCTTTAATTAAAGAAAAGGAAAGTTGATAATTTACAGTTAAATTAATAAGAAAATTATTCCTAGTGCAGCTGGGATAGATTGGATGTATAAAATACTTTTTTTCTTAGTAGAATAAGCGCCGTAAAGACCAGCTACAAATACACAACCTAGAAAGAAAAGCGCAACATCTGTTTTAACAGCAACTAAAGACCAGATTAAACCAGCAACTAAAAAACCATTGTATAACCCTTGGTTAGCAGCAAGTACTTTAGTTTCTTCTGCAAACTCTTTGCTTTTTAAGCCAAAGGTTTTAATACCTTTAGGTTTTGTCCATAAAGCCATTTCGATGTAAACAATATAAATATGAATGATTGCCACAAGTCCGACTAATATAATTTGTACGTATGTCATGTTGAAAAAAATTAAAAAAGCGATTTGAGGTTAATCCAAATCGCTTAATAGTAGTATTTAATTAATATAGAAATTTACTTTACTTCGAAAGTAACTTTTAAATTCACTCTAAATTCTGCAACTTCATCATTATTTACAACAACACTTTGCGATTGTACAAATGCAGATCTAATGTTCTTTACAGATTTAGAGGCTTGCTTAATTGCTTTTTTTGTTGCTTCTTCCCAACTTTTTTCTGAGTTTGCTAAAATCTCAATAACTTTCATGATAGCCATAACTTTTCGATTTTTTTAGATTAATACAGTAAATATAAGGATTTTAACTTAAAATAAGTAGAAGCTTTTATGTTTAGGGAAATCCTAATGTTAATTTAATGTTACGTAATTGTTTGTTAATTGTAAGTTTTTATATATATTTGAGTAAGTATTATATTAAATAAAAATTTTAGGAAGATGAAGAAAATTATATTATTAGCAGCAATTTTTGTGTCAAGTTTAGGATTTTCACAAGAAATTAAACCTACATATAAAAAACAAGGAGATTTAGTAAAAGCAACATATTATCATGAAGATGGTAGTAAAAGTGTAGAAGGTTTTTTTAAAGACAAAAAATTAACAGGTACTTGGACTAGTTTTGATACTGAAGGAAATAAAACTAAAATAGCCAATTATAAAGAAGGTAAAAAGGTAGGAAAGTGGTTTGTTTGGAATAAAGATGCTTTAAAAGAAATCACATATGACAATAATGTTATTGTTAGTGTTAACGATTGGAAATCTGAATCTAGATTAGCATTCAACAATTAACAACTCAATTCAAATATTTATACAATAAAAAAGCAGGCATTTGCCTGCTTTTTTAATTAATTCAGAATCTAAAATTTTACTAAACTGTTATTATAATCCTTTATTTCTCCAAGACCAAGCAGAAATATCTACTTTAGTACCTGTTTTATAATCTTTTGCAGGATCTGCATCTGCACCATCAATAATTACATTAGCTAATGGTCCACCATCTTTCATGTCTATATTTTTGGTATAACCTTCTAACCATATGTTAGTGATTGTAGCACCTGAAGTCTTTTTAAATTGTAATCCAGTTCCACCTACAGTTGAGATTGCTGTTAAGTTAATAAATTTAGGATTTCCGTTATCTTTATCACCTTCAAAAGCTGTAGAAAACCCTGCTATGGTATGTGAAATATAAGTGTTTGTTACGGTTCCATTCCAACCTTCTGTCCAATCTACTGAATCATCTTCATTGTTTTCTAGGTATACATTCTTAGCAGAAACAGTTCCTCCAAAAAATTCAACTCCATCATCTGCACCATTTATTACAGAAACATTTTCTATAGTTGTTCCAGATCCAACAGCATATAATGAAATTCCGTTGTATTGAGAATCTGCATTAATTTGAGCTCCAGTTCCTTTTATTACTAGATACTTTATTGAACCTGAATTATCAGTATCGGAAGTACCACCATAAATAAATCCACCAACTTCAGCAGTTGCATCTACACCAGCTGTAGTAGTAGCTTTTCCACAAATAGTTAATCCTCCCCAATCACCTGGATTAGCTCCTGGAGATGAAATTACTACAGGATTATCAGAAGTTCCTTGAATATCTATTTTCCCGCCTTTTAATACTGCAATGTAAACACCAGTTCCACCATTTCTAGCCTCAATCTTTGTTCCAGCTGGAATTACTAAGGTTCCACCATCTTGAACAATATAAGATGAGTTTAATTGGTATTTTGTTCCGGCATCTAAAGTAATAGTTCCAGAAACAGTTCCTTGTAATACAGAAGAAGGTATAGAAACATTTGAGTTTACCCAACCAAAACTTGCTTTAGTAGTTACAGGAGTGTTTGTATAGTTTAATGCAGGATCTGCTGTAACACCATCAATAATAACATTTGTTAATGGGCCACCATCTTTCATATCTATAGACGTATCATATCCTGTTAAAGATAATCCCGTAATAGTTCCACCAGATTCTTTTTTGAATTGTAAAGCTGTTCCACCAACAGTAGAAACTGCAGTAATATTATTAAATTTAGGGTTATTATTGTCTTTATCTCCTTCAAAAACAGTTGAAAATCCAGCGATTGAATGTGAAATATAGGCATTATCCACTGTACCATTCCAACCTTCTGTCCAGTCGATTGAATCATCTTCATTATTTTCTAAATATAGGTTGCTAACAGAAACTGTACCACCAAAAAACTCAATTCCATCATCAGAACCATTTAATACAGCAATATTATCTATTTTAGTACCAGAACCAACGGCATATAAAGAAACTCCATTGTATTGAGAATCTGCATTAATTTGTGCCCCTGTTCCTTTTATTACTAAGTAGTTTATTGAACCTGAATTATCAGAATCATTAGTACCTCCGTAAATAAATCCACCAACTTCTGCTGTTGCATTTTCTCCAGCTGTTGTAGTAGCTTCTCCACAAATAGTTAAGCCTCCCCAATCTCCAGGATTACCAGAAGCAGAAGACATAAATACAGGATTAGAAGAGGTTCCTTGAATGTCTATTTTACCCCCTTTTAGAATAGCGATATAGACATTTGTTCCTCCGTTTGCTGCTTGAATTCTAGTTCCAGCAGGTATTGTGATTGTTGCTCCTTTTTCTACTATAAAAGAAGAATTTAAATTATACACAGTATTAGCGTCTAAAGTATAATCTTCTTGTAAATTACCATTTAATATTCCGGCTTTTAAGTTTTTTACAACTTCGGTAGAAGGCTCTTCAATAATAATATCTGGTTCATCACTCCCACAATTTGTTAATGTTAACGTAACAAGAATAAATGCTACTAGGCTTAAAGTTTTTAAAACTGATTTTTTCATTTTTATATTTTGTTGTTTTATGCTACAAAGAAATAGCCTTATCTTTTATTTTACTTTACCTAAATATTAATAGTATGTTAGGTTTTTTTAAGATTCTTCATATTTGTTAACTAATAGTTAATTGGTTAAAATTTATAATTAAAACTAAGATTTAACTGACTTCCTTTTTTATAAGAAAGTACTGTTTCATTAGTTTCTATATTGGTAATTAAATTTCTAACCAATTGAGTTTGTTTTATGTTTGGGTTTATTAAATTTCTACCAACAAACTTTACAGATAGGTTTTTTGTGATTTTTTTACTCATAACTAGGTCAAGAGAAACAAATCCTTTTTCTATAATTTCATCATTATATAAGGTTGCACTATTTGTTTTATCTTCCGGAGAACCTAAAGCAAATATTTTATCTGAAGAATAATTACCAGTTAAGGTTGCAATAAATTCCTTTTCTTTATTATTATTAAAACTTAAAGATCCATTAACAATAAAATCGGAAGCACCTTGTAAACTAGATGTGTTCGTGTTTTTATATTGAAAATCTTCTAATAAATCTTGAGATAACCACATCTTAGTAATATTCCCAGTTATATTTAAAATACTTTGGTCATCCTCGTTTTTAATCAAGTCAGATCTTGCTTCTATTTCTAAGCCATAAATATTTGCTTTTTCACCCGTATTAAAATAACTGAAATACCCAGAAGAACCTCTACTTAAAGCTAAGTTGATTGGATTGTTAATTTGTTTGTAAAATGCTGTAGCTGAAAATAATTGACCTCTTTGTGGAAACATTTCATACTTTAAATCTAAATTATAGATTTCAGATTTTTCTAAATTTTGATTTCCTGCAATTACACGACCAGTTGGAGAAACATATTCAAAAGGTGCTAATTCTTTAAATTCTGGTAAGGTCTGTGTAATACTTGATGCAAAACGTAAAAACGTATTTTCATTTAATTCATACTTTAAATTTACACTTGGATATAAACTTTCGTAATTTTTTTCAATAGTTCCAATTCTACCAACAAAGTTTGCTACATCCCAAATGATATCAATTTTATCTTTTTCAAAACGTAAACCTAAATTACCAGATAAGTTATTGTCAAATTTAAAATCAAAATTAGCATATGCCGCCAAAATGTTTAAATCTGCTTGATATCTATCTGTTTCTCTTGTTTTTAAATCTAGACCATTGTTAAAACCTGTAGAGGTAAATGTTGATGATAATTCATCTATCGATGGAGCCGTAAAACCTTTAGCTCTAACTCCTACAAAATTAGATCTAAATTTACGTTCCTTATTTCTAAAATTAATACCATAATTTAATGAATATGGTTTATTATCATCTTCATCTTTAAAACCTAATTTCCATTTGTTTTCTATAAAGGCATTGACTTCTTGATCTTCAATTTTTTGACTAGATTTTCTTTGTTGAAAGTCTCCAACATGCGCATATTGAATTGTAGGAGAAGAAGCAATATCTAAAATGTTTACTTCATTTCTAATTCTATTTGGCTCTTCTGCTAAAACAAAATTGTAACCACCAGCCCAATTTAAAGTATTGTTTTCATTTAATTTATGCTCTCCCATTAATTGATTGACAAATAAGGTTGTTTGTTTAAAATTTTGATCTCTAACAAATGCGCCATTTTCTTGTGGATCTTGATCGAAAACATACCCTAAACCATCTCTACCTTGCTCATATAAATTATCTGTACCAGTATTAACAAATAATGTATTGTATTTAATTTTATGATTATCATTTAATTTTAATCCTACATTTATATAGCCAGTAGTATTAGAATTTAAATTGTATTGTTCTGCATCATTGTAACTAGTATTTAACACATTAGATCTATATGATTTAAATACTCCTTTAAAATGATTAAAAGTTTTAGAATGTGAACCTGTTAGAAAAATAGATAATTGTTTTCCAAAAATTTCAAATTTTCTAGCCGCAGAAAAAGAACCACTAAAATTTATAGGTGTAGATTGTGTTTCCGTATCCCACCCTTGAAAAGTGATTAAATTCTGTAGTGCATATTTTTTTTGATGAAAACCAAAAGTAACATCATTATTTATTAAGGTTGTTCTAAAATCATTGTCTAGTTTCAAAATATTTGTATTTGTTCCACTAGATAGAGATATTGAATATCCTTTTTTAGAATATTCCTTAGAATTTACATCTACATTTCCAGAACCTTGATCAGCATAACTTGATGTGTCATAAGTTTTACTGATACCCACATTTTTAATAATGTTAGTAGAAAATAAATTTAAATTTATATTTTTATTTGAAACATCATCAGAAGGAATTGTTAATCTGTTCATTGTTGTAGATAAATATCGATCTCCTAAACCTCTAATGTAAATATCTCCAGTACCTTCACTTTTTGTTACCCCAGAAATTTTTGTGGTAGCGTTTGCAGCATTAGAAACACCAATTTTTTTAAGTCTTTCTGCCCCAATACTTTCTTTAATTACTGTTGCTTTTTTCTGTTCTAAGATTAATGCATTTACAGTTTCCTTACTAGAAGAAGACTTTATAACAACTTCATCTAAAGAAACACCTTCTTCAGCTCCTAAAACTTGATTGATAGTTATTGTTTGCCCTGCAGTTATAGTTACCGATTTTTCAACAGTTTTATATCCTAAAAAACTAAATACAATGGTTTGATTTCCAGCAGGAACAGATAATGTATAGTTTCCATCAAAATCTGTTGTTACACCAATTGATGTTCCTTTAATAAATACATTTGCAAAAGGTAACGGTTCATTATTTGTTTCTTTATCAGTTACTAAACCTTTAATAATTCCTTTGTCTTGAGCAAAAGCTACTTGACTTAATATTAATAAACTTGCGATTAAAAATTTCTTCATTTCTATTGTTATGTTTAACAAGTGCAAAAGTCTATTAGAAATGTAAAATCAATGTAAGCTTTAGATTAATCTTAGTTTATGGAAAGTTTAAATTAAGGTTAAGATGTAAAATTTGATAACATTTATTTAATTTTTAATAAACAATAACATTAAAGAATAGCGAGAGATTTGCAGTAATCTTATAGGATTAATGTCATTTTAAAATTATTAGTTTTTGTCGACTATTTTTATTTGACTAACTGCCTTTGGCCAAGGCAGTTTTATTTATTTATTAATATTTCAATAACATTAATTTAACATAGCTATTGGTTCTTTGCAGCGACAAAAACTAATAATTATGAATTATAAATCAATACTTATAACTTTAAGTATGGTTGCTTTCTTAAGCGTTAATGCTCAAGAAACAAATGCTCCAAAATTTGGAAAAGGACTTTTCAATTTAGTTGGAAAAGATAGTAGCTTCACAATGAATATTGGAGCTAGAATGCAATTTCTTGGAACTTCTCAATGGGATTCTGATGGTGGTTTAACCAACCCAGAATCAAATATGCTTGTTAGAAGAGCTCGTTTAAAATTTGGAGGGTATGCATTTACACCAAAATTACAATACAAATTAGAATTAGGATTATCTAATAGAGATATTGGTAAGGCATCTGCTTTTACAAATGAAGCACCTAAATATATTTTGGATGCTGTTGTAAAATGGAACTTTTCTGGTAATTGGGTACTTTGGTTTGGACAAACAAAATTACCAGGTAACAGAGAGCGTGTAATTTCATCTGGAAATTTACAACAAGTAGATCGTTCTTTATTAAATAGTAGATTTAATATTGATCGTGATATGGGAATGCAATTAAGACATAAATTTAAACTTTCTGATACATTTATTGTAAAAGAAGCATTTTCTATTGCGCAGGGTGAAGGTAGAAATATTACTACTGGTAACTTAGGAGGTCATCAATATACAGCGAGAGTTGAATTATATCCTTTCGGAAATTTTGCAAGTAAAGGAGATTATAAAGGAAGTGATTTAAAATTTGAAGAGAAACCAAAATTAGCTGTCGGTTTTTCATATGATTTTAATAATGATGCAGTAAAAAACAGGTCTAATCAAGGATCTTATATGACAAACGATACTGGTTTTTATTCAACAAATATTTCAACATTATTTATTGATGCCATGTATAAACATAAAGGATTTTCTTTTATGGCAGAATATGCAAATAGAGATGCAGAAGATCCTTTTGCAAAAAATTCTGATGGTTCTTTAACGGGTGATGAGGTTCAAGTTGGAAACGCTTTAAACTTACAAACAGGTTATATGCTGTCTAAAACTGTTGAACTTTCTGGTAGATATACAAATATTGAATGGGATAAAACGGTTACAGGAAAAGGTGCAGAAAATCAATATACATTAGGATTATCAAAATATATTGTAGGACATAAATTAAAAGTACAAACAGATTTGAGTTATTTAGATTTAACAGGTAAAACAAATCAACTTTTATATAGATTACAGGTAGATATACATTTTTAAAAAAATAACATTTACATAACATCTTAGCAAAAAACTCTATTGATATTTGCTGAAAATTAAAATTAAAGTATGGATAATATTTATTTACTTATGTTAATCGCTATTATAGTGTTAGCTGTTGCTGATATTATAGTAGGTGTTAGTAACGATGCAATTAACTTTTTAAATTCTGCAATTGGTTCTAAAGCTATCTCTTTAAGAACTATTATGATTGTTGCAAGTTTAGGGATATTTATTGGTGCAGTGTTTTCTAGCGGTATGATGGAAGTTGCTAGAAAAGGTATTTTTATTCCAGCTCAATTTGAGTTTGGAGAAATCATGCTCATTTTTATGGCTGTTATGATTACTGATATCTTGTTGTTAGACTTTTTTAATACATTAGGAATGCCTACATCAACTACGGTTTCTATAGTATTTAATTTATTAGGTGCTGCAGTAGTGATGTCTTTAATAAAAATTAGTCATTCAGAATCTGAAACTTTTGCAGATTTAGCAAACTATATAAACACAGCAAAAGCGATTGAAATTATTTCAGGAATTTTACTATCTGTGGTGATTGCTTTTTCTGTTGGTGCATTAGTACAGTGGATTTCTAGAGTATTATTTACCTTTAATTATGAAAAAAGAATAAAGAACTTTGGTATTTTATTTGGAGGTGTAGCTTTAACGGCTATCACATATTTTATCTTCTTAAAAGGTTTAAAAGGAACTCCTTACTATAAAGAATTAAAAGGAATATTAGTAGGTAATGAAGTGTATATTATCTTAATAAGTTTTGTTTTTTGGGTTTTATTTTCTTTCATTTTTGAAAAACTAACTAAAAAAACGGTATTGTTAGTTGTAATAGCAGTAGGTACTTTTGGATTGGCTTTAGCTTTTTCTGGAAATGATTTAGTAAACTTTATTGGAGTGCCAATGGCAGCTTATCATTCTTATGAAGCTTGGGTTGCTGGAGGTATGGATTCTACAATGTCTATGGCTGTATTAGAGAAAAAAGTGCCAGCAGAACCAGTTTTATTATTTATTGCTGGGACTATTATGGTATTAACATTATGGTTTTCTAAAAAAGCAAAGACCGTTGCCGAAACAGAAATTAGTCTTTCTCGTCAAGGAGAAACACATGAAAAATTTGAGCCAAACAGTCTTTCTAGAGCTGTAGTAAAAGTAACTACAAGATTATCTAATTCATTTTCTGCAATTGTACCATCCTCTTTAGGAAATAAAATTAGTAAGAGTTTTGAAAAACCAAATTATACAATGAGTAAAGATCAAAGTATAAAAGCACCTGCTTTTGATATGATCCGTGCTTCTGTAAATTTAATGGTTGCTGGTGTATTAATTGCAATTGCTACTTCTATGAAATTACCTTTATCTACCACTTATGTAACTTTTATGGTTGCTATGGGAACATCTTTAGCAGATAAAGCTTGGGGTAGAGAAAGTGCTGTTTATAGAGTTGCGGGTGTATTAAATGTAATTGGTGGTTGGTTTGGAACTGCTATTGGAGCATTTATTGCTGCAGGAACCGTTGTGTTTTTAATTAGTTTTAATCCACGTGTTATCATACCAATATTACTTTTATTAACAGTAATTTTATTATACAGAAATTACAAATCTCACAAAACTAAGTCAACAAAAACAGACGACGAAGATACTTTAAGTGAAGCAGAAAGTAGTTCTGTACAGGGTGTTATACATGAAAGTGCAAAAAATATTTCTAAAGTGGTTAAGCGTACAAATAGAATTTATACAAATTCGATTGCTGGTTTAGCAGAACAAAAATTACCACTACTTAAAAAGAGTAAAAGTCAGGTAATTAAGCTGTCTGATGAAATAGATGATTTACGTGATAATATTACTTATTTCATTAAAAATTTAGATGCTTCAAGTTTAAATGCTAGTGGATTTTACATAAATATTTTAGGCCATTTACAAGATATGTCCCAATCTTTAGAGTATATTTCTAAGATTAGTTATAAGCATATTAATAATAATCATAAGAATTTAAAATCTTCTCAGATTAATGAGCTTAGGGAAATTGATGACAAGTTAGAGGTTTTATTTTCTGATACTGAAAAAGCTTTTAAATCTGAATCTTTTGATGAGATTGGAGTGATTTTAAACGGTAAGAAAGTAGTTTATGATTTAGTAAATGAAAAGATTGCAAAACAAATAGAGCGAACTAGAACAGAAGAATCGAGCCCAAAGAATACAACATTATATTTTGGTCTTCTTATTGAAACAAAAGATTTATTAGATTCAACAATGAGTCTTTTAGAAGAGTATCATAGTTCTTTTGATGGTTCTATTGAACCAGCAACAATTAGTCCATCAAAATAGTATAATAATATTTGACATGAAAAACCGAGCTTTTAGCTCGGTTTTTTTATGTTCAATTTAAACATGTTGATCTATTAATATCATATTTCCATCAGGATCTAATACCATAAAGCTTGCAGGTCCAGAAGTGGTTTCATCTGCTTCTGTAGTTAATTGTACTTTTTCACTTTTTAAATGTTGTTGTATCGTTCTAACATCAACAAAATCCTCTAATTTGTTAGCGCTTTCATCCCAACCAGGATTAAAGGTTAAAATATTATTTTCAAACATTCCTTGAAATAGCCCCACTAAAGAATTACCGTTTTTCATAATTAAATAATTCTTTTCAATCTGACCTGCAAAAACAGTAAAGCCTAATGTTTCATAAAACGCCTTAGATTTATGGATGTCTTTTACAGCTAAACTGATGGACATTGCACCTAATTTCATAATCGAAAGTTTTTAGTTAATCCATTAAAGTTAAGAAATAAAAAATTGAAGTTACAGTTCTAATGTCATTAGAACCATTTTTAACTCAACATAAGTGTAAGATTTATCTACCTTTTCTTTTAATTCTGTTAGGTTTTTAAATTTAGTATTTTCAACAGCATTTAATATTTTTTTATACCTTTTTTCTGGAATCAATTCTAAAATATTTACTTCTCCAGACGGAATAAAGTTTGCTAAATGATTTTCTATAGTACCAACAGTTAAACTTCTTTCTTTGGCAATCTCTTTAATAGACAAACCAGATTTAAAGAGCTCAAAAGATATTTGTTTGGTCGATTTTTTATCTTCCTTTTTTTGTTCATTGAATTTATTAATTCCGTTTTCAGAACAATAAATTTCAATAACTTCTAAGATTTCTTCTCCGTATTTTTTAACACGGATTTTACCCATTCCATTAACTTTTAATAGTTCTTTTTCCGATCTAGGTAAAGCATCACAAATTGCATACAACGTTTCTTGGGTAAATATTTGAAAAGCTGGTATGTTTTCTGCTATTCTAATTTCATCTCTTAATTCACGTAATTTTAAAGCTAATAAAGGATCTTTTCTGGTTGATAATTTCTTCTTTTTAGTGGGAGCTGTTTTTTGTAAAACAGCATTTGCTCTTACTTTTAAATATTCTTTAACTTTAAACCTATCAGTCATTTTTTGAAGTGCAAATAATTTTTCTTCAAGTTTTTCTTGAAGACTATCAAACTGTTTAGAAAAGTCTTTTTTTACTGCTTTATTATCAGAAGAAAAAGAAATTGCATCCAATGGTTTTTGAATGTTGTTTTTAGTATTGCTTAAAAAATAATCAACTGCTTTTGTAAATCGTTCTTGAATTTGAGAACTGTTTTCTGGAAGGACGCTGTCCTCTGAGAGATTATTTAATTGATTTTTAAATCCATTTGAAACTTTCATTAAAGCAACAATACCATCATCTTTAATGGTTTGTAAATGATCAATTACATCTCCTTTTATACTTGTTCGATTTTTGTAAAAAATGTCAATTAATCTTGTTGTTGGATATAAAAATGACTGATAATCAAATAATTCTGAAATTAAATTCAACTGAAAATGTTTTTCAGATTCGTTTAAAATAGCTTCATCAGGATGGTTTTCTTCAACACTTTCGTTAAAGACACTTACTGTTTTATCATTGATGATTGCATTACTAGAAATAGGCGTTTTTAAAACCAACCCTTCTAAAGAAGTACATCTACTTAAAGCAACATAGGTTTGTCCGTGAGCAAAAGAAGCTTCTGCATCAATAATCGCTTTTTCAAAGGTTAACCCTTGACTTTTATGAATAGTAATTGCCCAAGCCAATCTTAAAGGAATTTGAGAAAAAGAACCAACAATATCTTCTTTAATTTCTTTGGTTTCTTCATTGATAGAATAATTTACATTATCCCACATTTCTCTTTCTGTAACAATTTCATCAATTTCATTGGCACATTGTACTGTAACATTTTCTCTAGAAATAGCTGTAACAATTCCTATTTTACCATTATAATACCTTTTTTCTGGCGATGAATCATTTTTGATGAACATTACTTGCGATCCAACTTTTAACTCTAATTTTTCATCATTAGGAAAAGCATTTTCATTAAACTTTCCAGAAACATCTGCTTTAAAAAAGTAACTTTTATTTTTGAGTTTATTCAGTTCAGAATCATTAATTAAATTCGCTCTTTTATTATGAGTAGTTAATGTAATATAACCTTCTTCTTTATCTGGTGAAAAAGCGGGATTATATCGCTCATTTAAAATTTTTGCAGATTCATTTGATAAATTATCGTTTCTAATTTCATTTAGAATTTTGATGAAATCTTCGTTTTTCTGACGATAAATATGCTTTAATTCTATAGAAACCACATTTGCTTCTTGATAGGCTTTAGAACTAAAAAAATAAACTGTATTGTAATATTGTTGTAGTAAACTCCATTCATTTGGTCTAACAACGGGCGCTAATTGTTGCAAATCACCTATCATTAAAACTTGTGCACCACCAAAGACTTTGTTTCGGTTTTTATAACGCCTCATTACCTGATCTATTCCATCCAATAAATCTGCTCTAACCATAGAAATTTCATCAATAATTACTAAATCTAACGATTTAATAATATCAATTTTTGTTTTCGAAAATTTGCGTTGCGCATTAGAAGTATTTGCAATTTGATTGGGTAAAATAGGACCAAAAGGCATTTGAAAAAACGAATGAATGGTAACACCTTTTGCATTAATTGCTGCAACTCCTGTTGGAGCAACAATAACCATTCTTTTTAAAGATTCGTTTTTTATTTTATGTAAAAAAGTAGTTTTACCTGTACCAGCTTTTCCTGTGATAAATAGATTTCTATCTGTTTTATTAATAAAGTTAAAAGCAAGATCTAGTTCAAGATTTTTGAGCGTATTCGACATATTATCTATTTATTTCCCATCTTTTTATTTCATTTCTTTCATAATAAACTTTGTAAAAAGGAAGACTTATGTTTAATAAGTCAAATATACATGGGTAATAGTATGTGCTCATAGACAACCCAACGTAAACACCAGATAAAGATTTTTTTATTTTTAAATAATTTCTTGTATTATCAATTAATAACAATCTTATTTCAGATTCTTTTTCCCAATATTTTGATTTTGTAAGAAATAGAGATTTGTAATTCTTCTTAATTATATTATTAATATTTTCCTCTTTTGAAAGTCTTTTATCCCAATAAATTGAAGGTTTTTTTTCAAACAAGTATTTAATATTTTCAAATTTAAAAAAATTAATAGAAGTATTTTCTTCTATAAATTTATCTACATCGATTTCTAGACATAAACCTTTATGATTTTTTCCATAATGAGCCCACATCATTTCATTTTTAAAACCATCTTCTTCATCAGAATTGACAAAACTTAATGCTTGTACTTTTCCTTTAATTTCTTCACCTAATTTTTGCTGACAGAATATATGAGTATCATTTGAATACTCATTTGGATAAATACTTTTATAATCTATGTTTATTCCACCAAATGCCCATTGTTGATTTTCCTTTGGGTCATTCATTTCACTTAAATAATTTGTTCTTAAAGATTTATGAGGTAGGATAAACTCAATGGCATTTTCAAAACTTGTATAGTGATATAATTTAGGCATAGTAACTTTTTAATGCAATATAATCATTAAAAGAATAAAGTCAACAAACGAGCTTAACCCTTATAGAGTTTTTGTTTGAGCTCTTTTTGAGGTGGGAAAAAAACGAGTTACAAAATCGAAAAAAAGCTTCAAATAAAAAATTATTCAGAATCTATTTCAGTTCTTTTACCAAAATACCACATTAAAATTCCGCCAGTAATAAACATCCATAAAGAATAGGCACCAATAGGGATTCCCATTTCTACATTATTTAATATTGTTGTGGCAATTACAAATGCAAGTGTTCCATTTTGGATTCCGCTTTCAACTGTAATAGAAATTGTATTTTTTAAATTTAATTTAAAGAATTTTGCAGTTACATATCCTAAACCCATTGTTAGAATATTTAATGATAAGGTAACCAAACCAACTTCTTTCATTCCTACACCAATCATTTTATAATTTGCTGCTAAGACAGCAATAAAGACAAGAATAAAAATTACTGTTGAAGCAATTCTCATGGGTTTTTCCATTCGTTTTGCAAAATCTGTTTTGTATTTTCGAATTAACATTCCTATAGATATTGGAATCACTGTAATGACCATTATTTGCAGGATAGTATCAACAATTGGAAGTTGAATAGTAACATTAGTTTCGGTACCAAAATAGGATAATGCATAAGACAAAATAAAAGGAATTGTTAGAATACTAATGATACTTGCAATTGCAGTTAACGTAACTGATAAAGCAATATTTCCTTTACAAATTTGTGTTATTAAATTACTTGTTGGTCCTCCAGGACACGTAGCTAAAATCATTAAACCAACAGCCATTGTTGGGTTTAAATTAAAAATGATTGCTAATAAAAAACCAATAATTGGTAATAAAACAAGTTGATTTGTTAGTCCAATTATTGCAGCTTTTGGGTATTTAAATATTCTTGTAAAATCTATAGGAACTAAAGTCATTCCCATTCCAAGCATAATAATTGCTAAGGATAGAGGTAAAAATATTTTACCTATAATTTCAGCTGCTGTCATAATTATTTGATAGTTATTTTTGTTTTCTTAAAATCTTTTCCATTTTTCTCCCTTTTGCTAATTCATCAATCAGCTTTTCCATTTGCCTACATTGTTTATATAATTCGAATTCATCGGCTATTTCTTCAATTCTATAACCACAAACTACTCCTTTAATCATGTGTGCATTTGGATGGATTTTTGCTTCCTCAAAAAATGTTCTAAACGTTACTTTTTCTTTGATAAGAGATTGTAATTTATTTTCATTAAAACCTGTAAACCATTCTAACACTTTATGGAATTCTTCTCTTGTTCTTCCATGTTTTTCTAATCTATTCCAGTAAAGTGGGTAAATAGATGCAAAGATCATATTAGCAACCTTTTCGTTTTTTTCAGCTGTAACCTTCATTTTATGAATTGTTTATGTAGCAATTTACGAAATTCTAACTAACAAAAAATCCCAAGCTATCAGCTTGGGATTTTAATATCTATATGGCAAAATGGTTGCCTACATTTCTAATGCTTTTGTAGGATTATTATCCATTAATAATTCAACTGGATTTTCTAGTGCTTCTTTAACAGCAACTAAAAATCCAACAGATTCTCTACCATCAATAATTCTATGATCGTAAGATAAAGCAATATACATAATAGGTTGTATTACAACTTCTCCATTAACAGCCATTGGTCTTTGTACAATATTATGCATTCCTAAAATTCCACTTTGAGGAGGATTAATAATAGGAGTAGAGAGCATAGAACCAAATACACCACCATTTGTGATTGTAAAAGTTCCACCTGTCATTTCATCAATCGTTATTTGTCCATCTCTTGCTCTTAAAGCTAAACGTTTTACTTCAGATTCTACACCTCTAAAAGATAAGTTTTCAGCATTTCTAATAACTGGAACCATTAACCCTTTAGGACCAGAAACTGCAATTGATATATCTTGAAAATCGTGTTTTATTTGGAAGTCTCCATCTATCATTGAATTAACATCTGGATATAGTTTTAATGCTCTAACAATGGCTAACGTAAAGAAAGACATAAATCCTAAACCAACTCCATGTTTTGCTTTAAAGTCTTCTTTAAATTGTTTACGTAAGTCAAAAATGGGTTGCATATTAACTTCGTTAAACGTAGTTAACATAGCTGTTTCGCTTTTTACAGCTACTAAACGTTCAGCAACTTTTCTACGTAACATAGACATTTTCTTACGTTCAGAACCACGTTGTCCATTATCTGGTAAACTTCCCATAGAAGGAACTGCTTTTACAGCATCTTCTTTAGTGATTCTTCCATCTTTTCCTGTTCCTTTTACGCCATCAGAAGACATTCCTTTTTCAGCTAAAATCTTCTTTGCTGATGGAGAAGCTGTACCAGTAGCGTATGTTTCTTTTGCTGAAACAGATTCTTGAACTTTTGCTTTTGGAGCTTCTTCTTTTTTAACAGATGATGAACCACCTTCTGGTTTTTCAGCACTTGTATCAATTAAGCATACAACCGCACCAACGGCAACTGCATCACCTTCTTCAGCTTTTAGTGTAATAATACCACTTTCTTCAGCTGGTAATTCTAAGGTAGCTTTATCAGAATCTACTTCTGCAATAGGTTGATCTTTTTCAACATAATCGCCATCTTCAACTAACCAAGTTGCTATTTCTACTTCTGTAATAGATTCCCCAGGTGAAGGAACTTTCATTTCTAAAATCATCTTTATAATTTTATATTTTGAATTTATTTTTAATTCTTAATCGAATACTTTATCAATAACTTTTTGATGTCTTTTCTTAAATCGTGCGCTAGAGCCCGCAGCTGGAACTGCATGATATTCTCTAGAAGCAACTTCTAATCTAATTTTTGGGAAACGCTCTAGCATAAAACTCCAAGCTCCCATATTTTTTGGTTCTTCTTGTGCCCAAACAAATCGTTCGGCATTTTTATAACCATTTAAAATAGCTTCTAACTGACTTTCGTGTAATGGAAATAATTGTTCTATTCGTACTAAAGCAATATCATTTCTATCTAACTTTTCTCTTTCTGCAAGTAAATCGTAATAGAATTTACCCATACAGAAAACTACTTTCTTCACGTTAGATTTATCAACAGATGTATCATCAATTACCTCTTGAAAAGTACCATCTGCTAAATCTTCTATTGGATTTACAACTTTTGGATGACGTAATAAACTCTTTGGTGTAAAAACAACTAATGGTTTTCTATAAGTACGTTTCATTTGTCTACGTAACAAATGATAAAAATTTGCAGGTGTTGTACAATTTGCAAGCGTCATATTGTCTTTTGCACATAACTGTAAATAACGTTCTATTCTTGCAGATGAATGCTCAGAACCTTGTCCTTCATATCCGTGAGGAAGTAAGACAACAATTCCGTTTTGCATTTTCCATTTATCTTCGGCAGCAGAAATATATTGATCGAACATAATCTGCGCACCATTAGAAAAATCTCCAAATTGAGCTTCCCAAATAGTTAAGGTATTCGGATTTGCCATTGCATATCCATAATCGAACCCAAGAACTCCATATTCTGATAATAACGAATTATAAATCGTCATTTTTCCTTTGTTCTTCGGATTGGTATTTAAAAGATTAATACGTTCTTCAGAAACTTCATCTCTTAAAATGGCATGTCTGTGTGAAAAAGTTCCTCTTTCTACATCTTGACCAGAAATTCTAACATTAAATCCTTCTTCCATTAAAGAACCATAAGCTAAATTTTCCGCCATTCCCCAATCTAAAGAATTTGTTTCGAAAGCCATTTTTGCTCTTCCTTGTAAAATACGTTCTGCTTTTCTAACAAATTTTACATTTTCTGGAACAGTTGAAACTACTTTGGCTATATTTTTTAAACTATCTAAACCGTATTTTGTGTCTATTGGTTGTAGCATGGCATCTAAACGCTGACGTTTAAAATCTTTCCATGTAGATTCCATAAACTCCTTTACTTTAGAAGTCTTTACTTTTTTAGATGCATCAAATTCTTTTTCAAGCATTTGTTTAAATTCAGAAGTAATTGATGTTAAATAGTCATCATCAATACTTCCTTCACTAGTCAATTGTTCAGCATAAATTTCTTTGGTGTTTTTATGTTTTGCAATTGCTTTATATAACTTTGGTTGTGTAAAACGAGGTTCATCACCTTCATTATGACCATATTTTCTATAGCCTAATAAATCAATGAAAATATCTGTTTTAAACTTCATTCTAAATTCTAAAGCCATTTCCATAGCATGGCAAACAGCTTCTGTATCATCTGCATTTACATGCAATACTGGCGATAAAGTTACTTTTGCAACATCTGTACAATAGGTACTAGAACGTGCGTCTAAATAATTTGTGGTAAAACCTATTTGATTATTTACAACAATATGGATAGTTCCACCTGTTTTATACCCATTTAGTTTTGCCATTTGAGTAACTTCATAAGCAATTCCTTGACCTGCAATTGCAGCATCACCATGGATTATAATAGGTAATATTTTACTTTCATCACCATTATATTTTCTATCAATCTTAGCTCTCGTAATTCCTTCTGCAACAGAAGCAACGGTTTCTAAGTGGGATGGATTTGGAACCAAATTCATTTTGATTTCATTTCCGTCTCTATAAGTTTTACTTAACGTTAATCCTAAGTGATACTTTACATCTCCGTCAATATTTTGATCTTCAAAATCCTTGCCTTCAAATTCACTAAATAGATCACGAACAGGTTTTTTAAAGATATTCACTAAGGTGTTTAATCTTCCTCTATGCGCCATTCCTAAAACACATTCTTTAACACCAAACTTTTCTGCTGCATCACGAAGTAAAACACTAATTCCAGGAATTAATGTTTCTCCGCCTTCTAATGAAAAACGTTTTTGACCAACATATTTTGTTTGTAAAAAACTTTCGAAAGTTACCGCCTGATTTAATTTTGATAGAATGTATTTTTTTGCGTCAATAGAATAATTAGGGTGATTATCGTTCGAGTTTAATTGATCCTGCCACCATTTTAATTTTTCTGGGTTTCGCATGTACATATACTCAACGCCAATAGAGTCACAATAAACAGTTTCTAGGTGTTGTACAATTTTAGAAAGTGTGGTTTTACCCAGTCCTAAAACTTCTCCTGCGTTAAAGGTAGTATTTAAATCTTCTTTAGAGAGTCCAAAATTTTCAATTGCTAGCGTAGGAGTGTACTTTCTTCTATCTCTAACTGGGTTTGTTTTGGTAAATAAATGACCTCTTGTTCTGTATCCATTTATTAAGTCTACTACTAAAAATTCTTTTCTAACTTCTTCAGGAATTTCAGAAGAAATATCCTCATCAGTTAAAGAGTAGTTTTCATTAGCTAAATCATATCCTTGAAAAAAGCTTCTCCAGCTTGGTTCTACAGTATCTGGCTTTTGTAAATACTGTTCGTATAAATCGGCAATAAATCCTGTATGTGCTGCGTTTAAAAACGAAAATTTATCCATAAAAAAAGTAGCTCTTATTTTGCGAACTAATAATTATTACAAAAATACAACTTTTAGAAAAAGTAGAATTCATTTTTTTGATGAATAATCCTCAAAAAAGAGGGTTATTTTTAGTAATATTTTTTTGGCAGTGTATTAAAAAGGTATATATTTGCACTCGCAAAACACAAAATTTGTGATGCAAACTCCTCCTTAGCTCAGCTGGTTAGAGCATCTGACTGTTAATCAGAGGGTCCTAGGTTCGAGTCCTAGAGGGGGAGCAAAAGCCATAACTATTTAGTTATGGCTTTTTTATTGACTAAATAATTTGTTTAGTATAAGTAAGTTATGTGTTTTACGGATTAAAAATTTATAACTTACGTATGTTAACATTCGAAATCATTGATTTTCATCTTCATTATTTTTTATGATTAGGTAATAAAAAGTATTTTTTTTGTAGAAAATTTAAGATGAGTTGTCATTTTTTTATTTGTGGTTTAGTCGTTAATTTTTTCGAATAAAATTTAGATTAATTTTATTCAAAAAATAATTTTTAAATTCAAAAAACTTTATATATTTGCACCTCTCTTATAAAAGCTCATTAAGCTTGTAGAGATTGTTCTTTAATATACGACTACGCGAAAGTAGCTCAGGGGTAGAGCATCACCTTGCCAAGGTGGGGGTCGCGGGTTCAAATCCCGTCTTTCGCTCTATACCTTATAAAATACCAATGCTGAAGTGGTGGAATTGGTAGACACGCTGGACTTAAAATCCAGTGGGCAGTAATGCCCGTATGGGTTCAAGTCCCATCTTCAGTACAAAAGCCTTAACAGAAATGTTAAGGCTTTTTATATTATAAATAGTTTCTAATAAATCGAATCTTTTTCACCTTTAGACTGTCTTGAGATAAATAGACAATTTTCCACATTTTTTTACTGTACCGAATCGAATCTTTATATTCTAAGATTAAAATATTATTTACTTTATTAAATATCCATTTCCCCGATTTTTTAGGAGTTTTATATTTTAATGAAGGATGTGAGTAAGAAAGAAACAATGTACTGTCTCTATTAAATCTATATTTACTTCTGCTTTTAACAGCATTGCATTTTTTGTTTTCAAATACTTTAGCTTTTCTACTGTCTGAAATTATCTCCCAACAATTATTTACTAAAGAATTTATTTTTTGCTCTTGAGTGTTTGCCTTTTGAATATTAAAAAAAGAAATGAGGGAAATTAAAAGAATAATACCTTTTATTTTCATGATAACTGATACTTTAGGCAAAATTAAATGCGCAAAGATTTTTTAAATATTTATAAAAATTAAATATTTAATTAAGTACAGTTTTTTGACTTGGATATGTGATGGAGGAGATATATTTGGGGTTGCAAACAAATTGTGAATAACAATACTGGAGGTTGTTATTTGAATGGCTCAAAGATACAATTTTAAAATTAATAGTATTTAAACCTTAATCTGACGTTTAATTTGTTGATCTAAAGAAATAAAAGTTTCTGTTCTAGAAACCCCTTTAATACTTTGAATTTCTTTATTCAATAAATTCATTAAATCCTCATTATTTTTACATAGAATTTTAATGAATACAGCGTAATTACCAGTAGTATAGTGGCTTTCTACAACTTCTGGAATTTCTTTTAGTCTTTTAATAGCTGAAGAATATAAGCTAGATGAATCTAAAAATACGCCTACAAATGCTGTAGTATTATATCCTAAGGCTTTTACGTTTATAGATAAATTATAGCTTTCAATTAAATCAGATTGTTCTAGTTTTCTTAATCTTTGATGAATAGCTGCACCAGAAATACCTACTTCTCTTGCAATACTAAGAATAGGTGTTCTTGCATTTTCTACTAATCGTTTTATGATCGTTTTATCAATTCCGTCTATTTTTAATTTTAAAGCCATGAAGTTATAGATTATAATTGGTAAATATAAAAAAAATAGAGAATACAAACTGTATTCTCTATTTTGATTTATTTTATAAGAAATAAATAGGTTTATTATTTCATTTCGAAATCCTCCATAAATTTAGTTGTGTAGTTACCTGCAACATAATCTGGATGATCCATTAATTGTCTATGAAATGGAATGGTAGTGTTAACTCCTTCAATTACAAATTCATCCAAAGCACGTTTCATCTTATTAATTGCTTCTTCTCTGGTTTGAGCTGTTACAATTAATTTAGCAATCATAGAATCATAGTTCGGCGGAATCATATAACCAGCGTATACGTGTGTGTCCATTCTAACTCCGTGTCCACCTGGTGCATGAAAAGTAGTTATTTTTCCAGGAGCTGGTCTAAAGTTATTGTAAGGATCTTCAGCGTTAATTCTACATTCTATAGAGTGTAATTTCGGAAAATAATTTTTTCCAGAAATTGGCACACCAGCAGCAACTAAAATTTGCTCTCGAATTAAATCGTAGTTCACAACTTCTTCAGTAATTGGGTGTTCTACTTGAATACGAGTATTCATCTCCATAAAGTAGAAATTTCTATGCTTATCAACTAAAAATTCTACAGTACCAGCGCCTTCATATTTTATATATTCAGCAGCCTTAACACCAGCAGCACCCATATTCTCTCTCAATTCATCAGTCATAAATGGAGAAGGAGTTTCTTCTGTTAATTTTTGATGACGACGTTGAACAGAACAATCTCTTTCTGATAAATGACATGCTTTTCCAAAAGAATCTCCAACAATCTGAATTTCTATATGACGTGGTTCTTCAATTAGTTTCTCCATGTACATATCATCATTTCC